>CAZHQS010000044.1:0-12688 GCA_964534545.1 Candidatus Hydrothermarchaeota archaeon
TCCGGACCCCCGCCATTCTGCCGGTCATAAACCCCAGGTACCAGGAGGTCCCCCCTGGCGAGATCAAGGAGATGGGATTCGAGGGGGTCATCACCAACTCCTACATAATAAACCGGGACGATGAACTGAAGCCAGCGGCCAAAGAGAAGGGCCTCCACCGGCTCCTGGGTTTTGACGGTCTCATCATGACCGACTCCGGTTCCTTCCAGCTCTACAAGTACGGGGAGGTGGAAGTGGCCCCCCAGGAGATCATCGACTTCCAGGAGGAAATCGGGAGCGACATCGGAGTCATCCTGGACATCCCCACGCCCCCGGACGTCAACCGGAAAAGGGCCGAGGCCGACCTGGAGGAGACCATCAGGCGGGCCGGAGAGGCGGGGAGGGCCGGGGACATGCTCCTGGCCGGCACCGTCCAGGGCTCCACCTACCTGGACTTAAGGGAGGAAAGTGCGAAGGCCATGGGGGCCCTGGACTTCGACATCCACCCCATAGGGGGAGTGGTGCCCCTCATGGAAAACTACAGGTACGCCGACCTGGCCAGGGTCATCCTTCACTCCAAGAAGTTCCTCCCACCGGAGCGCCCGGTGCACCTCTTCGGCTGCGGCCACCCCATGGTCTTTGCCCTGGCTGTTGCCCTGGGCTGCGACCTCTTCGACTCGGCAGCCTATGCCCTCTATGCCAAGGACGGGCGCTACATCACCCCCCGGGGGACCCTCCATCTGGCTTCCATGGTAGAGTTCCCCTGCTCCTGCCCGGTCTGCTCCGGCCATACCCCCCAGGACCTGCTGTCCCTCTCAAAAGAGGAAAGGACAAACCTCCTGGCCAGACACAACCTCCACGCAACCCTGGAGGAGATGAAAAGGGTAAAAAACGCCATGGCCCAAGGGTCATTATGGGAGCTGGTCCAGGAAAGGGCCAGGTCACATCCCGCCCTCCTGGAGGGCCTGAAGGCCGCCCTGGGATACGAGATTGTAGAGAGGCATGACCCGGTGACAAAAAACAGCGCCTTCTTCTACTCCGGCCCCGAATCCCTTCAAAGGCCCGAGGTCCGCCGCCACCTGGAACGCATCACCTGGATAAGAGATAGGGGCAAGGCCCTGGTCCTCCTGCCGGATTCCAGGACGCCCTACTCGCACCATTACGGCACCTTCAGCAACCGGGACTACCACATCTGTGTGCTCTCTCCGATCTTCGGGGTGGTCCCCACCGAGATCGACGACGTCTACCCCTTGAGCCAGCAGGTCTCCCCCGCCGGGCCCGACAGGGAGCAGTTGGACTTCATGGCCTCCGCGGCCAGGGAGTATGCCGGGGACTTCAAGAGGGTCCTCCTCCACGAGTCCCTTGAGGGATTGGGACTGGAAGGGGAGATTATCCGTGACATCCCGTCCCTTGGGAAGGGCGACGATATCCTGAAGATACGGGCCATGGCCGACTACCAGTTCGGGCCAGGGGCGGGAAGGGCCCTCTTCCCCGAAGGGACCCGAGCGGAGTGGGCCAGGACCGGCAGGCTCAGGAGGATATACCTGGAAGGGACCCTCCTCTTCACCGGACGGGCCTCCGATGGGCTCCTGGTTCCCACCGGGGAAGGTGCGAAAAGGCTCCTCTCCCTGCCCTACCCGAGGAACCGGGTGGTGGTCTCCGACCAGGAGGCGGCAGGGTATGTGAGGGATGGCAAGAGCGTCTTTGCCGGTTTTGTCACGGACTGCGACCCGTCCTTGCGGCCCTACCAGGAGGTGGTGGTGGTGGACGGCGACGACACCCTCCTGGCCACCGGGAAGACCCTCTTATCAGGTGATGAGATGACGGGCTTCAGGAAAGGGGTTGCGGTGAAGGTCAGGCACCGGTCCCCTCAGAAGGGGAAGGCATAGGAGACCCCCAGGGTTGCCGAGAGCACGATGACACCGGCCAAAAGGACACCCAGGACGATGGCAGGGAAGGCATAGGCGAACCTGATGCCAAAGACGTAGGCCGCGGCCACCCCGGTCCAGGCCCCTGTTACAGGCAGGGGCACCGCCACAAAGGGGATGAGGCCCAGGGCACCGTACTTTTTTATCTTTTTCCCGGTCCTCCTTCTTGTGCGGTTAAAGAGCCACTGGAAGAAGATGTCGAAGACCTTGAACCTCCTCAGCCACCTCTCCGCAGTACCCAGAAATAGGAGGAGTACGGGCACCGGGATGAGGTTGCCAAGGACCGCGATGATGTATGCCTCCCCCGGGGACATCCCATAGACCTGGAGGGCCACCGGTATGGCGCCCCGGAGCTCGGATACCGGCAAGGCGGCGATAAAGGCCACCACCACCGGGGGCGGGAGGCCCTTCAGGATCCCTATGATCTGGTCCTCTATCATCCTCTAACACCTAAACTTAAATATATGGACAATGGACAGGCTGTATATATGAATAAATCGGTATGGGTGTGGGCGGTTTTGACGCTTTTGCTGAACTGTCCCCCCGGGGTCCTGGGTGCCACTGCCGGGGGGGACCAGCCCCGGGTGCTGTGGTCCTACACCACCGGCGGGGCAGTTACAGGGGTGGCCATATCTGCCGACGGCAGCCTCCTGGCGGCCTCCTCTGAGGACGGGTTCCTCTACGGCCTCAACAGGACCGGCTCCCAGCTCTGGAACCTCTCCACGGAGTCCCTGCTCCAGGCCGTGGACATGACCCCCGGGGGGGACCGCATCGTGGCAGGGGACGAGACGGAGCTTTACCTTCTCAGGGGTGAGGGGGATGTGGTGTGGAAGAGGACCCTCCTGAACATCGAGGACGTGGGGATCAGCCATGGCGGGGACCGCATCGTGACGGGTACCTCCGACCGCTTCGTCAGGGTCTTCAATGACCGGGGAGGCGAGATCTGGAGGTACAACACCGAGTTCTCGGTCCAGGGGGTGGGCATCTCAGGGGACGGCAGATTGGTGGCCGCAGGTGCGGCCGACGGCCATGTCTACTGCTTTGACCAGGGGGGAAGTCTGGTCTGGGAGTACAATACCAGGAAATTCATAAACGACGTGGAGGTGGTGGGGGACGTTGTGGTGGTGACCATGGAGGGGTCGAGGCTTATCCTCCTGAAGGACGGACGTGAGGAGAGGACCAAGTACTACCAGGGGGAGCCCCTGGGCCTGGGGGTGTCCCCCGATGGGGATCTCCTGGCGGTGGGCCTCACCGACGGAACCGTCTACTCCCTGGACGGGAGGTTCATGAACCTCTGGCATATCGATACCGGCAGCCCCGTCTATGCGGCGGACGTCTCCTCCGGGGGCTCATACCTAGTGGTGGGGGCAGGCAGGCAGGTTAAACTCGTGGCCTCCCCAGACGAGAAACCACCGGAGATCACCTTCCTAAGCCCCAGGGACGGGGACGTGGTGTCAGGGACGGTCACCATCGATGCCTCCTTCAACGAGGAGGTCGAGAAGATAGAGATCGAGATCGACGGGGCCTTTGCCGGCGGGTCCCTCCCCCGGAACTGGACCACCACCACCTATCCCCAGGGAAACCATACCATCACGATACGGGCCACCGATATCTTCGGCAATCCCACGGAGGAGTCCATAGAGGTCTTCATCGGCGGGGCCCCTGCCCCCACTCCTCTCCCGACGACCCCGGCCACTGGGGGGGAGACCGGGAAAGGGGAGGTGAACGCCACCGTGGGAGAAGGCGAAGAGGCGGTGGAGGAAGTGCCCCCCTCCCCGGAGGACACCTCTGCGCCCCTGATACCGGACATCCCCCGGAGGAGGAGCCCCATAAAGGCAATCGTCATCCTGGCCGTCATCGTCCTTGCCCTGGCCTTGGCCTATAGGTCAACAACCCAGAGGCGGGAGAGGAAATACCGGTGGAAGGGCAGGTAGGTCCTTAACCCCGGGCCATTTCGCTGAGTTCCTTGCTGGGCCCCAGGACCACCAGGGTGTCCCCCTCCTCAAGCCTTGTATCCGGGGGAGGGTTGTGGATGAGGGAACCCTCCCTGTGGACCGCCAGGACGGATACGTCGCTGTCAGAGAGTTTGAGGTCCTTTATGCTTTTGTGATAGAAGCCCGAGTCCCTGGACACCTGGATCTTGGCGATCTCGAAGTCCTTCATGAAGGTTATCCGGTCGATGAAGTCAGCTACGATGGGCTTGATGGCGGCCCTGGCCGCCATCTTCCCCCCAATGACCGAGGGGGATATGACCTTGGTGGCCCCGGCCTGGTAGATGCGCCTCATGGACTCCAGTTTCTCGGCCTTGACGATGATGGGCACCGAGGGGTTGAGGTTGCGGGCCATGAGGGAGATGAAGGCGGCCTCGGCATCGCTGCCCACGGTGATGAGGACCGCCTTGGCCTCCAGGACCCCCGCCTTCAGCAGGGTCTCCTCTGACTTGGCGTCCTCCTTGATGATCTTCCGATGGGTCCCATTGGTGATGGCCACGTTCTTGTAGAGGACCTGGGGGCCGGCCTCGTAGAAGCTGGAGAGGACCTCCTCGTTCTTTTCGATGATCACGTAATCGATGCGCTGCATCTTGAGCTCTTCCACCACCCTCTGGCCGTTGTAGCCGAAACCGCAGATGATAACGTGGTCCTTCACCTCCTCTCCACCTCCCCGGCGATCCTCTCTGAGAGCCTGTCCACCACGATGCTGAGATAGCGGTAGAGGATGGTGCTGGCATCATAGATGAAGAAGATGGGCAGGGCCACGGCCAGGACGGAGAGGGCGTTCCTGACCAAGGTGGGGGCCCCGCTGGTAAAGGGGGAGACGATGGCCAGCAGCAGCACGATGATCCCTGCATAGATGATGTCCTTTAAGGCCCTCCCGAGACCCTTGCCGTTGGTCTTGCCTGGCAAAAGCTCTGCCAGGATTCCTGACATGACGTTCAGCAGTATCCTGATGTCCTCCAGCATGGAGAAGGTGATGAGGCCGATGACCATCCAGACCATCAGGGGGAGGATGGTGGCGATGACACCGCCCCCGTGGGGGATGAGGTTCATCAGGGCCGTCAGGGAGGGCATGACCACGGTCACTGCCACGAAGAGGCCGAAGATGACCATGAGGTTCAGGAGGACCTTGGGCATTCTGACCCTGATCTCGTTGGCTGCCTCCATGCTCCTGGCCTGGATCTCCTTCTTGCGCTCCACCACCTCCCGGTGCTCCATGTGGCCTTCCACCAGGGCCTTGGCCTTCTTGAGCTGGGTGTCGGTCCCCAGGACCAGGAGGACGTAGTTCTCCTCCAGGATGGTGTCAGCGGGGGGGTTGGGGTGCATCTCGTCCTTCATCCAGATGGCCACGATGGAGGCACCGGTCCTGTCCCGGAACCGGGTCTCTGCGATGGTCTGACCGGCCACCTGGGAATCGGCGGCCACCTGGAACTGGCCCAGGTTGATGTCCTTGAAGAGGGAGATCTTGTCCAGGAGGTCGGCCGCATAGGGGGAGAGGGCGCTGTTGACCAGGGTCACGAAGGTTATCTCCTGGGGATCGATGATGGTGTCCGCTCCCACCCGTCTCAGGATGGGGATGGTCTCCTCGGAGTTCACCCTGGCTATCACCCGGATGCCGGGGTTGAGGTTCTTGGCAGCTATGGTGGTGAAGACGTTCTCGGAGTCCTTCCTGGAGGCCAGGATGATGGTGCTGGCATCCTCTATGGAGGCCTTTTTCAGGGAGAGCTCATCCCCGGGGTCGCCCCGGACATAGGGGATGCCCAGGTCCCGGAGCCTGGATACCGCCTCCTCGTCCTTTTCGATGACCATATAGGGGATACCATGGGTGCCTATGTCCTCCATGGCCTGGTCGCTGAAGGCGTTGTACCAGCAGAGGATGATGTGGTCCTTCATCCTCGGGGTGGTCTCCACCCCCAGGGCAGAACGGATGCCCCGCTCGATGAAGTAGCTGAAGACCAGGGGGATGATGGTGAGGACAGCCCCCACCCCGAAGAGGAGGAGGAGGAGGGCCACCAGCCGGCCCTGGGGCGTGGTGGGGACCAGGTCGCCGTAGCCCACGGTGGTGAGGGTGACCACCACAAAGTAGAAGGACTCGTAGAGGCTCCAGCCTTCGTAGAGGTGAAATCCGTAGGTACCGACGGCGATCATGGCGGCGATGATGCCCATCAGTCCGGCGATGCCCCGGTTCATGAGGAAAAGTTGCCCCTCCCGGTTATATATAAGCTAGGGCTGGCCTTTATATTTGAGAAGTGGGTAATGAGGGTTGTATGACGGACGAGAAGATCTACAGGGCCATCCTGGACCTCCTGCCCTTCAGGGTGGAGTTTGCCGACGAGGAGATGGTGGAGAGGTTCTTCAACCGGGCATCCCTGGAATCAGGCAAGCGCACGGACTCCGACCTGGGCCGCCACCTCCTGGACTGCCACAGGCCGGAAAGCTGTGAGATGATCCGGCGGATGTACCAGGAGTTCCGGGCCGGGCGGAGGGAGCCCTTTGTAAAGAAAAAGACCAAAAAGGGCAGGACCAAGGTGGTGACCTGGTACCCGGTGATCGTGGAAGGAGAGTTCAGGGGGATAGCAGAGACCATCATCTATCCAGGGGAACTCCTCTAGGTACCATATGACATGGCACTGGATATAGGACAGGTCGGCAACAGGTGTTCTGCTGAAAAGGCCTCAAAGCAGCCTCTTGATGTCCGGAAAGCGGTCGTAATGCTCGTCCAGGGAATAGATCTCTCTTAATCGGTTTCTCCTCATGGTCAAGACGTTGCAGGCATCCACGAAATCCACTTTGAACCTGTCGGCCGTCTCCAGGGCCTCCCGGCACACCATGGCCTCTGCGTCCAGGAGCTTCAAACCCAGGCAGTCCAGGAGGGAGAGGACCATCCTGGTGGCCTTTTTCTGCCCTATCTTTTCCCTCTTCTCCAGGATATGTCTTATCTCCGCCACAGTGAAGACGCTTGTTGAAACTCTTTCCCTGCCAGCCTCCACCCTTTCCATTATCCCGGCGCATCCCGGATAGTGCTCCTCGGGTTCCCCCGTCATAACGCACAGGGGGATGCTGGCATCAAGATATCGCATGGTTATCTGAAGGGCGACTCCTGGTGGAGCAGTTTTACCGCATCGCCGGCGCCTTTCAAGGCGCCCTTGCATTCTCTCATAAAGGATTTCCTGGGAAGGGCCTCAAGGACCCTCAGCCTTATCCTGTCCCGGGGTTCGATGCCGTACATCTCCCTGACCTCCTTGGGCACGGTCACCCTACCTTTTGTATCCACCTCGGCAATGATGTCCACTTCGGTCATTTTCCCACTTATCATTATCTCCCACTATAACTTCTTTCACACTTATTGTAAGGTGCTCATTTCAAAGCCCGCACTCCCTCAAAAAGTTCTTGAATATCTCCGGCCCCTTGGGTGTGTGCTCCACTTCGGGGTGGAACTGGACCCCGAAGAGGGGGAGGCTCTCGTGGCGCATGGCCTCTATGGGGCAGGTGTCGGAGTGGGCCAGGGCCATAAAGTCCTCGGGCAGGGCCGAAACCTCGTCCTTGTGGGATACCCAGGCCTTGAAGGAGGGACCGACCCCCTTCAGTATTGTGTCCTCGTCATCTACGATTATCTCTGATTCCGCATACTCTCCGATCTCCGCGGTCCTGACCTCACCGCCGAAGAGTTTGGCCATGAGCTGGTGGCCCAGGCATATGCCCAGGATGGGGATATCCTCGTGGTACCGCTTGATGATCTCCCCGGAGTTGCCGCTGGCCTCCAGGTACTGGCCACCCCCGATGACGATGCCCTTTGGCGCCTCTTTCTCCATGTCTTCAATGGTTATACTGTTCTGGACCAGCTTGACCCCCACCCCAAGGTACTTCAGGGTGCGGTAAATCCTGTGGTTGTACTGGCCCCGGTTGGCCACCACGACTATGTCCACCATCTTCAGTCCAGCCCTCTCTTCTTTCTTTGGTCCATGACAAGCTTCACGAGCCCCTCGGCCCAGGCCAGTTTTTTCCTCTTCACTTCGGTATCGGCCGAGTAGGAATACCTGCCTATCTCCCCTTTGAAGTCCATTCCATATAATGCTATCTTTCGGGCGCCCAGGTGGTCGGCCAGAAAGACGGCCCTGTCCCCATCGGTGAACCCCCCGAAGTTCCAGATCTTGCCCACCGGACGGCACTGGCAGGTACCTATTACCGTGGCCACTTCCATGAGGTCCGGTACGAATTCCACCAGCTTGTCCAGATTGTCCCCGTGGGCATGGACCACCATGACCGCTCCCCCATGGGCCGCCCTTATCAGGTCCTCCATCCTTCCGTCCAGGTCGGTGACCACGATGTCAGGGATGACCCCCCTCTCGAGGAGATAGGAGGTGGCCCCATCGGCGGCTATCTTTGGACCCTGGGGGAAGTCCTCCACCTCCTCCAGGGAGGGGCCGGCGCCGAAGACCACCACGGATTTCCCTCTGATTATTTCCCCCAGGATGCCGGTATCGGAGACCTCCAGGAGGGAATCCAGCAGCCGGGCGGCCTCCCGGTCCCTCTCCTCAGAGAAGGCGAAATCCCTGAGGATTTCTTTGTAGAGCCCTTTCCAGTCTGAGTATTCCATCCTTTGAGCACCCCCAGGCGATTCGTCACTGGATATTCCAGGGGTGCGCAAAATATATAAAGGGTAGGGATTCTATCATCTGACACTCCTTCATTGAGGTTTTAAATATGAAGATGCCTAAAGAGAAGAGGACTTACTGTCCCAAATGCAGGACCCACACCATTCATGAGGTCATAAAGGTCAAGAAGAGGAAGGCCTCGGAGCTCAAGGCCGGTCAGAGGCAGTTCCGGCGGGTCCTGGCAGGTTATGGTGGATTCCCCAGGGCCCTGCCCTCAGGGGCAAAACCCACCAAGAAGGTCAGCCTTGTCCTCCAGTGCAAGAGCTGTAAAAAATCCCGGTCCGTCAAGGGCTTCAGGGTCAAGACCCTGGACCTGGTGGAGAGGTGAGGTCATGGGGGCCCCAGACGTCGTAAATAAACCAAAGAGCAGATTTTTGCGGGTCCGCTGCCTGGACTGCGGCAACGAGCAGGTCATGTTCGGCTCGGCGTCCTCCAACGTCAAGTGCGCAGTATGCGGGAAGACCCTGGCAAAATGCGGTGGGGGAAAGGCCAGCATTCGTACCAAAATCGTTGCGGTTTTGGAGTGATCTCTTTGGTAAAGAAGAAAAAGGATTTTCCTGAGGAAAACGATCTGGTCATCTGTTCTGTCACAAAGGTCTTCGCCCACGGCGCCTTTGCCAAGTTGGACGAATACCAGGGCAAGGAGGGTTTCATCCACATCTCCGAGGTGGCCTCCACCTGGATAAAGAACATCCGTGATTTCGTAAGGGAGGGCCAGAAGACCGTCGCCAAGGTCATGAAGGTCAACCGGGCCAAGGGCCACATTGATATGTCCATACGCCGGGTGGCCGAGAGCCAGAAGAAGCTCAAGATGCAGGAGTGGAAGAGGGCCCAGAAGGCCGAGAAACTCCTGGAGCTTGTGGCCAAAAAGATCGGAAAGTCCCTGGACGATGCCTATGAGAAGGTCGGATTCCCCATGGAAGAGGAGTACGGGGAGATCTACGCCGCCATGGAGGACATCGCCGCCTATGGTGAGGAGATCCTGGAGGAACTGAAGATCCCAGCAGAGTGGAAGGAGCCCCTCTTGACCATCGTCCAGGAGAACGTCACCGTTCCCGAGGTGGATATAAAGGGCTACCTGGACCTGAGGTGCCCGACCCCCGATGGCATCGGTGCCATAAAGAAGGCCCTCATCAAGGCAAGGGACAGCATCAAGGAGGAGGATGTGGAGCTGGACATCCGCTACGTGGGCTCGCCCAGGTACTCTATCAGGGTCAAGGCTCCGGACTACAAGACCGCTGAGGAGGTCCTGAGGAAGGCGGCGGACAAGGCCATATCCATCATACAGAAGGACGGGGGCACCGGTCAGTTCCTAAGAGAGGTCAAAGAAGAGGCATGATACTCAAGCGGTGCAGGGCGTGTAATATTTATACGTTGAAAGACCAATGTCCCAACTGCAAGGGGAAAACTTCCAATCCCCATCCCGCCCGTTTCTCCCCGGAGGACCCCTACGGGGCCTACAGGAGAAAGCTCAAGCTGGAGGCAGCTGGTCCATGAAAATGAACGAGATCCAAATCTTCAGGGAACCGGTGGTGGAGGACCCGGTCATAGTAGAGGGCCTGCCAGGCATCGGCCACGTGGGAAGGATTGCGGCACGGCACCTGGCTTCGGAGCTTGGGGCCAAGAAGTTCGCAACCCTCCACCTGGATTCCTTCTCCCCCCATGTGCTGATTAAAAAGAGCGGCATAATCCAGACCATGAAGAACGAGTTCTACTACTGGACGGCCCAGGAGGAGGGCCAGAGGGATATAATCTTCGTTACCGGCAATACCCAGAGCTCCACCCCGGAGGGCCAGTACACCCTGACAGAGAAGATCCTGGACCTGGGGGAGAAATACGGGGTCAAGGAGGTCTTCACCCTGGGGGGCCTGGGAGTGGGCAGGATCGTGGAAAAACCCGTGGTCTACGGCGCCGTCACCCACAAAGAGTACATACCCAGGCTGGAGGAACTGGGCGTTACCGTCAAGAGGGATTCCGTTGGCCAGATCATCGGCATCTCCGGCCTCCTGCTGGGCATCGGCATGACCAGGGGGGTCCCAGGGGTGTGCCTTATGGGAGAGACCTCGGGCTATTACCTGGACCCCAATTCCGCCAAGGCCGTCCTGGAGGTCCTCACCAGCCTTCTGAAGCTTGAGGTGGATATGACAAAGCTCTCCAAGAAGGCCAAGGCCACGGAGATGAAGGTGGCCGAGGCCCAGAGGATGGAGCGCAAGATGATGGAGGATATGGGGATGGTCCAGAGGGAACCCTCGGAGGACCAGATGAGGTATATAGGATAGTATGAATCCTATAATGAAGCTCGGGTTTTTCATACTCCTATCCGCCAACCTCTTTGTCCTTGTGGCAGACTATCCAACCGCAGTGGGCTACCTGATATTCCCCTACGTCATCGGGGCCATTGTGACCTTTATCGGAGTCATCCAGCAGCTTACGGGGTTCCGCTTCAGCTTCTCCCCTCTTAACCCAAGGCAGACCATGCTGGTCTTCTCTGCCCTGCTCCTGGCCGGGGGCGTCTACTTTGTCCTGAGATGATAAAACATAAGTAGATGGGGGGCCCTTGTCACCTTATGCCCGAGATCGACTGTGACTTCCACATCCACGGGAGGTTCTCGGCGGCCACCTCAGGGAAGATGAACCTGGAGACCATATCAAGGCAGGCCAGCCTCAAGGGCCTGGGCCTGGTGGGGACCGGAGACGCCCTCCACCCGGGGTGGCTTTCCGAGATCAGGAACCTGGAGGCCGCGGCCGAGGGGATATATGAAAAGAACGGATGCAAGTTCCTGCTGACCACCGAGGTGGAGGACGCCAGGAGGGTGCACCACCTCATCCTCCTGCCTTCCATAAGCGCCGCAGAATCCCTCCAGGAATCCTTTCGCAGGTACTCCGGAGACATCGCCAAGGACGGACGGCCCCATCTGAGCCTGGCCGGGGCAGAGGTCCTGGATTACGTCACCGAGGTCGATGGCCTTCTGGGCCCCTCCCATGCCTTTGTTCCCTGGACCAGCGTCTACAAGGAGTACGACAGCCTGGCCGACTGCTACGGCGGGTCCCTGGGAAAGGTGGGCTTCCTGGAGCTGGGGCTTAGCGCGGATACAGATATGGCGGACAGGGTGGAGGAGCTTGCCGGACTGACCTTCATGTCCAACTCCGACGCCCACTCCCCCTGGCCACACCGCCTGGGCAGGGAGTTCAACCGGGTCAGGGTGGACGAGGTCTCCTTTAAGGGGATAAGGAGGGCCATCCTCAGGAAGGGGAAGGGCCGCTTTACCCTCAACGTAGGGCTGGACCAGAGGCTGGGCAAGTATCACAGGACCGCCTGCATCAAGTGCTATACCCTCTACCGCCTCAAGGATGCCACAGCCTTCAACTGGAAGTGCAGGAGGTGCGGCGGGACCCTGAAGAAGGGCGTATATGACAGGATAGGGGAGCTTACCGAGAGGGAGGAGCCCGTCCACCCCGACCACCGGCCGCCCTATATTCGAATCGCCCCCCTGGCGGAGATTCTGTGTCTGGCCATGGGTATCAAGAGCCCCTACTCGGCCAAGGTCCAGACGGCCTGGGAGGGACTTGTCCGGCATTTCGGTAGCGAGATAAAGGTCCTCATAGATGCCCCGGTGGAGGAAATCAGGGCTGTGGGGGGGGAGAAGATTTCACGGCTCCTGGGGGCCTTCAGGCGGGGGGATTTCAACATCCTCTACGGGGGCGGGGGCCACTACGGCCAGGTGGTCTTCGACAGGGGGCCCAGGGAACAGTTCTATACCGGCAGCCAGAGCCGGTTGGACGACTATTAACGGAGGTGAAGGAATGATCGTGACAACGACAGAAGATATCGAGGGATATGAGAAGGAGGTCCTGGGTGTGGTCTTCGGCAACACCGTCAGGGCCAAGCACATCGGTAAGGATATCCTGGCGGGGCTGAAGAACATCGTGGGCGGGGAGCTGAAGGGCTACTCCGAGATGCTCTCCGATGCCAGGGGCGAGGCCATGAGGCGGATGGTCAAGGAGGCCGAAGGCCTGGGGGCCGATGCGGTTGTCAGCGCAAGGTTCACCACAGCCCAGACCATGCAGGGAGCGGCCGAGATTTTGGCCTACGGGACCGCGGTGAAGTTGCGTAAGGTGTAGAAAAATATAT
>CAZHQS010000045.1:0-12456 GCA_964534545.1 Candidatus Hydrothermarchaeota archaeon
GATTTCAACGGCTCCATGGACGAGGTGGCCATCTACAACCGCTCCCTCAGCGCTGCCGAGATATCCTCCATGTATAATGCCCAGGTAGCCCAGTTCGTGGAATGGGGCACCGGGCGCTTCGGTTCAGGGGTGGTCCTGGACGGAGAGAGCGAGTTCCTCAACGCCTCCACCAGCTCGAGCCTCAACATCACCGGCGGCATCACCATGGAGGCATGGGTCAACCTCACCGCCACCGGCAGGGAGCAGACCATCCTGCGCAAGGAAGGCGCCTATGCCCTGGAGATAAACTCCACCAACTACCTCAACGCCTCCCTCTGGCTCGATACCGGCCTCCTCAGCCTCCAGAGTTCGAGCCCCCTGACAGCCGGCCCGTGGTGGCACGTGGCCGCCACCTTCACCGGCACCACCCTGACCCTCTACATCAACGGCAGCGCCAACGGCTCGACCACCACCACCTCCAGCACCATAAACAAGACCTCTTACGACCTCTACATCGGAAGCTCCTCCGGGACCTCCAGGTTCTTCCAGGGCATCCTGGACGAGGTCCATATCCTGGACCGGGCCCGGACTGCGGCCGAGATCGCCTCAGATGCCGGCACGGGGCCCAGCACCGACCTCAACCGCCGCTGCTGGGCCTGCCACGGCAACGGCACCCAGCCACCGGTATCCTTTGACCACAACACCTATCCCAGGGTCAAGGACCCCTGGAACTGCACCGACTGCCACATCCCTGGCAACTACTCGGCCACCATCGTGGAAAGCCACCGGATAAACGACACCAGGGTAAACACCACCGTCCGCTGCTCAAGCTGCCACAACAACAGCATAGTACCCAACAACGACGCAGGGGAAAACGAGACCGCCAGCTCCAACGTCTCCCACTACGGCACCAACCAATCCCTGAACCCCGGGGGCTACAACACCACCAACTGCACCACCTGCCACAGGAACCCGGCCATCGGGGCAAAATGGGGCGGCGCCACCCAGATCAGGCACTCCGATGAGAATTACATCTCCTGCTCCAGGTGCCACAACTCCTCCTCGAACATCAGCCAGCCCCTCTACGGCCCCTTCAGGAAACTCCATGACGGCAACCTGGCGGATGCCAGGCTCTCCACCTACGTCTCGGTCCACTACAACTACGACTGGGAGGGGGACGACGGCAACGAGAGCGAGCCCGGGAAAAATCCCGCCGACCGCAAGTTCGAGTCCTGCCCCGCCTGCCACAACAACTCCGGTACCCAGGGGCAGGGGGCCAACGCCACCGAGGCCAAGATCTGCGAGGACTGCCACACTCCATCGGGCAACGGGCCCTACCAGGGTCCCCTGGGCACGGGGGCGAACCAATGGGTGCTCAGGTCGGACTACGACCCCCCGGGTACGGGACCCAGGGCCAGGGCACCCATGGTCTACGACCACTACTACAACTCCTCGGGGGTAAACGTCTCGAACCAGTCGGGGGCCTTCGGCGGCTCGTCGGTGCGCCCCTCCACCTGCTATGACTACAACAACGCCACCGGCCTGGGCTCCTGCCACGGCGTCAGCTTCCACATCAACCAGAGCACCGACGGCAAATACGCCCACAGCAAGGACCGGCCCTCCTCTGCCATAAGCTACCGCAACGACACCGCCCACTATCAGCTGGTGGTGGACTACCTCCCGGACACCACCAACTGCACCTTCTGCCACAAACAGTCCAATGCCACCAAGCGCAGCTACTGGGGCGGTGCCCCCTATGTGGGTGACAACATGGGCACCAGCAGCAGCCAGTGCCTGGGCTGCCATCTGAACGAGAGCCTTACCCTCTACAACTTCCACCAGGCGGTGGAGACCGACGGGACCAGGACCTGGGGCCTCATGACCTGTGGGTCCTGCCACTTTGATTACCAGAGGATGTCCGGCTACGGGAAGGCCCAGTTCTGGATGAACGAGACCATGTTCCGCTCAAGTGTCCACGGGAACACGTCAAAGGTCCTTTGCACCGACTGCCACACCAATGCCACCTCCCACCAGGCCAATCCCACCAGTATCCTGCCCCCGGAGAACGCCTGGAAGTGGTGCGAGTGCTGCCACGTCATAAACGGGACCTCATCCACCTGGTCCAGGCACAACCTGACCTACAAACCCCAGGACAACATGTACGACGCCACCACCTCGGTCATCAAGGTCACCAACTGCACCTGGTGCCACGATGCCGGCATCTACAACAACGCCAAGGCCACCTACAACAGGACCTCGGGGAAGGACTGCCGGTACTGCCACCCCTTCCCAGATAACCTGCCAGGGGGTGATTAGTGGATGAAGGACAACCCCCGGCCCTATTTCAGGGAGATCCTGGTGGTCACCTTCCTGCTGGTCCTGGCCATCATGGTAATCTATCCCGGCAAGAGCACCTTCGCGGGAGGGCACACCATCTATGGGACCAAGAACAGCACGGGCACAAACTACGGCGACACCTACTTCTGCCAGAAGTGCCACAGGGCGGCGGCGGATACCATCCTTTCTGCTACCTCCTTCAAGGCCCACAATTCCACCACCTGCCTCTGCCACGGGTACTATCCCAACACCACCACCCTCACCGGACCCTACGGTGACTTTGCCCTCATCAGCATCAACCTCAAGCACAACCTCACCAAGAACATCTACTGCACCAACTGCCACACGGATTACAACAGCACCGGCTCCATTGACCTGGGCAACGGAGTGGATGGGAGAAACCAATCCGGCCACTACATATTCTTCAACGGCTCGGATTCCTCATCAGTGGAGGAGACCTACAACCGCTCCAGGGATTACTTTAATAACAACTTCTAGAACCCAGACCTCAGAAGGCTCCGAGCCAAAAGCCGTGCCACCTTCAGCGGCTCCGGCACCGCCCCCTGGAGGGTGAACCTGTCCAGGAAGGCCTTGACCTCCCTTTCTGTTTCGATTCCCTGGTACCTGACAAGGACCCTATGGCCGGTCCGGAGTTCCACCGGGGTGCGCTCCCCCAGGGCCCGGTAGAGCTCAATCCTCTCCCCGGCATCCTCCAGCTCCCGGAGATACCCTTCCAGCCCCTCGGATTCCTCATAGGTCACGCATATGATGGGGATGGCAAGGTCAGCGAAAAGGGCCCCCAGGTCCACCAGGTTGAAGAGGCTGATGACACAGCCGTTGAGGAGCAGGAGGTTTATATCGGTCCTCCCCAGGCCGTGGTAAATATCCAGGACCCCCTGGGTGGCGTCCATCCCGCCCACGGTTATGCGCCCCAGGCCGAAACCGTCTATCTGGAGATCCCCCCTCATGACCACCCCGGCCAGGACCGCCTTCTCACTCTCCCCTTTAACGAAGCTCTCGGCAATGCCCAGGGCCCGGATGCCCTTTTTATCAGGGTGCACCCTCATAGTCCGGCGAACTCCTTCAGGTACTCCTCTTCCATGAAGTGGAGCTCCCCGGGCACTATCAGGGTATGGGGGGGCGGGCCCAGGTTGCGATCTCCCATCTCCCCGGCGGGTCCGGCCTCCAGGACGTATTCATCGCAACCAGCCCTGGCCAGGACCACACAGAGGGTATCCTCCCCGAAGACCCCTTCCTTCCTCCTGGCCTCTATCTTCATGAGGATATCGATGCCCTCGGCGGCATCCATCATGATGGTCTTGCCGTCCTTCACCCTGATGTCCAGGTAGAGGATGGTGTGGAGTCCCTGTTCCAGATTGCCCTTGATGACGTCATAGGGGGTCTCGGGGAAGAAGTCGTCCGTCGGAGTGGGTATGGAGGCGCTCCTGCCGAACTTATAGTTCTGCAACCCTGTGATGGAAAGGGCCGAGAGGATGGAGGTGTTGTGGATGATCTTGGTCTTGATACCCATCTTCTTGGCATCGATGCGCAGGTAGATGTGGGTGGTGGATATGAGGGGATCTCCGGGGACCAGGAGGCATACCCTCTTCTCCCTGGCTGGCTGCAGGAGGATCCTATTCCCCTCATCCTCTATGTCCCTGCGGCCCAGGACCTGTATCCTCTTCCCTATGAGCTCCTCAAGGGCCGGCAGGACGGGCCGGTCCCCGCTCATCTGGCTGGTGTAGAACTCCGCAAAGACCAGGTCGCAGGCCCTGGCCTCCTCGAGACCCTTCAGGGACATGTCCTTTTCGTCACCCAGACCCAGGCCGATAAAGGTTAGCATAATTAATTATATTTCGGCCTTCAATTTAACTCTATGGGAAAGGGCATAAGGGTCAGAAGGGAGAGGGCCGAGGAGGTCAGGCAGGAGCTGGTAAAAAAGGGCATCCTCGATACCGGCCTGAAGGTCAGGCGGGAAGGGGACGAGGTGATATTCCCGGTGAAGGGCGAGGTGGAGGGCTATGAGACCTACGAGGGTCCCTTCGAGGAGAGGGAGAGGAGAGGGAGCCTGGAGGAGAACCTGGCCGAACTGGTAGGCAGGGATAGGGCAGCAGAGACAAAAATCGCCTTCGACATAATTGGGGATATAGCGGTCGTCGAGCTGGCTGAAGAGGATATGGGGATAAAGAGGGAGGTGGGGGAGGCCCTCCTGAGGACCCACAGGGCCCTGAGGACGGCGGTGCTGAAATCCGGGGTGGTGGAAGGCAGGATGCGGTTGAGGGGCTTCGAGCACCTGGCAGGAGAGGAGCGGACCGAGACCCTCTACAAGGAACACGGGATGACCCTGAAGCTGGATATAGGGAAGGTCTACTTCTCGCCCCGCCTCTCCTTCGAGAGGAAGAGGCTCCTGGAACTGGCCAGGGATGGGGAGACGGTGGTGGACCTCTTCTGCGGCATCGGCCCCTTCGCCATCCTCCTGGCCAGGTACCGTGATGTCAAGGTCTATGCCGTGGACCTCAACCCAGAGGCCGTGGAGTATCTCAAGGAGAACATCCTGATAAACAGAGTGGCCAAAAAGGTGGTGCCCCTCCTGGGGGACGCCAGGGAGGCATCCCCGAAGGGGGTGGCGGACAGGGTCATCATGAACCTGCCCAAGTCAGCAGACCGGTTCCTGGATACCGCCTTGGACGCCCTAAAGGAGGAGGGCGGGACCGTCCATTTCTATTCCATCGCCCCTGAGGAGGACCTGTGGAGCAGGGGAGAAGCCCTGCTTGAAGAGGCGGCCAGCCAAAAGGGAAAGGAGGTAAAGATCACCGGCAGAAGGGTGGTGAGGCCCTATTCCCCCAGGCGGTATCACGTGGTCTTTGACGCCTGGATAGGATAACCATAAGAACCGGTGGGAAGAAAGGGAGATATATGAAGCTTGAGGATCTGGGAGAGCGAAGGATAATCGAGATCTTCGAAGAGGCCTTCGGGGCCTGCGAGGATGCCGTCCTGGGCATAGGGGACGATGCCGCCGCCTTTCCCCTGGGGGACAGGCTCCTGGTGGTCTCCACCGACATGGTTGCAGAGGGGACTCATATCCCCCAGGAGATGACCCCGGAGCAGATCGGGAGGTATGCGGTGGCCGTCAATCTATCTGATATCGCCGCCATGGGGGCCAGACCGGTTGGGATGGTCTTCGCCTTCGGGCTTCCAGGCAAACTGGACGAGGGTTTCGTGAGGGACCTTTCGGAAGGGATAAAGAAGGAGTGCCAGGACCACGGGCTCTGTGTCCTGGGTGGGGACACCAAGGAGAGCGAGAAGATAGTCATCACCGGCACGGCCCTGGGGGAAGTGGAGAGGGACCGCCTCCTGACCAGGGCCGGGGCCCGTGTGGGGGACCTCCTTTGTGTGACCGGCAGGATAGGTTCTGCCACCGCCGGCTTCTACTGCCTGACAAAGGGGGTGGGGGAGCAGGAGCAGAGGAAGAAGTTCATCCGGGCGGCCCTGGAGCCGAAGGCGCGGGTGAAGGAGGGTATCATCCTCTCGGAGTTCGCCACCTCGTGCATGGATATCTCCGACGGCCTGGCCTTCTCCCTCGGTGAGATGGCAAGAAAGAGCGGTAGGGGATTTCTTGTCAGGGAGGAGGCCGTCCCGGTGGAAGAAGGGGTGGCGGAGATTGCGGACCTGGCCGGGGTCCCCTTGAGGGAGCTGGTCTTCCACAAGGGCGGGGATTTCGAGCTCCTGTTCACCCTCGGAGAGGGGGACCTGGAGGAGGTAATGTCCAGGATGGAGTCCCTGGGGACGCCCATGACGGTCATCGGTGAGGTGACGGAGAGGGGTCTCTCCATCCTGGAAAGCTCCGGGGAGACAGAAGAGATGGACACCAGGGGCTATGAGGCCTTCCTGACCAAGATATAAATAGAATGATAACCGGATTAACATTAGGGACGGCAATGGAAAAGGAGGCCATGCTCTGGGAGGCAAGGGGAAACAGCAAGGTAAGGTGTTCCCTCTGCTCCCATCGTTGCATAATCAAGGACCAGAAGAGGGGTATCTGCGGGGTCAGGGAGAACATGGACGGCGTCCTCTATACCCTCAACTACGCCCTCACCTCCTCGGTGGCCCAGGACCCCATCGAGAAGAAGCCCCTCTTCCACTTCCATCCGGGAACCATGGTATTCTCCCTGGGGACGGTGGGCTGCAACTTCCGGTGCAGGCACTGCCAGAACTACAGCATCTCCCAGTGCCCCCTGGAGGAGGCCCCCTTTTTGCAGGAGTACTCACCAGAAACTGCCGTGAAACTGGCCAAGGGCCACGGCTGCGCCGGCCTGGCCTGGACCTACAACGAGCCCACCATCTGGTTCGAGTACACCTATGACTCGGCCATCCTGGCTAAAAAGGAGGGTCTCTACACGGTCTATGTCACCAACGGCTACATGACCGAGGAGGCCCTGGATACCATCTCCCCCTACCTGGATGCCATGAACATCGACGTGAAGGGCTTCACCAAGGAGTTCTACAAGGAGATGGCCTCGGCAAAACTCGCACCAGTTTTAGAAACTGTTGAGAGGGCGGTGGAGAAGGGCATCCATGTAGAGGTCACCTACCTTGTCATCCCCACCAAGAACGATGGGGAGGAGGAGATACGGGAGTTTGTGGACTGGGTGGCGGACTTGAACCCGGAAATCCCGGTCCATTTCACCAGGTTCCACCCGGACTACCTGATGAGGGACCTGCCGCCAACCCCGGTAAAGACCCTGGAGATGGCCAGGGAGATCGGTCTTAAAAAGCTCAGCTATGTATACACCGGAAACATCCCGGGGGACCCCGGGGAGAGCACCTACTGCCCCGACTGCGGCACCGAGCTGGTCAAACGGTGGGGGTTTGTGGTGGAAAGGATGGATCTAACCCCGGACCTCAAATGCCCAAAATGCGGCAGGGAGATCGCCATGGTCAAAGGACAAGGCCCAGCCCGGCCAGTGCAGCGAGGATGAGGAGGAGTCCCGCAATCCTTACCGCCATCTTGGCCATACCCTCGCCCACCGCTATCAGGGCGACTCCGGAGACCGCGGGAAGGGCAGCTATGAGAATTGCCCAGACGCTATGGGGGGCCACGGCGGTAATGAGATACTCCGGGAATTTGTACATGGCCACCCCTACCAGGATGAGGGCGATGCCGATAATCCTGAGGATCATCCCCACGATCTTGGGTGCCACGAAGAATAGCAGGGCCCCGGCCACCAGCATGACTATCTCGGCGATGGGTATCCCGTCTACCATACTGCAACATTAATATAGGCGGCTATATATTCCTTTCTCATGAGTCGAATTCAAGCTACCTTTTTTATCGAGGCCCAGGGTTCCCAGAGGAGGGCCGTGGAGGACTCCCTGAAGACCATGGTTAAGGGACTCGGGGAGGAGGAGGGGGTGGAGGTAAGAAGGGAGTCCTTTGACGAAGCCGTGGAGGAGGGGGGTATGTACTCGGCAACCTCTGAGGTGGGGCTGGACTTCCAGGATTTCAAGACCTATATCCAGATGACCATGAAATACGGCCCCTCTGCCATCGAGGTTTCAGGCCCCAGGGAGCTGGAGCTGCCCTCGGGAGAGTACCTCTCTGCCGTGGGGGAGGCCATAAGGGTTGCCAGGGACATCTTTGAAAGGCACGGGGCAGAGTACAAGTTCTCCAAATCGGACAAGGAGGCCAGGATAGGTCTCTCAGAGGAGGAGATCGAGGGCTTCCTGGACCAGGGTGCCCTGAGGGTGAAGATCGTGGTAGAGGGCCGGGGGAGGTCGGAGGAGGAGGCGGTAAGGGACCTGGTGAATGCGGTGAAGGAGGACCTCTTCATAAACAAGGCCAAGGCCCATGCCATGGAGGAAGGTGAAGGCTTCTCCGGGCTCATTGGAATTGAGGCCTTCATGTACGAGGCCAGGACCCTCTTCCATATCGCCACTGCCCTGACGCCGGTCCTTGTGGAGATAATGGAGCCGGAGGAGATAAGGCTCAGTGTCCTGGATATCCAGGATATTGGGGTGGACCTGGCGGGTGTCTTCTTCGAGCTGGCCCACACGTTGGAGGCCATGAAGAGGGCAAGGGCAAATAGGCGATAAGAAAAGAGGGGGGACAGGGGGTCCCGAGGAAAAGAAATTGGGGGTAGATATGGTAGAAAGGTATGGAGATGTGGGTGGGTTTCCCGGGCCCCTCTGCCCTATAGTAGGTTAAATCGCTAACAACGGCAATCTTATTGTGACCTTTGATGTCACACCTTTTTCCGTTACTGGACTTGGCCGAGGAAAAGGGATTTATGGAGGGGGTGCCTTTATTCCTTGGATATGCAGGTTGTGGTCCTTGAGGGGGAACAAAAATACACCGGCGGCGAGATCAGGCCACAATGGGCCTACAGGGAGTACGATGTAAAAGGGGACAGCATCATTGTATTCCGGGGGCCCATGGCCGTGGAGGAGGTCGAGATGGTGGATATGGAAGACAGGGGTGCAGGTCTGGAGATTAAAGGCTCAGACTGCCTGCACCTTCTGGTGGAGCACTTCGACTGCCAGCCGCCGAGCCTGCTTGTGGCCTACACCAGGCAGCGCCTCCTCTGCTGCCTGGCCTCTGAGATGCTGGGGCCCGGGGTGGAGAGGAGGGGGGACGACCTCTTCTTCCAGGGGCGAAAGCTCTCGGTGAGCGTTGCCACGGTCTCGCCGGGCTCCATGAAGATCCACCTGGGCTTCAACATAACCAACCAGGGGACCCCGGAGGACGTGGAGACCGCCTGCCTGCCAGAGGTGGACGTGGAGGATCCCCTGGAATTCGGCAGGGAGCTGGCGGAGAGATATTCCAGGGAGATTCAGGATATCTACGGGGACATGGCCAAGACCAGGACCCTATGACAGGGTTGGGTTTTCAATATTCTATCACGACGGCCACAAGGGTTATTTACTTGGAGCAGACAAAACCAAAACCGAGGAATTCGAATGGTCATAAAGGATACAGGAGTGGTCAGGATAGGTTCCCTTGACAGGGATTTCATAGAAAAGATCAAGGAGGCCGGGGGGGAAAACATCACCAAGTGCTACCAGTGCGGCACCTGTGTGGGCTTCTGCCCCGGGGGGATGGCCACCTCCCTCAGGACCAGGAAGATCATCAGGAAGGCCGTCATGGGCAGAAAAGAAGAGGTCTTGGGCTCAAAAGACATCTGGATGTGCACCACCTGCTACACCTGCCACGAGAGGTGCCCCAGGGGCGTCAATCCCACCGATGTCATCATTGCCATAAGGAACGTGGCGGCCCGGGAGGGGTTCGTCCCCGAAAACTTCAAGAAGAGCGCCAGGAACCTCCTGGACACCGGCCATATCGTGCCCCTCCAGGAACCCATACGAAAAAGGAGGGAGGAGTTGGACCTGGCTCCTGTGCCCCCCACCACCCTCATGGTCGAGGGGGCCCTGAAAGAGGTCCAGAGGATCGCCGAGGTGGTGGGGACAAGAGAGCTTCTGAGGCTGGAGGACTGAGAAGATGCGCTTCTCCCTCTTTCTTGGCTGTACCGTGCCCAACGTATATCCCGGCATCGAGGCTGCCACCAGACTGACGGCAGAGAGGCTGGGCATCGAGCTCCTGGACATGGAAGGGGCCTCCTGCTGTCCCGCCCCGGGGGCCTT
This sequence comes from Candidatus Hydrothermarchaeota archaeon, assembly GCA_964534545.1. Lineage (GTDB taxonomy): Archaea > Hydrothermarchaeota > Hydrothermarchaeia > Hydrothermarchaeales > JAADFM01 > JAADFM01. Next base: position 9,955 of record CAZHQS010000045.1, read on the forward strand.
CGGTTCCGTGGACAAAACCCTCTGGTATGCCCTAGGGGCCCGGAACATCACCATCGCCGAGGACCTGGGTGCCGACATCATGACGGTCTGTAGCGGCTGTTTTGGCACCCTCTTCGAGGTGAACCACAGGCTCAAGAGCCACGGGGAGACCAGGTCCAGGATAAACGAGATACTGAAGAAGGTGGGAAGGGAGTTCAAGGGCGAGAGGGAGGTGCGGCACTACGTGGACGTCCTCCACCGGGACCTGGGGGTAAAGGAGATCGAAAAGAGGGTGGAACGGCCCCTCAAGGGCCTCAAGGTAGCGGTCCACTACGGCTGCCACCTGCTGAAACCAGGGGGGCAACGGGCCATCGACAGTACCGAGAACCCGGCTATCCTTGAAGAGCTGATAGAGGCCACAGGGGCCCAGGTCGTGGAGTACCGGGACAAGCTCCTCTGCTGTGGAGGGGGCGGCGGGGTCAGGGGGACAAACTTCGATGAGGCGATTTTCCTTGCGTCCCAAAAGCTCGAAAAGGTGGCGGAGGTGGGAGCCGACCTCCTGGTCAACCCGTGCTCCTTCTGCACCCTCCACTACGACGTGTCCCAGAAGGATATCCGGGAGAGACTCGACAAGGCTTTCAACATCCCGGTGGTCCACTACGCCCAGTTCCTGGCCCTGGCCATGGGTATCAGACCAAAGAAGGTGGGTCTCCAGCATCATGCCATCCAGGTTGACCAGGTTCTGGAGAAGGTGAGGTAGATGGAGGAGCTCGAGCAGGCCTGGCTCGTCACCAAGGAGATGGCCGTGGAGGTGAGGAAACAGGATATCAAGATAGGGAAGGTGATGGAGGGCCTGCGGAATGCCAAGAGCATCCTCAACGAGTGCCGGATCCGGCCGGCCTCCAGGGAGAAATTGCGGGAAATGGCCCAGGGGATAATCGGTGAGGCCCAGAAGGACCTCTTCCTCCTGGCAGAACCTCTGGGGGAGGAGTTCGTCAAAAAATGGGAAACTGAATTGAAGGAGGTCATGCGTGGCAAGAAGTTTGGGGATTTCCCTGACCCCGTTCCCACCTTTGTTCCCGGCATGCCCAGGGACGGGGGCTGGGTGAGGGTCTCCATGGACATCCCCGAGGAGGTCCTGGAGGACATGGGAGGGAGGTATGGGATAGAGTTCGAGAAACAGGAGGGAGTCGTCCTGCTCAAGGGGGACAGGGAAGCCCTGAGGGAGGCCCTGGCCAACCTCTCCAGCCATATAAAGGGGGTGAGGAAGTGATCTTCGATTCCCACATAGACCTGACACCCAGGGCCATCAAGAATCCCGAGCTGGAACCGCTCCTGGGGGCCATAAAGGACCATGGCACGGCAAGGGCCTGCATCATGCCGGTGTGCCCCTCCACCCATGAGGCTGACATGGTGGAGATAAACGACTGCGTCCAGACCGAGGCCCTGGGCTATCATAGTATCGAGGGTTTCGCCACCGTGAACCCCAGGTCCCCGGCGGCCCAGGAGGAGCTGGACAGGGCGGTGCGGGAGCTGGGTCTGAAGGGATTGAGCATCGACCCATCGGTCCAGGGCTTCCACTTCAGCGACGACGAGTTCTGGACCCTCATGGAGGTGGTGAATAGCCTGGAGGTCCCGGTATTTTGCAAGAGCGCCAGATCAGAGTTTTTCAATACCGATGAGATCAACGAGACCGTCATAAGCTTCCCCAAGGTGCCCTTCATCTTCTCCCAGATGGGCCTGGAGTCCCCGGGTGGGGAGTTCTCCAAGGTCTTCGGTGAGGGCAACGTCTACTTCGAGACCTCCCGGGTACCGGCGGAATACATCAAGGCCGCCATCGGGGAGTACGGGCCCGAGAGGGTCATCTTCGGCTCGGGCTTCAATGGGAACGAATACCCTGCTGCCGAGCTGGAAAAGATAAAGGCCCTGGGCCTCTCCGAGGGGGAACTGGAGATGGTCCTGGGGTCGAACTTCGCGGGCCTTGTGGGCATCCCGGTGAACAACCGGAGGAATACCCTGGGCGGCAGGCTTTCAGGCATGGTGAAGGGGCTCCCCTTCTTCAGGTAGTCGGGGCAGGGATATGAAGCTGGAGGACGTCCTCGAGGACCACGGCATCCCAGTGGAGGAGATGTTGTCCTCCTACCTGGAGCTCTTCGTGCCCCACCCCGGGGTGGAAAGGAGGGAGGAGGCAGGAGAGCGCTTCAGGAAGGAGTTGGCAAAGGCCATGGCCGACCTGAACGTCTGCGCCCTGGTGGTGGCCGGGCTGGCCCTGGAGGAGGAGGCGAGGAGGGGGGGAATCCCTGGTCTGGATTCCCAGGCCTTCGAGGAGGACGCAGTCCACATCCTGGCCGACGAGGTCCTGGGCATGGCCATCGCCGAGTACATCGGGGGCACCAGGGCCCGCTTCGAGTACGTGCGCTACGACCAGAAAAAGCCCGGGGTCCTGGAGAGGCTTGGACCCTTCGTGGATGACGTCATCTGCGGCCTCATCGCAGGGATTTCATCGAAGATATATACCGAGGC
>CAZHQS010000046.1:0-12117 GCA_964534545.1 Candidatus Hydrothermarchaeota archaeon
GAAATCTGCAAGATGCTGGGCGGGGGAGGTGGCGGCAAGCCGGATTTCGCCCGTGGAGCCGGAGTCAAAAAAGATAAGTTGGATGAGGCGGTAGAGTTTGCCCGTAAGAGGATTCGAGAGGAGCTGGAAGGGTAGGGCGCTTGCCTGGACCTAGCCGGTGGTAAATCTTTCGTCCACCAGGGTCCCCACCGAGACGAAGATCGTGGCGGCGAGACTGGCCGCAAGGGCGACAATTGCCGGGTGCAACATCTCAGGTTCCTCCTATTTTACCTGGGTCTTCCCGGCGTGTTATATAATTTTCTTTTAACGCTTTCGGTACCTGTCTAATTTCCTTAGGCACTACGGGCGGTGGCCCGAATATGGCAGAGGCTCCCCGTCGATATACACCACTTCTGTCTCGTCGTCCACCTGCACCAGCCTGGTGGCCAGGATGTGCATGGCTGTGGTGAAGGCCGGCCCGTCGCAGGCGTGTTTCATGGCCTCCTGGACTACATCCCTGGCAAAGGAAGCCAGGGCGTCCAGGCCCTCCCTTCTCCGGATTCGGATAACCTCTGCTCCATCCACGGCATAGGGCCCGGACTGGACAAAGATGGGACCCCCGTCCACGGTACTGTTGAGGAAGTGGATGGTGGACCTGAGCTCGGTCTCCCCGGCGATTAGGGCATCGGTTACCGCATCGTCCCCGGTGAAGCACCTCTGGCCGTCCCTCCTTCCCCCCCTGTACCGGATGCTCAGGTCTGCTGGATGGACGTTGAGACAGCGGTAGGGAAAGGTCTCCAGGAAGGGGTCCGACAGGATCCTCATCCATCCCGAGAGGGCTATGACGTCAGGGTTGAACCTCTCCTTGATAAACCCGGCGATCCCCCTGTCATAGTGCTCCCTGAGAGTCCAGGCGTCGACCCCGGAAGCCTTTAGTTTTTTAGCTTCGTTGGTTTCCAGGAAGTCCATGTATTCCCTGATCTCCACGGGGATTCCATGTTCCTTTGCAAGGCCTATCCCGCTGGCCCCGGCCCGGTCGGTAAGGGCCCCCACAATCTCATACTCAACCCCATATACCTGGTCCTCCAGCATGGCCTTCATGCTGCTGGCGCTACCCGAAAAAAGGACTGCCACTCGCATGGGGCCCACCCTGGCCCTGCCGTCAAAAACCGTCAGGAGACTCATGGCATATCAACCAGGAGATGTCCTTACTTGACCACCACTATCAGGTTCCCCTTGGAATACTTTATGGCCTTCTCGGTGGTGGAACCCATGATGAGCTCATGGACCTTGGAACGGCCCGTGTATCCGATGACCACCATATCGTATTCCCCCTCCTCCAGCTCCCTCTTCAACTGGTCCCCCACGGGGCCATAGGTGTACTTGGTCTTCACATCCGCTACCCCATCGGCCTTGAGCTTCCTCTTGGCCTCTTTCAAGTAGGCGGCGGTCTCCTCCACCTTCTCCTCGGTGGGCGGTCGGTCGAAGGGGGTCTCGATCACCTGGAAGATAGTGACCTCGGCGCCAGCCAGCTTCCCCAGCTCCCCGGCCTGATGGATGGCCCTCTCTGCGGGGCCCGAACCGTCTGTGGGTACGAGGATCTTCTTATACATCTCCAACCTCCTTGCATGGCTTATGAATATTGTAATCCCTTTGATTTAAATGTATAGTGTGGGTGCCGGAAGCCAGGTAGCCCACCAGGCTTCCCACCGCCAGGGGAAGGGGTGTGTTGAGGCCAGAGAACTCATAAACCAGGATGATACCTGCCAGGGGGGTCTTGGAGGTTGCAGCCAGGGCCGCCGACATGCCCACCAGCATGAATACCGTGATGTCAGAGGAGGTGTAGGGCAGAGCTGAGAGGACCTCACCCAGGGCGCCCCCGGCCATGGCTCCGATGAACAAACTGGGGGCCACCACCCCGCCCGAGCCCCCGGAGGCCACCACCAGGGAGGTGCCCACAATCTTTCCCACAAGGAGCAGGAGCAGGATACTAAGGGTGGCACCATCCCTGTCTATAATATCCTGAATGGCTTCATAACCGATGCCCAGGGTCCCGGGGATGGACAGCATCACCACCATCAAACCGAAGACCGTGGCCCCCAGGGCAGGCTTTAATACTCTGGGAATTTGGAGTTCCCTGAATACCCTCTCTGTAAAATAGAAAAAATGGATGAATATCCTACCGACAATACCTACCACGAGAGCCAGGAGTATGAAGGCTGGCAGGTCCATGATGTTCTGAACCATGGCCGCCTTCATGGAATAATGGTGGGCCGAGACGTCCAGGATGGGTTCCGTACCATGAAAGAGCATGAAGAGGGTCCCACCGATGACCCCCGAGATGATGGCCGGTATGACGGCAGAGTACTCCATGTCCCGCTTGTACATGACCTCGGCTGCGAAGATGGCGCCACCAATGGGTGCCTTGAATATCCCTGCCAGGGTGGCCCCCATACCTGCGATGCTCAGAATCCTCATGTCATCCCCGGAGAGTCTGAGCCTCCTGCCCAAAGTGGAGGCAAGCCCCCCCCCGATCTGCACCGAGGGACCCTCCTCGCCGGCGCTTCCCCCGGAACCAATGGTGAAGGCCGAGGCCAGGGTCTTTACAGCCGCCACCCGGTTCCTCACCCGGCCGCAGTGGGCATGGACCGCAGCTATGGCAGCATCGGTCCCATGGCCCGCTGCCTCGGGAGCAAAGGTGTAGACCACAAGGCCTGAGGCAAGACCTCCAAGGACCAGGGAGACCATGATGTGCAGGTTTGAGAATCCACTGGCCGCTAGGTCGGTGAGTTCGTGGAAGATTATGGCGCCGATGCCCCCCAGGATGCCCATGGCTATGGAGATGGGTATCCAGCGCACAAATTCTCGGGTCCTGATATACATTGCAGACAGATACTATCTGCGAATATATATAAGTGTGGTTCTTGAAAATTTGGTGGGATTTTACTAGTAATTAACCCTGTGGCCCACAGGGCATGTTTCTTACAGCTTTAATTCTCTGCATTTAAACCCGTCTTTCGTATCAGCTCTCTTTCCCGGCTTCCATGACGGCCTTGATGCGCTTGAGCTTGAAGAAGTTCTCCCGTTCCATCTCGTCCAGGCGCAGGGTGATATACTTGATGGTCTTTTGAAGCCTGGGTATGAGGATGTTCTCCAGGGCGTTGACCCTGCGTTTGGTGCTCTCTATATCCTTTGCCAGGAGCATGATCGACTTTTCAATCTCGGCCAGGCGCACCACGGCTGCCAACGCCTCTTCAAACAGGGACGCTGCCTCGTCAAGCTGGGATGATGTATCCATGAGGCCGTACCCCCTCTCTGTCAGTTTACGGCCGGTTTCTCCCATCTGGAAGACGGGCACTCTTACTCCCATGATATTGGTGAACGCGGTTTCAAAGTCCGCAGATGACCTCGTGGCATTGGCCACCTCGGCCACCTTTGCAGTCCCCAAGGTGGCCTGGGCCAGGGTGAGTGCTTTGAATGCGCTGGCTAGGTATGCATCGGTCTTCTCCCTGGCCCCCCGTGCCTCATCCATAATCCGGAAAAACTCCATGATAAGGGCGTCCCTCTTCTCCTTCAGGAGTTTGTGGCCCTTTACCGCCAGCTTGTCCTTGCTCTTGAGTTTTAGGAGCTCCATTCGGGTGGGCTTTACGCCCTCGATGATGTCGACCATCCTAATCTCTCCTCAATTAAACATACCCGAGAATCCTCAGGATGAAGACCAGGGCCCCCACCGCAATCAGGAAATTGGTCAGGATCATCCCGATATTGACGGCAAGGAAGACCTTGGTCCGGTTCTCCGGGTCCATCATCCACTCTTTGATTATGTCCATGTCTTCCATGCTTTCTACCTGAGGTTCGCAACGACAGATAGGGCGATGATCAACACAAAGGCCAAAATTGTCATCCTCTGGGCCTTGACGGCCTTTTGTCTCTGGTTCGTAAAGGTATCCTGACACTTCATTGAGCAGAACACCTCCTTTGGCGGGATGTTTATTCCACAGTACATACAGTGCTTGTGGACCTCCGTCACTTGAGCCTCCTCCTGTAGACCTCGCAGTTCCTCACTATCAGCACGTTGGTCTCCTCATCTGCCAGAACCCTCTGGGAGACGTGACCCAAGAGAAGCCTTCGAATACCACTCAGTCCCCTGGACCCCATAATTATGAGGTCTTTATCCTCTGATTCTCTAAGGATCATCTCAGCGGGGTTTCCCACCAAGACCCTCCCCTCGGCTACCACCCCAAATTCCTTTTCGAGGATGGACCTTGCCCCCTCCACCGCCTCCTCTGAACAGTCACTTCTCTCCGGAGTGGGAGAAACGGACAGGACGGTGACCTTGAAGCCCTGTCGTTTGGCCAGATAGCCGCAGCAGTAAACGGCCTCCTCCGATGCCTCGGAACCGTCGGTGGCCACCAGGATCCTCCCGTGTTGAGCAGTTTCTTTTCTTACTACCATAACAGGGATATCTGCATACTCTGCCACCTGGCTGGAAACGCTTTCGAAAAGGTGTCTTTCAAGTCCTCTGGCACCCCGGGTCCCAGTAACCACCATATGATATCCTTTCTCTGCTTCCTGGAGGATCTCACGGGTCGGCTCGCCAACTCTTGTGATTGTTCTGACTTCTTCAACACCACCCTCCTCCAGGATGTTCACCACCCGCTCCATAAATTCCTCTATCTCCTTTTTGGTTTTCGGAGTGGGGAATTTCTGACCGCGGAAGGTCCTCGCTTCTGGATTTACGTACAGGACGGTGCAATCAACCCTCATGCCCCTGCTCAACCTGCCGACGAAACCTGCGGCATATTCCCCGTAGATCCTGCCACCTATGCACAAAAGGACCCTCATGACATCCACCTTAAACCACCACCTTCCTTATTTCTTCTGGGGGGAACCCCTCAAGTTTGAGGTGCAATATGGTGATGAGGTTCCGGACTTCGAAAACCTTGGAGACGATGTAGCCTAAAATGGGGCCCAGACCAAAGGCCTGCCTTGTGGCAATAGCCTGCCCCAACGAGAGATAATAGTTATCAAGGGCCTTTTCAAAGCCCATTAGGGATTTTCCCGTGTCCCTCATATATTCATCCATGGCGTCATAGAGGGGCTGATAATAAGAGGTTCCCTCAAGGCCGCTTACCACAGCTTCCACGTCGCCAGAGGACCCTGTCTCCGCAAGCCTTGCGGCAGAGGTCTCATAGCCATACGGGATGAGGTAGTCAGAAACATCGGCCCCATCCTTGGCCCCCCTGAGGACCATCTTGATATTCATTATATCTATCTCGGTCCCCAAAAGCTTCTTTATGACATCAGAGTCCGGGCTTGGATGGGTAAGAAGGACTTCCATCAAATCCTTGTAGAACTTCATGTCCAGGGCATTTTCAAGGGGAAGGAGAGAGCCCTTGGCCTCGAAATCTGAGAGGGATTGGGAAAGAACCCTGCCGAACTCGCTCCCTTCGAGTTTTGAAATCGCTTCAGGGATATTCGACGATGTGACAACGTCCTTCAACATCTCCTTATGCCGTTCTGGGAGTCCTCTCTCGATTTCTTCTGGAGCCAGACCTGCATAAACCCCTCTTAAAACCGTCTTTATGGCCTCTATCTCAAAATGTCTCAAGTATTTCTCGAAAAAAATTTTTGCGTCCCCGGGTAAAAGCCCAGCGATTTTAATGTAGGTTTCCATGAGGTTCTGGTTCACTGTTGCCTCTATAGCCGCGATGCCAACCTCTTCGGTGATGGCCTTCGAAGTTTCAACGTACTCGGTTTCCTCCAAGGCCCCAGGGATATTCAACAGCTCCAGCTCCGCCAGTTCTTCTAACTTCTTCTTTCCGATGAGCATGCTTTGCATGGAGCGGACCTTGGCGTTAGGATAGGCATAAGGAGCGATATCCAGGACCAATTTGAGGTTTACTATGATGACCATCAGGCCAAACAGGATTCCTATCACTGCCGCCAAGAGGGCCAGGGGATTTGCCCCTGATGCCCCGCTGACAAGGGAGGTAATCTCCGGGATCATTTAGAACAGTCCCACTCCGAACATTATCAGTATGGCGCCCAAAAGCCCGAAAATGGCAAAGGTCTCTGACATGACGGAGAGGACCATGCTCTTCCCGAAGGTGTCCGGTCTCGCCGCCGCTGCTCCGATGCCGCTGGCCGCGGTGATGCCCTGACCAATGCCTGAAAGTCCCGAGAAACCCACGGAAATTCCTGCCCCTATAGCGGCTATACCCGCAGCGGCTGCCAGCTCCTTGGAACCTCCACCCAGAAGACCTGTGCCCACCATCAGGAGGATAGCCACCAGCAAGCCGTAGATTGCCTGGGTTTCTGGAAGGACCGAGAACACCATGCCCTTGCCGAATATCTCGGGTTTCTCTGAGGTGGCTCCAACACCGCCAGCGGCTGCGATGCCCTGGCCGATGGCCGAAAGGCCAGCCACGCCGATGGCAAGGCCTGCCCCGACGCCTGCGAGACCCACCGCCACCGGTATCTCCTTAGGTGTGCCGCCCAGAAGCCCGGTTCCGACCATCAGAAGGATGGCGATAAGAAGCCCATAAATGGCCTGGGTTTCCGGAAGGACCGAGAACACCATACCCTTACCGAACATATCAGGCTGCTCAGATGCGGCCCCGACGCCTGCGCTTGCTGCGATGCCCTGACCAATGCCTGAAAGTCCCGAGAAACCCACGGAAATTCCTGCCCCTATAGCGGCTATACCCGCAGCGGCTGCCAGCTCCTTGGAACCTCCACCCAGAAGACCTGTGCCCACCATCAGGAGGATAGCCACCAGCAAGCCGTAGATTGCCTGGGTTTCTGGAAGGACCGAGAACACCATGCCCTTGCCGAATATCTCGGGTTTCTCTGAGGTGGCTCCAACACCGCCAGCGGCTGCGATGCCCTGGCCGATGGCCGAAAGGCCAGCCACGCCGATGGCAAGGCCTGCCCCGACGCCTGCGAGACCCACCGCCACCGGTATCTCCTTAGGTGTGCCGCCCAGAAGCCCGGTTCCGACCATCAGAAGGATGGCGATAAGAAGCCCATAAATGGCCTGGGTTTCCGGAAGGACCGAGAACACCATACCCTTACCGAACATATCAGGCTGCTCAGATGCGGCCCCGACGCCTGCGCTTGCTGCGATGCCCTGGCCGATGGCCGAAAGCCCCGCAATCCCTGTTGCAAGGCCTGCGCCAACCGCCACAAGCCCCACCTCCACGGGAATTGTTTTTCCCCCCGCTCCCAGGAGACCCCCGCCTACCAGGAGAAGGATACCCACCAGGAGGCCATAGATGGCCTGGGTCTGGGGCAATGCCTGGAATACGAGGGCTGTCCCGAACTTTTTTGGATTCTCGGAGATGACACCTGCCCCGGCAGCACCGCATATGCCTACTCCGATACCGGAACCAATGCCGGCGGTTCCTATGGCTATTCCGGCTCCGACTGCCACAAGTCCCGTTGCCACATCTACCATATTTTCACCTCTCAACCTTTGTATAACGTCTCTCAACCTTGAAGGGTTTGAATTTGTTCCCGCCGCCTTCGTAGAACCTTCCGAAGAATTCCACGTAGTGGAGCCTTAAGGAATGTATGAAAGCGCCCAGGGTATTTAAAGCTATGTTGAAGATATGACCAACCAAGAAAATGATCAGGGCGATGAGGGGCCCGACTATCTTGATCCCTCCGGTCATCCCCACAAGTATATTGACCGCAATGGCAATGCCTCCTGTTGCAAGGCCCAGGGCTAGAAGTCTGGCATAGGAGAGGGAATCCCCGAACCATCCTGTTATCCCAAAAAAACCCAAGATACCTTCTGAGTAAAACAGGAGCCCCACGCCAATTAGGGCTATCCCGGCTCCAACCGGTCTTGGACCGAGGATATAAAGGATAAGACCCAGCTGGAAGAGGAATAACCAGAGATTGTTTGACACCTCCTTGAGACGGGCGCCCTTTTTAAGGGATTCCTTCAGACCGATTAGATTTCCGATGTTCAGATGTATAAACCCGATCAAGAGGGCCATTATCAGGATAACCACCACTGGGCTCTGGCCGTAATACAGTTCCTTGGAGAAGGGATCGATCCAGAGGGGGGGAATGGACAGGTAGCTTCCAAAAAGACCCCCATCAGAGGAGAACAGATTGCCAAAGTAGCTACCAAAGAGGATACCCCAGAAAACGGCGGAAAGCCCAGCCAGGGCCAGCACAAAACCCAGGTCCCTCCCGGAGGGGCTGGTCTTCTCAAAATGTTTCATAATACCGTAACCTAGGAGGGCGACTACCGTACCATAAACGGCGTCTGTGAGCATGATGCCGAAGAAAATCAGGAATGCAGGTGCAAGGAGTAGGGTGGGGTCAAATTCGTTGTATTTTGGTGGGGCGAACATCTCAGTCAGCATCTCGAAGGGTTTTACCTGTTTCGGGTTTTCCAAAAGGACCGGTATCTCCTCCTCGTTTTCGTTATCCGGGTCCTCGAAGGTGAGGACCACATGGCCCCCGGTGCGCTCTGCCAGGAGTTCTCTGACCTGGCCCACCTTCTTTTTGGGCACATATCCCTGGAGGAGGTAGGTCCTCTTGGACCTTGCGAACATGGACAGGACATCAAGCCTCTCCTTTTCGATCTGGAGGCACTCCCTGGCGGCCAGGAGGTCCCCCTCGTATCTTGAGCGGAGGTCCAGAAGCTCCTTTTCCAGCCTCTGCCTTTCTTTCTGGAGTTCTTCAATCCTTTTTGCATACTCGGCGGCAACGTCCTTGGGCGTTCCCGCCGCTACTGGCAGGGAATACTCTTCAAATCCCAGCTTTTCCACTGCGTCAAGGATGTGGTCTTTGTCTTCCGTGAGGCCGCTTATTATAACGGTGGCTGTCTCCTCCCCGCCCGGGCTGAGGACAAGGGTAGCATCAAGCTCATCCCGCAGGGCATCGAGGTTTTCGGCCGGCATCTCCCCGCAGAGAGTGGTGAGGTAGCTGGAATCCCCCAGGAAGGCGAGGTCAAAGTCCAGCTCCCCAATCATCTTGAGGTTTTGGAGATATGCAGAAAGTTCTTCCAGCTCCCCCAGCGCACCCTCCAGGGCCCGCTTTAAATCCAGGACAGGACCTTCCGCCTCCTCCAGGAGCCTCCCTGCCTTCTCGATGATGTCTTCCCTTTCCCCATCCCACCTCAGGGCCTTTCCCGGCAGGGGTCCCCGGTCCCCGGCATCCACGACCTTGAAGGAGTCCAGAAGGGTATTCAACCTTAAAAGCAGGGACATGACCTCCTTTCCCGAGGCATCAGCCCGGGCCATGGAGAGGAACTCCTTACCCTCCTCCAGCTCTCCCAACGCGACCCCACGTAACTCTACCGTTCCCATGTCATGGAGCTCTCTGACCAGGGTATCCCGGTAGTCGTCAAGGACAACCGCTCTAAGTTTTTTCATCCTGGCTGGTAAGAACATATTCTATCTGCCTCTCTCAGATCCTTCCTACTAAAAGGAACGTGAAAACCTGAATTAAACTGACTTATATATTTTTCTACAAATGCCCAAAGGCCGGGAAAAGCCCTCAAGAATGGGGCACTTCTCCAGATCAGAATTTTCACTTTTCTCATGCACTTCTTACTCTATTCCAGCAGCATCGTCTGCTGGCTCAAAAAGTGGCCGATGACTCATCCGGAGCCTATTCTTCATAACCCCTTACGATGAGTACATTGGTGTCGGCCTTCTCCAGTATTCCCAGGGAGACATGGCCCATCAACACGCGTTCCATGTGGCTCAAGCCCCTGGAGCCGCAGACCACCAGGTCGTGGTTGGGTGCCTCTTTCAGGATCTCTTCCCGGACACTCTTTACACCCTTCCCTACCTTGCAGATGGTCTTGGGCTCAATACCGACCTTCTCCCTGGCAACGTAGGCACACGCCAGTTCGCACTCCCGTGCATACTCCTCGTCCATGAACTCAGGGGCAACCGAGAGCATGGTGAGCTCCGCCCCCAGGACCTTGGCAATCCTCGAGCCCAGAAGACAGCTCATCCTTGCCGCATCGCTACCGTCGGTGCAGGTTAGGATCTTTTCGATCTTGTCGAAGGAGCGTTTGACCACTAGGACCGGGACAGTGGCATGCTCGGCAATCCTCCTGGTTACCTTGGGATCGTAGTCTGCGAAGATGAGCATGTCGTAGCCTCCCTTTTCTAATTCGTCCAGGACAGACGAGACGAACTCTCCTCCCCTCTTCAGCTTCTTTACCTCCCCCTTGGCTTTAATCTGCTGGAAGGCCTTTTCCTCCTCCTCTGCGTCCACCTTTCCCAGCTGGATGCTGAAGGGTGAGTAGAACTTCTGGGCGATATCGCTCCTCACACAGAGGGCGGTAACTTTGCCCCCCAGGGCGGCGGTAACCTTCTCCGCAAAGTCCATCATCTTCTCTATTTGTGGTGTCGGGGGGCAGGCCAGCAACATTATGTCCACCTAGATCGCCTCCTTGCATTCCTCGAATATGTCTTTATCACATTCTTTGCATATACCCTTTTCCAACCTACCAAGGGCCTTGCTGAGTGCCTCCTTTTTTGTCATGTCCACCGTTACCTTCTTCGAGAGGGACACCACCTTCATGGCCTTCAACACACTGTTTTCCACATGAATCATGTCAATGGCCACGTCCCGCATCTCCATCTCTTCATAAAGGTCCAATAAAGCCTCGGCCCCTGAAGCATCTATGGTGTATACAGCAGCCATGTCAAGGATGAGGGTCCTGGCCTTCGGATGACCGTCCATGAGATTGATGATCTCATCCCTCATCTGCTCCGCGTTCACGTAGATGAAGGGACCCTCGGGCTTGATGAAGACGATCTGGGGGCAGGAACTCTCCTTCATCCTTGCATGGGTCAGGAAATATCCACTCTCCTTGTCCTTGTTCACGAGGTAGATTCTGGTGTGCATGGTGTTCCACACATAGAAAACAAGGGCCAGGAGGACCCCGACAATGATGCCGTGGTCAGGTTTAGTGAGTATGGACACCGCGAAGGTGACCCCCGCCACCGCGCCGTCGTATTTGTTTATTTTATAGATCTCCAGCATCTGCTTGGGCTTGAAGAGTTTCATCACCGCCAGGATGACTATGACGGCCAGCATGAACTTGGGCAGGTAGTAGAATAGGGGAGTAAGGACGGTAATGGCCAGGAGCGCAAGGAAGCTGAATATGACAAGGGAAAGGCCGGTCCGGGCGCCGCTGGACCAGTTGACGGATGTCCCGGAGAAACTCCCGCAGACAGGGTAGCCCTGGAAAAAAGATGTGGCTATGTTGGCCAGGCCCTGGCCGATGAACTCCTGGTTATAGTCCACCTTCTGCTTGGTGTTCTTGGCCACGATCTTGGAGATGGAATAGCTCTCAGTCATTGCCACAATGGCTATAACCACTGCCGATCCGATGAGGGCCCCGATCTGGCCGATAGCGGTCGGAAGGGCAGGGGACGGGAGTCCCTTGGGGAGGTCCCCGACAATCTCCACCCCCGCGTTCTCCAGATGAAGGCCATAGACCAATATCGTAAGTGGTACAAGGACCAGGATAACCTCCGGGGCCTTGGGCTTCCACTTGTGGATGCCTATCATGCCGGCAAAAGCCACCATGGAAAGGCCGAATACCATTACGTTGGTTTCCGGCAGGTGTTCGAATATCTGGACGAACATCATTATCATGTGCTCGACCTTGGGCACATGGAACCCGAAGACATACTTCAGCTGGGTGCCGGCTATGATGAGGGCAGCTGCGTTCACGAAACCTATGACAGCGGCATGGGATATCAGGTTCAATAGAATGGTCGCCCTGGTGAGGGCTATGAGAAGGATGATTAAACCCACCAGCAAGGACAGGGTCGCAGCAAGGGCGATATATTCAGGGGTGTTGACCTCGGCCATGGGGGAAAGGGCAGAGAATACCAGCACCGTCATGACACCCACAGGTCCGGTGAAGAGGAGCCTGTTACTGCCGAAGAGGATGCCCACCAGGGGGGCGACGAAGCTGGCATAGAGGCCGTAGATGGGGGGAAGGCCCGCCACCACCGCATAAGCCATGGCCTTGGGTATCATGGAGACCCCCATGTTGACCCCGGCTATGAGGTCGAAGTACAGGTAGCTGGATTTGTAGCCCCTAATCCAAGATAGCGCTGGAAGTACCTTTTCTAACTGCATTAA
>CAZHQS010000047.1:0-12113 GCA_964534545.1 Candidatus Hydrothermarchaeota archaeon
CCTTCAGCTTTTTGTGCTCTTTGTCCCTGGTGACCACCGAGTTCAATTTGGTTGCGAGGAGGATATGGGGCCTCGGCAGCCAGAGGTTCCTTCCGAAGGATCTCACTGCTGTCCTGTTATCCTCATCCTGGAAAACCATCTCAAGCAGCGGCTCATCGACAGGATGAAATTTGAAGACTTCATGAAACCTGGGGTGGATAATGTCCACGATGGGGTCTACGTACAGCGGAAATATGAAATGCTGCCACGAGTTCTTCCTCTACATAACCGGGCATGGTAAATATAAGAATGATGTTGAAGGGATATGGATAGCCCCCATGGCAGGTGTTACGATTTACGAGCCTAGCGGAAGCGGTTGGACCCCGAGCCGTTTTGGCGATCCGCCCTTCCTTCACTATAATTCGGATAAAATGCCACGAAGGTCTGCTGATGGTACATTGTACTATGAACCTTCACAAGAGAGTCTCTACTACGCCCTATCGAAGTTCGGGGATTGTGTGAAAATCATCGTGATGATCGACTCATGCTATTCGGGTAGTGCCATCTCACCCTTCGACCCAAAGAAGGACGAGATCATCCCCAGAAAGGACTTCAGGTATTACCAGCTCCCAGACTTATGCCCCCGGGATTGCGGCCTCACCGCAATAACTTCCACGGATGTATTCAGCACAGCGTATGCAGGGGGTACTGTGTGGGATTCATTTACAGACGATTTGTTTGATGCCAAAGACAAAGATGTGGACGGAGACGGGAAGAAGGGGGATTTCGGTGATATGGTTAAGAGTGCAGTGAAAGAGGGCGAATCTTGGACCGTCGGGACCGATCCCATATTGTTCAGATGCAACAACAAAGACCCCCTATGCTCCCTGGACAGCGTAGAATACTGAACGAATAGAATCGACCCCCACAATACCTAAAACACGCTACCACCTATCACGCCAATGGGACACGTCCCGTGCCAGAAGTGACTGCCCCCTTAAACGATACAAAGGCTGGACGTGATACATCCGTGAAAACCTGTCTATTTCTTCTCTATCTCAAAAGGGTGTTGAAAGTTCGGGTAGGTCCCGGAAAAAACCATTTCAAGGGCACCGATAAAGAGTTCTCTTCTATGTTTACCAGTATAACAAAAGGTTTTATATACTCTTAATGTTATATTAATAAAACAATGAAACCCGAGGACCACATCAAGAAGATAGAGAGGTTTGAAGGGACCCTCCAGAAGCTTGCCGACGAGGAGGACCACGAGACCATCGTGGAACTCTATGTCCTCATGGCCTCCCACTATGTCAACGCCGCCCTCCATGCCGCGGGAAGGCTGAGGCCGGATAGGGACCTAAAGCACAACCTATTGTACGGCTCCATCGTCAGGGAGAGATATTTCGGCGAGGAGAGCATAAGAATCGCAGGTCTCATCGACGCCCTGGAACGGCTCAGGCCCGGACAGGCCTACGGCAGGGGAAGGAACGGCGAGGCGGCAAGAAGGGCGAGGGAACTCTACGAAGAGCTCGAAGAGTTCTGCAGGGGTGTCGTAAATGCTGGATAAGGCACTGGAGTTCGCTCGAAGGGTCAGGAAAAAGAACCCCGAAGGGGTACTCTCGGTGGTCCTCTTTGGTTCTGTGGCCAGGGGCGAGGGGACCAGGGAATCGGACATAGACATCGCGGTGATCTACTCCGAGAAGGACCCGGAGACCGTAGAGGCCCTGGGGGCCCTGGCCGAAGAGAGGATACAGCTTACCCACCTGTCCCTTGACGAGCTGAAGGACGAGCCCACCATGAGCGGCGCCCTTTCCGGGGAGGGTGTGCTCCTCTACGGCAGGCCCGTTACCGTCAGGGCCGAGGAGATGGAACTCAGGCCCAGGATGCTGCTGGCCTACGAGACCACAGAGCTGGACAGGAACACCAGGAGCAGGCTCCAGAGGGCCCTCCATGGTGGTGTTTCCACATACATGAAAGGCGGGCAGAGGACTGTGAAAGAATACCCAGGCGTCGTCCAAGAAGTGGGTGCCGAGCGTCTGGGCAAGGGTGTCCTGTTGGTGGACAGGAGAAAGTATCCCAAGGTGGTGGGCACCCTGAAGGCCTACGGGGCAAAGTACAAGGAGATACCGGTGTGGACCTACTGATTGTTATACCAGTAAAACAAAGAGATAGAAAAACCTGTGCTGTTGTACCCGTGCAAAACTGAAGAATACCTCTAGCCAATATTTATCTTCCCGGCACAGTTGGAACATATCCATACTATGCTCTCACCCTTCTCCTTCCGGTCAAAAGATGTGCCGCAGAGCTTGCAGGTCTTCATCTCCTGCTCCTCCAGCCGGGAAAGCTCTATAGTAACTGGACCATACACGTCCGAAGTGGCGGGGTAGCGGAAGTCTACCACGCGGTACAGCCCAAGGTCGCGGCCGTCCGATTTCACAGGGAACGCCCACCTTCTTCCTGGGGTATGACGGCCGAGCGGTAAAGTTCGACTGCCAAAAGCGGCGGCAACGCCAGGGTTATTCTCCCGCCCTCGATCTCGGTACCTATCCTGTGTTCCGGATACGACAAGTAACTGCTGGTACCGGGAAAGGGGTTCCGCTGTCTCATCATGACCTCGTGAAGGTTCCTGCCGCTTATCGCGATTTTCGCCATACCATTATCACCCAGAAAATAGGCGTCGCGGCATGGATTAAAACCTTTCCATCCAAAGCCATCGTAAGTTAGAAAAAGGAAGAAAGCATAGGTTGATTCGGCGCGGGTCATCTCGAAGGGAACAGCAGGTAGAACCGGATGGAAGCCTGCGGCGCACCTTCGCTTCGGCGAGCAGAGACGCTCCGGGGTGAGAGGCCCGCGCCACCGTTTATTAGCCGAAGTGAAAGAGAGATGCCGTCACGACAAAAGGATATTTACCAGCTAAAGATAACCCTCCACGGGAGCAAACCCCCCATCTGGAGGAGGGTCCAGGTCCCGGCGGACATCCGCCTGCACAAACTCCACAAGGTCATCCAGACGGTCATGGGCTGGAGTAATTCCCACCTGCACCAGTTCATCGATGGCGAATCATATTACGGGGAGCCCCACCCCGACTACGGCTCCGATTTTTTCGGCTCCGACATGGACGACGAAAAAAAAGTGAGGCTGTCCGATCTGGTGTGGGGTGAAGGCGGCGGGTTCGACTACGAGTACGACTTCGGGGACTCCTGGCTGCACCGGATCCTGGTGGAGAAAATCCTCCCCCCTGAACCCGGGGTGAGGTATCCCCGGCTCATCAAGGGCAAACGGGCCTGCCCCCCCGAGGACGTGGGCGGCCTCTGGGGCTACGAGGAGTTCTTGGAGGCGATAGGGGACCCCAACCATCCTGAACATCAGGACATGCTGGCATGGATAGGGGGTGAGTTCGACCCAGAGGAGTTCGACATGGACGTTATTAACAAGGACTTAGGGAAAATCAGGTTATAGTGGCCCTAAACGTCAATCATAAAGGAGTTTGACAAAAGATGAAGATAGGCCGCAACGCCCCCTGCCCCTGCGGGTCGGGGAAGAAGTACAAGAAGTGCTGCCTGAAAAAGGAGACGAAGGAAGAGGGGACGAATACCGGGATGGGACATGAGGCCCTGATCAAGCCTGAGTCTTTCTATTCCAGCGAGAAAGAGAAGACAAAGTTGAACTGGTTCTGCTACGAGGTGGCCCTGAGCTTCCATGGCGCCCTCAGGGACTTGGCAGATGGCCTCGGCCTCGACGGCGACCTTATGGCGAATTTTGCCACATACCTCGCAAGGGAGATGAAGGCGGTGGCCCTCCAAAAGCTGGCAGGGGAGATCGAGGCGGTGTATTTCTCCGACGAGATGGTCCTGTCGTACCTCCCGGGCCTTGCCGACGATGCGGTGGACGAGGTGCTGGAGGCCCTCTCCGGGGCATGGGACGAGCAGCTGGGCTACTGCGAGGTCTGCCCCACCCGCTGCATAACCGAAAAGGACGCCTACTGCACCATGTTCGACGAGGGGCCGTACTGAGATGGACGAATCCCATATACGCAAGCTGGCCACGGAAGGGAGCTTCAAACGCGGCATGGATTACTACCACCGCGGTGTGATAATCGAGCCCATGCGTCAGGGGGCGGTACTGCGCGCCCAATGCGAGGGATCAGGCTACGAGCCTTATCAGGTCAGCGCCGCAGTCACAGAAGAGGGCATCGAGGACATTCGCTGCACCTGCCCATATAACCACGGCGGCATCTGCAAGCACGCGGTGGCCCTGCTGCTCACCTTCGTCCACGACCCGGAGGCGTTCCGCATCGTCCCGCCCCTGGTGGAGATGCTCGCCGGGCACAGCCGGGAGGAGCTCATCGAGATCATCGGTGCCATGGTCGAAGGACAGCACGACCTGCTGTGGCGCCTGGAGATCCTGGCCGGAGGCAGGCGGGCCAGGCCGGTTGATGTGGATGCGTACCGCCGCCAGGTGGCACACGTGTTGGGGCACCGGAGCCTGGAGGCCGTTGAATGGGGGCTGCAGCCCCTGACGGAGACCGCCGACGAGCTGGCAAAGGCCGGCGACTGGCTCAAGGCAGGGGCCCTTTACTGTACACTCCTTGTTGGGGCGGTGGAGTACTACGACGATGAGGCCATGGCTATGGATGAAGAGGGGGACTTCGCCGTGCTGGTGGGCGAGTTCGCGGAGGGGCTTACAAGATGCCTGGAGGAAGGCAGGCCCGGGGACGATCTCCGCCGTGAATGGCTGGAGGCCCTTCTGGATGCCGAGCTCAGGGACATCGAGATGGGAGGGATAGACCTCGCGCCGGAGGCCCGGGTCGCCGTGCTGGCCCACGCCACCGACGGTGATTGGACGTGGATAGAGGAACGGGTGCTGGAGGATATACCGGCCGCCGACGGCTGGAGGCGGGAGGAGCTGGTGAGTCTCCTGGCAGAGAGACGCACCAATGCCGGGCGCGGGGAAGATGCCGCGGCCCTTATCCGGGAGCTGGGGACCCCCGAACAGCAGGCGTTCCTGCTCGTGGAAGAGGGACGGATAGACGAGGCAATGCCCCGCATCTTAGAGATCGTTCTCGACAGTCCCGGGCTGGTCACCGCTTTCGCGGACGCCCTGGCAGAGGTCAAGGCAGAGGATGCCGCCATCGGGCTGGTGACGGGCTACGATAGCAGGGATGGGGCCGCCTGGCTTGCGAACTATCACCGCGAGAAGGGGGACTGGGATACGGCCCTGGAATGGCAGGCGAAGACCTTTTTCCAGAACCCGTCCGTCAATGCCTTCGAAACCCTTCGTGAGGTGGCGGACAGGATCGGTAGGTGGGAACAAACGCGCACCGATGTGCTGGAGGCGCTGGAGCGGGAAAAAGGATAGGCCCCCTTATCGATATCGCCCTATACGAAGACGACGCGGCGCGGGCCCTGGAGCTCCTGCCCCGGCTGGAGGGATGGCACTGGAAGGACTACAAGAAAGAGGTGGCGCGGGCTGCCGAAAAAGACTATCCCCGGGAAGCCATGGAGCTTTATGAGGAAATGGTGGAAGACTCCATCGGCAGGCGGCAGCGCAGCGCCTACCGGCAGGCCGCGGAGTACCTGAGGCGTGTGAAGGGGCTTTACGAGGCCCTCGATGCCGGGTCCGACTGGGACGGCTATATCCGGGACCTGCGCACCCGCTACGCCCGCTTCCCGGCGCTGCAGGACGAGCTGGATAAAGCGCACCTTTGAAGCGATAGATTAAAAAACAAGGGTGCCCATTTTGAAAGTGAAATGCCTGTCACGAAAAAGATCGCCTGCATGGAATGCCTGCTGAAGGGCGAGCACGGAGAACATGATCTGATCTCCACCTGCGTTTTGTGCGGGAAGGACATCGACAGACATTTCATCGTGGGAGACTACATCCTGATGATATGCCAGAGGTGCTATGACCTGAATACCCGGGCCATCAGAGAGGGATTAGGGCAATAGGATGACCACAGACCCCCGCTCACTGTTAGAGGCGGCCGCCGCAGCCATAGACATGGAGGAGTGGGCCGCCGCCGCAAAACTCGCCGAGGGGATCCTCACCCTGGACCCTGAAAACGAAGATGCCCTGCTCATAAAGGCGGAGGCCCTGACCCATCTGGACAGGGTCATGGACTCGGACATCATCCTGGACGGGGTCCTTGAGCGCAACCCCGGGTCCGTCACGGCCCACATCCTATCCGTCTTCAACTCCATGGCGGTGATGGACCTCGGGAAGGCCCTGGAGTATGCCGACAGGGGCCTGGAGATCGCCCCCGAGGAGTTCGACCTGGTCATGTCCAAGGCCCAGCTCCTCTACTGGCTCGGGGACCCTGAATACAAACTATGGATAGAAAGGGCTCAAGGAATCGACTGGGACCGGACCCTGGAATTCATGGAATTCCACTGGATCAAGGAGGTCCCGCCAACCCATCCTGCGTCGGTGACCATGAACCTGCTGCCAAAGATAACCGACGCCGTGGAGGAGAAGCGCTACAGGAAGGCCTTGAGACTCATCGAGGATGCCCTGGGCTCGTCGATGGAGGCCATCTACGATACAGGAGAACTGCGGGAGGCCCTCATGGGACTTGAGGTGGAGTGCCGCATCGGCCTGGGAGACCTGAAGGGGGCCGGGAAAAATGTGAAGAGGCTCCTCAAGGACAACCCGAAAAACCCCCACGCCTGGCTCTACAGGGCCCAGATAAGCCTGTACTCAAAAGACCTCCCTGCTGCCCTGGAAGCCATCGACAGATGCATCAAGGTCGCCGAGGAGGTGGATTTCAGGCGCCCGGATTTCTACTTCACCAAGGCATTTGTCCTGGAAAAGATGGGGGACGATAGAGCCGCCCGGAAGTATATAGAGATGGGGGAGCGGGAGGCGGCGGAGAACGCCAGGAGGATGGAGAGGATGCTGAGAGGGGTACCGGAACTGGGAGAGGGAACATCCCTGGAGATGGTCATGGAGGCCCTCCAGAAGTTCGTGACAGACAATTACTCTCCCGAGGAGTTGAAGGAGGCGGCCCGGACGGGCTACCCCTATGACGACCCCGATTTTGACGAAGGCCAGCGTACCGCCGACATGCTGGACTGGTTTGTCTTCGAGTACGTCAGGCCGGAAAGCGGGAAGACCCCGGTAAGGGAGTTCGCCGAGATGTACGACCCGCCCCTGAGGGAGAGGATACTTCAGATGGAGGACATCCACCGGGGTCCGTTTGAGGTGATGGGGGTGGCGGTTTCAAGGGAGGGTGTCCCCGAGGCGGTCCGCCTCAAAGGTCCCGGCGGCCGCCTTTTCGATACCCTGATCCCCGCTGGCTGGGAGCCCAGGAGGGGCCAGGTGGTGAAGGGCAGGCTCTACCCCTGGGACGGCGTATACCGCCTTTGCGGCATGGTCTCCATCATCTCACCCCCTGTTCCCACCATTTCCCCTGAAACCCTCATGGACATCATGGAGGCAGACCTCATCCAGCAGGCTGAAGATAAATCTTTCAGGGAGGATTCGTCTCTCAGAACGATTCTCAACAGGTACCCCTGGCAGTGGGTGAATGCCATGTCCGTGGCCCTGGGTTTCGATGCCAAAGGCAGGAAAAAAGAGAAGGTGGCCAGGATTGTCTCGGTCCTGACCTCTGACAGGCTCTCTGATATCATTGAAGACCTGCCAGAAGACTCCAGGGAAGCGCTGGCGTTTGTTATGTCAAAGGGAGGGTGGTTCAAATACTATTCCCTTTCCCGGAGATACGACGCGGGAATGGGTTTCTGGTGGAACGATGACCCGCCCTGCTCACCGGTGGGCCTTCTGAGGCTCCACGGCCTCCTGGTGGTGGGGAGGATGAGGATTAAAGGCCGTAGGTATAAGGTGGCCATGGTGCCCAGGGAGGTCCGGGAGCGCCTCGGGGAGGATGGGCCGTGAAAGCCTACAGGTACGGCCTTTCCGGCCCGGGCGCCCTCACCGGGGAGCAGAAGGAGGAGATCAGGCGCATCGCCCGGGAGGCAGATGGACCGTGACCTCCATCGAAAAGCGGAGAGCTTTACCGCATCCCCGTACCCCTTGTAGGTCCTTGGCCTCAGCTTGGCCTGCCGCCCCTCCAGGAACTCCTGGAGGATATGTCCTATCGTCCTCATCAGTGTCACAAGTCATTTTTTCAGGCGAAAGACATAGGCGAAATCCCTCTTTTCCACCGGGAGGATGTCCTCCAGAACCTCTTCAACCTGCTGCCTCGTCCTGCCGCCGGCGACGATGAGGCCCTCGAGTACGGCGAACCAGACGTCCCTGAACCCAATCTTGCGGAGCTGCCTCCCATAGCTTCGGGCATGGTGCTTCCCCATCTCCTGGTGGTATACCGCCATGAGGCCGGGATTCTTCTCGATGATCTCCCATATCTCGTCCCAGTGCCTCTCCCTGCCGGCCTTGCTCTTCAGGTAGTGGCGCAGCCTCTCCTCGTCGCTGATCCTCCTTTCCCCCTCCCGGAAGGGCAGGGCCGTTATCACCCCGTACCTCAGCTTGGCCTCCCGGTACCCATCCTCCAGCCCCCTGCGGGAACCCGGGCCAGGAAAGACGGAGTAGGTCCTGACCATGCCGTCGTATACGATCATATCTTTGAAGGGGAGGAGAACGGCCTCAAGGAGGACGGGCAGCCAGTCCCCGAACATCTCATGGAGGGAGTCCTAGAGGCCGAGGACGCCATAGGCCCGAGGAGGGCTTTCCTCGTCGAGGAATATGGAATATTTTTTGAGGTGCTTGATAAGGAAAAACCTCCCCCTGAGGAAGTGTTTCCAGCTGCTGACAATTTCCAGTTCTCCAGGGGAAAAGCCGAAGGGGTTCTCCTCGACGAAGGAGTCAATGAGGCCAACGTCGTCGTAGAGGGCGTCCCTGACCTCCATCCTCTCCTCTACAGGGAGACCGGCGATCTCCTCCGGGCCGAGGGCACCGTTCAACACCTCCAGCCTCCGGTTCGCATAGGACAGGAGGGCCGGGTGAAGTTTGTAGAAAAGCGCCGCATCGCCGTCTGAGAGCTTCACGCGCAACCCCCCTTCTCCCAGCACCGGTGGCACATATATTCCCCGCTGTCCGTGAGGTGGCTGCGGGTGGGTTTGCCGCATTCAAGGCAGTGCCCCAGCCCATCACGTTCAGCCTTGAGTTGCCTTTTTTCTTCTTCACCCTCCATAATCCCGTCGAGACACCTTTCCAGGTCTATCAGGACGGCGGTGTAGACGTCTTCCCATGAAAGATTTTTGGCCAGGTTGTGTGCCCCGGACTCAAGGGAGGACCTCGCCTTTTCAAGGTACCCCCTGGCCTTCCTAAACTCCCCTCTATCGAGGTATATCCTACCCAGGGCATGGAGGGGTTCCGCATAATCCGGGTCTATATCCAGGGACCTCTCATAGGCCTGGACGGCCCTGTCATACTCGTTGACGAAGCGCAGGCAGTTCCCGAGGCGGAGGTGGTTTTCTGGGTTTTCGGGGTCTCTTTCAATCTTCCTTTCATAGTGGGCTACCCCCTCTTGGGGGGACATGGGTCCACCGTCCACTTCCCCCCTGATAAACTGGACCCTGGGGGTACCCGAGGCAGGTCCCTGGCCCCTTGCTTTCCTACTTTCCGCCTCAGAGGCGATGATGGTGAGTTCTGCTATGAGACTGCTAAGGGCCCAGGGGGTGAGCTCATAGCTGTTGGATTTGCACTCCGGGCACCTGATCTCCTCAGAGAAGTAGAAATCATGGTCTCCGGGTTTCCCTGTAGTAAAGGCGGTACCGGCAACAGCTTCGTACTCCCATCCGCATTCCCCGCACCGGAAGACCAGGCTCAGGGGGCCTTCCCCCTTTTTGACCTTGCCTTTCGTGCCCGCCTTCCCGCAGCACTTCTTGTATTTTTTACCAGAGCCGCATGGGCAGGGGTCGTTGCGGCCCACCTTTTTATCTCCATGTATGGTTACCGGATGCATTGCCCTCGCCAAGGGATCGAAGATGTCTGCCTTCTCGTTTTCCGCTTCCAGCTCCGGCACCTCCACCCCGTGCATCCTGCACAGATCGAGGACTGCATGCCTGGCCTCTATCCTCACATCATAGGAGGGGTCCGATGACATCAGTTGCCGCAGGGTTTCAATGGCCGCGGGGTCCCCCATCTCCGCCAGGTCCGCCACCGTCCCTGCCTTAGAGATACCCCTGGGGTCCTCCAGGAGGTCCAGGAGCACCTCCAGGGCCCTGCCGCCGCCTATCTTTGCCAGGGAGGAGCAGGCATACATCCTCCCCTCTTCATCCCCTCCCATTATGAACTCCACGAGGGCCTCCTGGGCCGGCTCCCCGATCCTCCCCAGGGCATCGGAGGCCCGTTCTGCCAGGGTCCAGTCGTCACTGTCCAGGGCGGCTATGAGGTGGGGGATGGCCTTGATGGAGCCCATCCTCCCCAGGACCTCGGCGGCGTAGTGGCTGGGATAACCGATATCCATCCCGAGGACGTCTATGAGGTCGCCTTCGACTTCGGACCCTTTTTCAATGAGTGAACGGATAAGTTCGAGGGGCCTTGTTTTTCCTGCTCTCATGAGGCCGCCCATGAGTCCTGCTTCCTCTTCCGGTGATGTCTCTGCACCCCCGAGGATAATCCTGAGGAAGGTACACATGGCCAGGGTGTCCCGGGCCTCGACCCGGTCCCGGGGCCCGCCGCCTATATCCGCCCTGGCGAACCTCTTGAGCAGCATCATGCACCCACAGACTATGGTGTCATAGTCCTTCAGGCGGCGGAAGAAGCCGGGACCGTCGTCTCCCTCCCATTCGAGTTCGTTTCCAACCAGCATGAGGGCCGTCCCGTAGAGGGAGTCCCTATCCTGGTTTGCCCTGAGAAAATCTCTTAGGACCTCCATCTCTTTTTCCATCCCGAGAGGATGGGCCTTCACCCCTTCGGATAGGATGGAATCCAGAAGTTCCCATGCATCGTCCCGGGATTTCATCCCGGTGTAGATATCCCTGAAATCCGCAAAATCCGCCAGGGCCGTTAGGATGCGGTGGTGTGTGGTGGTGTCCGGGGCGGCCAGCATCTTCTCCACCATGGGCTCCAGGGCGTCAAAGCAGCGGAGTCTTCCAAGGGATTCCACGGCGCTTATGGTAACGTACCAGTCCCCCTCGATGTCCAGGAGCTCCATGAGGGCATCCTCGACCCTGTCCTCTTTGAAGCCGCCAAGCGCCGAGGCCGCGCTGCCCCTTATCGCGGCATCAGGGTCTTTCAGGAGCTCCATGAGGGGTTCCACCCCCCTGGGGTCGCCGATCATGCCGAGGGTCAGGGCCGCATTGGAGACCAGGAGGGGGTCCCCGCGGTCCAATACCTCTATGAGGGAGTCCACCGCCTCTTTCGGGCAATAATCCCTGAGCCCAATACAGGCCTTTAGGGCAACCTCTTCGTCAGGATCCCCCACGGCCGTTATGAGTTTGGACACGGCGTCATCACCGCCCAGAAAGGCCAGTCTCCCTACAGCCCATTTGCGCATGTGGGGGTTTCGGGAGCCGGCGAGTTCCAGGACCCTTTCTATCTTCATGACATCACCGGATTTCTATGGGGATTTTCTCCATATAACTTCTTTGGCGCGTCCGGTTGCGGCCAAACTTAAAATACCCCAGAGGACTATGTTTGAATTGGAGCTGGATTGATGTCTAAACGAATTCAGTCCTCGCTGGCGGACCACGGTGTTGTAAGGGAACCGCCGGCAGAATACCGCACCCGCCATTTCCATATCGTTGACGGTTTCGTCTCCCACCCTCTGCTGAAAGACGGTGCCGTCGAGGCCAGGGAGTTCCAGCTCAAGATCGCCGAGAAGGGACTGCGGACAAACCTCATGGCGGTCCTGCCCACAGGGCTTGGCAAGACGGTGATCGCCGCTCTCGTTGCTGCCGAGCGCTTCAAAACCGGGAAGAAGATCGTATTCCTTGCCCCCACAAAACCCCTGGTCACACAGCACCTGGAGACCTTCCGGAGGCTCCTTAAGATCGAGCGGATGGCCATTCTGACCGGCAGCATCCGGCCGGAAGAAAGAAAAGCCATCTGGGACGAGAACGACGTGATATTCGCCACCCCCCAGACGGTGGACTCGGACGCCGGGGCCGGGAGGTACACGATGAAGGACGTGGCCCTTTTAATAGTCGACGAGGCCCACCGGGCGGTGGGCAAGT
>CAZHQS010000048.1:0-12034 GCA_964534545.1 Candidatus Hydrothermarchaeota archaeon
GCAAGGTTTAAGTCCTTACGAGGAGATCATTAGGTTGGTGTGCTAAACACGTACCCCCCATTAACTATTTATATAAGTTATCAATTTTTCTCTATAGAAATCTTGCAAAAGGGCAAAATTTCTGTTGAAGTAGTTTTAAGTGTCATTACCAAGGATGAGGATTCAACATGGCAAAAAAGGAAACAGAGGATGAGTTCAAGTATCTGGTTAGAATAGCCAATACCGATATTGACGGTAACAAGAGGGTCCCGGTAGGCCTAAGCAGTATACGTGGCATCGGCACCCGGGTAGGTGGGGTGATATGCAACCTTTCCGGTGTGGATCCCAACAAAAAGATTGGGTATCTAACCGAGGAAGAAATCGAGAAACTCGATGCCATCGCCAAGGCCTTTCACACCCAGAAGGTCCCCTCCTGGCTTTTCAACAGGAGAAAGGACTACGACACCGGCAAAGACCTTCACATCCTGGGTTCAGATCTCATCATGTCCCTGCGGGAGGACATAAACCGCCTGAGGAAGATTCGGAGCTACCGGGGTATAAGGCACGAGTTGGGCCTCCCTGTCAGGGGCCAGAGAACCAGGACGAGCTTCAGGAAAGGTGCCACCGTGGGTGTAAGAAGGAAAAAGTCAAAACAGTAGGAGCAGGATAGTATGGGAGACCCAAGGGCCATCAAAAAGAAGTTCGACAAACCAAAACACCCATGGAAGTCTGACCGCCTCGAGGAAGAGCGCCGCATCTTGAAGGAGTACGGGCTCAAGAACAAGAGGGAGCTCTGGCGGGTGGAGACCACCCTGCGCAACTACAGGAGACAGGCCAGGTCACTGCTGGCAAAAATGACCGAACAGGCCAAGGTGGAGGAGAGGCAGCTCCTGGACAAGCTGGGACGGCTCAACGTAGTAAAGGATGATGCCACCCTGGACGACGTCCTGGCGCTGAAGATCGAGGACCTCCTGGACAGGCGGCTCCAGTCCATGGTCTATAAGAAAGGCCTGGCCAACACCCAGAAGCAGGCCCGGCAGTTCATAGTCCACGGCCATATCACCGTAGCCGGGAAAAAGGTCACTGCTCCAAGCTATATCGTCAAAAAGGATGAAGAGGACAAGATCGCATATGCAGACAAGACCACAGTAAACGCCCAGGTAGTGGCCAAGGAGGCCGTGTGAGATGGCAGGTGAAGAGAAAAAATGGGCTGTTGCCCACATATATTCGTCCTTCAATAACACCATCATCCATATAACTGACCTGACCGGGGCTGAGACCATCACCAGGTGGTCCGGCGGCCGGGTGGTCAAGGCAGACCGGGAGGAGAGTTCCCCCTATGCCGCCATGCAGGCCGCCATGAGGGCCGCCGAGGAGGCAAAGGAAAAGGGTATCTTCGGTGTCCACATAAAGGTCAAGGCCCCAGGAGGAGGCAGGTCCAGAAGTCCGGGCCAGGGGGCCCAGCCTGCCATCAGGGCCCTGGCGAGGGCGGGACTCCGGATCGGTAGGATCGAGGATGTCACCCCCATACCCCACGATGGGACCAAACGCGCCGGGGGCAGGAGAGGCAGGAGGGTCTAGTCCCATGGATGTCAAGGTGGCGGATAAAAAGAACGGGTCCCTGACCCTGGTCATATCCGATATCAAGCCGAGCATGATCAACTCGGTAAGGAGGGCCATCGTTTCCGAGGTCCCCACCCTCTCCATTGAGGACGTTGATTTCCTTGAGAACTCCTCATCCCTCTTCGACGAGATCATTGCCCACAGGCTCGGGCTGGTACCCATTGTCACTGATCTCAAGGTCCTGAACTTTCAGCACGAATGCGTCTGCAAGGGCGAGGGATGCCCCAGCTGCACCCTGAAGCTCACCCTTGAGAAGGAGGGTCCCTGCACCGTCTATTCGGATGACCTGAAGTCCGAGGACAAGAAGATGAAGCCCATAAAGGGCATCCCCATCGTCAAACTGGGCAGGGGCCAGCGCCTGGTCTTAGAGGCCACGGCAATCCTTGGCAAGGGAAAGGTGCATGCCAAATGGCAGCCAGCCAATGTTGGTTATAAGAACTTTCCCCAGGTGGAGGTCTCGACCCAGTGCATCGATTGCAGTGAATGCGTTGATGCCTGCCCGGTGAAGATCCTGGAGTCCAAGGGAAAAAAGGTCAAGGTCACGGATGTCGAGAAATGCATCCTGTGCAACTCCTGTGTCGAGGTCTGCGACCAGGACGCCATAAAGGTCACCCCGACAGAAGGAAAATACATCTTCAACATAGAGAGCTTTGGTGCCCTGGAGCCGGACGAGATCTTCAGGAGCGCCTGCACCATCCTGGAGGAAAAGGCCAAGGCCCTGAGTGGTATGCTCTAAACAGCACGCGGGGGTGGCCGAGTGGACAAAGGCGCAAGGTTGAGGGCCTTGTTCCTAAGTGGATACGAGGGTTCGAATCCCTTCCCCCGCATTTGGATCCCCTTTGTGTAAAGGGTCTCCACCCCCAAACCCGCATGCGCCCAACGGACGCATGCTCCAATAAATTCAATAATAGTATAAGATGCGAACAAACTCCAAGAGCAAGGTAAAAACATTTGCGAGTGAGGTAGAAACCGAGCGCAAGTAGCAAAGGTGAGATGTCATGAAGAAATCAAGGACAACCAATGTCGTGCTAGAGAGGACCATCCAACAGTTGATTGAGACGTCCTATAGGGAGGAGGCACCTATATGGAGGGACCTGGCAAAGAGGCTTTCCAGATCCCGGTCCAGGAGGGCGGAGGTCAACGTCAGCAAGATAGCGAGATTCACAAAAAAGGGAGATAAGGTTGCCGTACCTGGCAAGATCCTGGGTTCAGGTGCAATCGACCACCCGGTCACGGTGGCTGCCTTCAACTTCTCGAAATCGGCGGAGGAGAAGATTGCCAAGGCCGGGGGCAGGTGCGTAACCTTCTCCGACCTGATGAGCGACTCAGCCAAGGGCACCGGCATAAAGATTCTGGAGTGAGAACCATGAAGGTGATTGATGCAACGGATCTGATTCTCGGGAGGATGGCCTCAAGCATCGCCAAGGATCTGATGAGGGGAGAAAGGATCGCAGTCATTAACGCCGAGGAGTGCGTTATCACCGGGAACAGGAGGGATATAATAGAGAAATATACCACCCGGCGGCTGAGGAAGAGCCTTGTCAATCCGGCCCGCCACGGTCCCTTCTTTCCCCGGAGACCCGAGGGGATTGTTCGGAGGGCCGTCAGGGGCATGGTCCCCTACAAGAAGGCCAACGGGAAAAGGGCCTACAAGAACCTGAGGGTCTATGTGGGTACCCCGGAAGAATACGCATCCGTGGATAAAGCCACCGTGGAAGGTGCAAGCATCTCCAAGGTGAAGGTGCCAAAATTCATGCGGCTTGGTGAGCTGTCCAGGGAACTGGGAGCAGATTTTTGAGGTGTTTTGATGAAAAAACCTGTTATCACATCAGGAAAGAGGAAAACGGCCGTGGCGAAGGCCGTCATCAGGGAAGGGAAGGGGAGAGTCCGGGTGAACAAAAAACCCATCGAGATTTTCGAGCCCGAAATTGCTAGGCTGAAGATCATGGAGCCCCTCTATCTGGCCGGCGACTTGGCCCAGAAGGTGGACCTGGAAGTCACGGTGAAGGGCGGAGGATTCACGGGCCAGGCTGAGGCGGCAAGGACCGCTATCGGCAGGGCCCTGGTAGAGTTTACAGGTGACCTGGAGCTCCGGGATAGGTTCCTGGAATACGACAGGACCATCATCAAAGGCGATCACAGGAGAAAGGAGACCAAGAAATACGGCGGTCCGGGTGCGAGAGCAAAGAAACAGAAGTCCTATAGGTGAAAAGATGATAATACCAGTAAGATGTTTCAGTTGCGGCAGTGTCATTGCAGACCGATACGAGGATTTCAAAAAGAGGGTCCAGTCAGACGAGGACCCCAGAGAAGTCCTGGACGACCTGGGCATCAGGAGATACTGCTGCAGGCGCATGCTCTTAACCCATGTGGACCTTTTAGACGAGGTAATAAAATATGACGAGAAGGGGCTGTAGGGTAGCCTGGACCATCCCTCCAGCTTGGGGTGCTGGTAACCCGAGTTCAAATCTCGGCAGCCCCATCCTTCTCACCTCTCACATGTAGACACCAGGAGTGGTTGTGAAAGATGGCAGTTGAAAAATACACCCGATTTGAAAAGGCGAGGATCATCGGCGCCCGGGCCCTCCAGATATCCATGGGCGCCCCCGTCCTGATAAAGGTGGAAAAAACCATCTCACCCATGCTCATGGCCCTGGCAGAGCTGGAAGCAGGTGTCATCCCCATTACGGTCAGGAGGGAGATGCCGGCCAAAAAGGAGATGGGATAAATGAAGTCCACCATCATCGAAGAGGTCCGGGCCAGGAAGATCCTGGACAGCCGCGGGAACTGGACCATTGAGGTGGATATTGAGACCTGCGGTTACGGGTTTGGCCGGGCTGCCGCCCCCAGCGGGGCTTCCACCGGAAAATACGAGGTGGTGGCCTTTCCTGACGGGGGGGTGGACAAGGCCCTCCTGGAGGTAGATGAGGTCATTGCCCCGGAACTCGAGGGCAGGGACGCCGAGGAGCAGGATGTGATAGACAGCATCCTGAAGGAGATCGACGGCACCGATAATTTTTCCAATATCGGTGGAAATACCGCCGTTGCCATATCCCTTGCCAACGCCAAGGCCGCCGCCCACTCCCTGAACCATTCTCTTTACAAGTTCCTGGGCGGTAACTTCGCCACCGAGCTCCCCTATCCCCTGGGGAACGTCATCGGGGGCGGTGCCCACGCCAATAACGCCACCGACATCCAGGAGTTCCTGGTTATTCCGGTGGGGGCCGAGACCATTGAAGAGGCCGTTTATCTTAATTCCCTGGTCCACAAGAAGGCCAAGAAGGTCCTTTCTAAGGGCGGGGTGAATCTGGGCAAGGGGGACGAGGGTGCCTGGGCCCCAAACATCGGAGACAGGCAGGCCCTGGATACCCTGCAGAAGATATGCGAGGAGGTAAAATCCGAGACCGGCAAGGAGGTGCGCCTCGGCATGGACGTGGCCTCCAGCGAGCTCTGGGACCCAAAAAAGGAGGTCTACGTCTACAAGAGGGAGGGTAAAGAGAGAGACACCGGGGAGCAGATAGAGCACATGAAAGAGCTTATCGATACCTATAATCTGTTTTATGTGGAGGATCCCCTCCAGGAGGAGGACTTCAAGGCCACCGCCGAGCTTACACGGCAGGTTGATAACTGCCTCATCTGCGGGGATGACCTCTACGTCACCAATGTAGAAAGGATTGAGAGGGGGATAAAGGAGGGCTCCACCAATGCGGTTTTGATAAAGCCGAACCAGTGCGGGACCCTCACCGATACCTTTAACGCCATAAACACCGCGAAAAACCACAAACTCACCAACGTCATCTCCCACCGCTCCGGTGAGACCGCGGACGAGACCATCGCCCATCTGGGGGTGGCCTTCTGCTGTCCAGTCATCAAGACCGGGGCCGTGGGAGGGGAGCGCACAGCTAAACTCAACGAACTTATAAGGATCAGCGAGGAGCTGACCCCGAACCGGGCCAAGATGGCCAAACTGCCGTAAATGGAGGAATAGTATGGAAGGACTGCTTACAACCCTCGACAATTATCTTGCCGCCGGCATCCACATCGGAACCCAGCAGAAGGATGCCGCCATGAAGCCTTACATCTACCGGGTGAGACCCGACGGTCTTTATGTCCTGGATGTGAAGAAGACCGATGAGAAGATACGTACTGCCGCCAAGTTCCTGGCCAGGTTCTCCCCCGAGAGGATTCTCATCGTTTCCCGGAGAAAATACGGCCAGAAGCCCATCGAGGACTTTGCCAGGCTCACAGGCGCCACGGCCATCTCCAGTAGGTTCATCCCCGGGACCTTGACCAACCCCAACCTGAGGACCTTCATCGAGCCGGATGTCCTCATCGTCACCGACCCCAGGGGCGACGAGCAGGCCCTGAAGGAGGCCAGCAACATCGGTATTCCTGTTGTCGCCCTTTGCGATACCGACAACTTCACCGGGGGCTGTGACCTCGTAATACCCACCAACAACAAGGGCAAGAGGGCCCTGGCCATTGTCTACTGGCTCCTGGCCCGGGAGACCTTGAGGGAGAGGGGCGCCGACGTGGAGAACTTCGTGCCCCTGGAGGATTTCGGGGAGGTCTAGGCCTCCCAAAATTATTTACTCCTGGGGCGCCAATATTGGGGGTGGGGACGAAGATGAGATACCCTGCGGTAGCCGGCCAGTTTTATCCTTCAGGGAAGGAGGAACTCCTAGGGCAGATCGAGACCTGTTTCACCCACCCCTTGGGGCCGGGGAAGCTACCGACAAGGGGGGATGCAGAAAGGGATGTCCTTGCAGCGGTGGTGCCCCATGCGGGCTATGTGTACTCGGGCTACGAGGCCGCCCATGTGTACAACGCCCTCGCCGGGCAGAAGAAGCCGAAGACCGTGGTGGTAATGGGACCAAACCACCGGGGGTACGGGAGTGCTGTCTCGGTATCCAAGGAGGACTGGCAGACACCCCTGGGGACCGTGAAGATAGACCAAGAAGCAGCGGATTTCCTATGGAAAAACTGCGACATCATCGACCTGGACGAGGAGTCCCAGCGCTATGAGCACTCCATCGAGGTCCAGTTGCCCTTCCTCCAGTACATCTACGGGGATTTCAGCTTCGTACCTCTCTGCATAGGGCTCCAGGAACTGGAGACCAGCCGGGAGATTGCTGGCTGCCTTTCCAAGCTCGAGGACGCCCTCATCCTGGCCTCCAGCGACTTCACCCACTACGAGTCCGAGGAGTCTGCCAGGACCAAGGATAACATGGCCCTGGAAAAGATCCTGGACCTGGATGCCAGGGGCTTTGTGGAGACTGTCTACAAGTACAACCTGTCCATCTGCGGTTTCGGTGCGGTGGCCACCGCCATTGAGACTGCCAGGGCCATGGGCGCCACCCGGGCGGAACTCCTGAAATACGGCACCTCCGGGGACGTCACAGGGGACCGGGGGCAGGTGGTGGCCTACGCAGGGGTAGTCTTCAGGAAATAACAAACTTTAAGTCTTATCTTTTTAAGAGGGAACATCATGCTAACAGTCTCGGCCCCCGGCAAGGTCATCCTTTTCGGGGAGCATGCAGTAGTCTACGGCGAACCCGCCCTGGCCTCGGCCATCGATAGGCGGGTCTATGTGAGGGTGGAAAAGGCAGACGGGGATACCGTGGAGGTGGAATCCAGGGACCTGGGGTCCAGTACATCCTTCTCCATTGACGAGGCGGAAAAACCTGCCCCAGAGGACCCCTTCAGGTATGTCAAGAAGGCGGTCCAGGTGGTCTTCGAGCACACCAGCGAGAGGTCGGGTCTCAAGATTTCCATTGAATCTGAGCTGCCGCCGGCATCGGGTCTGGGGACCTCGGCCGCCGTTTCGGTCTCCACCATCCTGGCCGTGGTCCGGCTCCTGGGAAAGGACATAGACACCAATACCCTGGCAGAGCTCGGCCACAGGGTGGAGCTGGAGGTCCAGGGGGCGGCCTCCCCCACCGACACTGCCATGGCCGCCTTCGGGGGAACCCAGTTCATCCAGCCGGGTGAGGGGTTCGAACCCCTGGAGGCATCCCTGCCCCTGGTGGTGGGCTACACCGGCATCGAGAGGTCCACCAAGGCCCTGGTGGACGGTGTGCGAAGGCGGAGGGAGGAATACCCCGGAATAATCGACCCGGTCATCAAGGCCATCGGGGAGATAACCCGGAAGGCCAGGGACAATATCGCCGATGGGGAGGACCTGGGTATCCTCATGGACATGAACCACGGCCTCCTGGAGGCCCTGGGGGTCGGAAATGAGAGGCTCTCGGAGCTGGTCCATGCCGCCCGCAGGGCCGGGGCAGAGGGGGCGAAACTTACCGGGGCCGGAGGAGGGGGCTGCATGATCGCCTATGCGCCGGGTAACCAGGACGCCGTGGCAGAGGCCATAAGGGCATGCGACTGCAGGGTGCTGAAGACCTCCGGTGGCAGTGAAGGGGCCAGGGTGGAACCATGATCATCATCAAACTCGGAGGCGGCCTCCTGACGGACAAGGAGGAAGAGTTCTCCATAAGGGAGGATGTGCTGAAAAGGGTGGCAGGGGAGATAAAAGAAGGGGCAGGGGAGGACATCATCATCATCCACGGCGGTGGTTCCTTCGGCCATCCTCTGGCAAAAAGATACAGCCTCCAGAACGGCTTCAAGGACGAAGGGCAACTTGAGGGGGTTGTCAAAACCAGGGCAGCCATGGAGGAGTTCAACCGGACTGTGGTGGAGTCCCTGGCCGAGGCTGGCCTGGATGCCGTGGGGTTCCAGCCTTCGGCCTGCATCGCCTGCCGGGACAAACGGATAGACCGCTTTGACACCACGGCCCTGGAGGGCTTCTTGAAACTCGGCATCACCCCGGTCCTCTACGGAGACGTGGTGGTAGACGAGAAACTGGGGTTCTGCATCCTCTCCGGGGACCAGATAATAGCCCACCTGGCCGACCTCATAAGCCCCGGCAGGATCATCCTGGGGGTGGACGTGGACGGGGTCTTCACCGGCGACCCCAAGAAGGGAGAGGGGCGGCTGGTGGAGGAGATAAGCCCGGAGAATATAACCGAAATCCTGGAGCATCTGGGTGCCGTGGAGACCGATGTCACCGGGGGGATGAAGGGCAAGGTCATGGAACTGGCGGCCCTGGCCCATAGAGGTCACGGGTCCCAGATCGTCAATGCCTCCGTCCCGGGCAGGCTTAAGAAAGCTTTATTAGGGGAGCCGGTGAAAGGGACAAGGATAGTACCAGGGAATTACGAGGGAGCTTTTAGATGATTGAAGACCGCAAGCTTGACCACATCAACATCTGCCTGAAGGAGGAAGTCGAAGCAACCCGGGGCACAGGATTCGAGGACATCACCCTCCTCCACAGGGCCTTTCCGGGGCTCGACCTTGCTGATATATCCCTGGAGACGGAATTTTTGGGGCGCAAGGTCTCTGCACCCTTCATGATATCAGGGATGACGGGGGGGGAGCGCAAGCTGGCCAAAAAGATAAACACCAACCTGGCCAGGGCCGCCCAGGAGTTCGGCATCCCCATGGGAGTGGGGAGCCAGCGGGCGGCCATCGAGGACCCCTCCCTGGTGGACACATACTCCGTGGCAAGGGAGGAGGCCCCGGACACCTTCCTGGTGGCCAACCTGGGGGCCGTCCAGTTCATCGATGATTACGGTATCGAGGAAGCCGAGCGGGCCGTGGATATGATCAGCGCTAACGCGCTGGCGGTCCACCTCAACCCCCTCCAGGAGGCGGTCCAGCCCGAAGGGGACACGGACTTCTCTGACTATGACGCCCTGAAGGGGCTGAAAGGGCTCACGGTCCCCCTGATAGCCAAGGAGACCGGGGCGGGGATAGCGAGGGAGGAGGCCAAGCGCTTCGAGGACCTGGGATTCTCGGCCGTGGATACCGGGGGTCTGGGAGGCACCTCCTTCTCTGCCGTGGAGTCCTACAGGAAGGGCAACCGCCACGGCGCTGCCTTCAGGGAGTGGGGCATCCCCACCGCCGTCTCCACGGTGGAGTGCGCAAGTTCAACTGATCTGTTCATCATATCCAGCGGGGGCATCCGCAGCGGCATCGATGTGGCCAAGGCCATGGCCCTGGGCGCCTCGGCCTGCGGGATGGCCCTACCCCTTTTGGGGAAGGCCATGAAAGGGCCGGAGGCAGTTCTGGCCGAGCTTGACCGGGTAGCCCAGGAGCTGAAGATCGCCATGTTCCTGGCCGGAGCCAGGAGCGTGGATGACCTGAAAAGATGCGACGTGATCATCGGGGGGAAGACCCGGCAGTGGCTGGAACTGCGGGGAATCGATTGTAAAAGTTATGCAAACAGAAAATAGGAGGATTGAATATTGGAAATCATAGCAGTGGGAGGATACGAAGAAGTAGGGAGGAACATGACCCTGGTGAAGTCGGGAGATGAATCAGTCATCATCGACATGGGTATAAGGCTCGACAGGGTCATGATCCACGAGGACACAGACATAACCAAGCTGGGGGAGGACGAACTCATCAGGCGGGGCATTGTCCCGGACGATTCCGTGGTGGAGGGGAAGGTGAAGGCCATCATCCTCTCCCACGGCCACCTGGACCACATCGGCGCTGTCCCTTATTTAGCGGAAAAATACAACGCGCCCATCATCGGCACGCCCTTCACCATAGAGCTGGTGAAGGCCGAGCAGAGGTACAAGGGTAAGCTGAAGAACCAGCTGGTAACCCTGGAGCACGGGGAGACTGTGGAGCTGTCCAGGCACATGTCCATGGAGTTTGTGAGGATGACCCATTCCATCCCCCACTCCTCCATGTGCGCCCTCCACACCAAGGAGGGGACCCTGGTCTATGCCAATGACTTCAAGCTGGACGACAGCCCGGTCATCGGGGATAAGCCGGATTACGACCGGTTGAAGGAGCTGGGATCTGAGGGGGTCAAGGCCGTCATCGTGGAGACCCTGAGGGTCCATGAACCCGGCCGGACGCCCTCGGAGGCGGTGGCCAAGAAACTGGTGGAGGACATCATCCTGAAGACAGACCCGGACAAGGGCACCCTGATCACCACCTTCTCCTCCCAAATCGCAAGGCTGACCAGCATCGTGGAGATGGCCTCCAGCATGGGCCTCATCCCGGTGCTTCTGGGCCGCTCCATGCAAAAGTACTCCTCCATCGCCGAAAGGCTGGGCCTCCTTGACCTGCCGGAGGGGACCCGGGTCTACGGGGACCAGAAGTCCATAAAGAAGGCCTTCAACCGGATAGTCAAGGACGGAAAAGACAAGTACCTCCCGGTAGTGACCGGTCACCAGGGGGAGCCCGACGCCCTCCTCTCCAAGATAGCCAACGGCAAGATGCCCTACCGCATCGAGAAGGACGACCAGGTCATATTCTCATCCTATACCATCCCCAACCCCATCAACCAGGCCAACAAGTACACCCTGGAGACGAAACTCAGGATGCAGGGGGCCAGGATCTTCGAGGGCTGCCATGTCTCGGGCCATGCCTCCAGGGAGGACCACCGGGACATCATCAATATGCTCAACCCCGAGAACATCATCCCCTGCCACGGGGACCTGAGGATGCTGGCCGGCTACACCGAGCTGGCCGAGGAGCTGGGCTACAGGATGGAGAAGGACATCTTTTTGCGAAGGCACGGCCAGAAGGTTGTACTGTAGAATTGTGGCACGGGTTTATCGCTATGCCAAGAGCAAGAGGTTCTGGTGATATTCTGGTTTGCAGACGTTATCACCATAATTTATGGTTATGGTGAAAAAAATGCCATACAACCTGAAGGTGGACCCCCAGGGCAGGCTCGTCCTCCCGATAGAGATGAGAAGGATTCTCGGTGTGACCAGAGGCGGAAGCATCAGGCTGGAGAGGAGAAACAACCGCATATTCTTCGAAGCCGGTGGAGAAGAACTTGACAGGGACGTGAAACGCTGGAAGGACAGGCTTGAGGCTATGCGCGTTGAGGCTGCGGGTTTTGAGGCAGGTGAGTCCAAATGGATCAGCGAAGACTGGGCGAAGAGGAAGCTGGGTATTCCGGTGTAGTGGACGTGGGCATCGTCCTGGTCTCCCTCTTCGACAACCCTTTAAGGCACCATGCCCTGGACTTTCTGGAGGAGGTCCTCTCCAGGAGGAACCAAGCGGCCATTCCCAACACCGCCTTCCTCGGCGCGTATCATATAGCAACGAGATATCTCCGCTGCCCCAGAGATCTGATAGCAAGGGAGATAAAGGAGACCCTGACCCTTGCCTCGCCTGCTTTTCTGGAGGATATCCCCCCGGAGGCGGTCCAGGAGGCCGTGGATGTGGCCATGGCCCACGGCCTGGAATCCTGGGACGGCTACCTTGTGTCCCTTGCGAGAGGGTCAAGGACCCCGGTAATCTACTCCCTGGACAGGGGTTTTGAAAAGGTCCCTGACGTCTCCCTGGTCGTGCCCTTCCCCAGGAAAACGGTAAGAGCGTACCACCGCTGGGTTAAAGACCTCCT
>CAZHQS010000049.1:0-11531 GCA_964534545.1 Candidatus Hydrothermarchaeota archaeon
GCCCCTGCGGCCTCCAGGGCCATTCTATATACCGGCTCAGGATACAAGCCAAGCACCACTATACCGGCAACCGCAAGCAGTACCGCCAGGACATAAAACCAGGGTTCATGGACCTTCCCGCCCTGGGGCTCCATCCAGTACATGCGCATGACCACCCTGGCATAATAGTAGACGGACAGGGCCGAATTGAGGATGGCTATGAGCGCAAGCCAGAGCAGACCTCCCTGGATGGCCGACAGGAACAGGACGAACTTCGTGTAGAACCCGAAGGTCGGTGGTATCCCTGCCAGGGAGAGCAGGAGAACGGTCATCAGGAGGGCGGTCAAGGGGGCGCGCTTTCCCAGGCCGTTATAGTTCTCCAGGGAATCCCCCTCAGGTCCCTCTTCCCCCCTGCCCACCACCATATGGGCCACCAGGGCCACCACCACGAAGGCCCCCGCCTTGCCCAGGGCATGGGAAAGGGCATGGAGGACCCCCCCGGTCAGGGCGAACTGGGCGGCCTCGGGGGAGTGGGCGATGACCACAAAGGCAATAATCACATAGCCCGCATGGGCCACGGAGGAGTAGGCCAGCATCCGCTTGATACTGTTCTGGGCTATGGCGACGACGTTGCCAAGGGTCATGGTGGCCACCGCCAGGATGGCGAAGGCCAGGTACCACTGGAACTTCAGGGCCAGGAGGGCCAGGAGGAAGACCCTGAAGGCGGCCACGAAGCCCACAGTCTTGGAACCGGCAGATAGGAAGGCCGAGACCACCGAGGGGGCACCCTGGTAGGTGTCCGGGGCCCACATGTGGAAGGGGACCAGGGCCATCTTGAACCCAAAGCCCACAAGGATGAGGATGGTCCCAAGGACTGCAATGGAGGACTGCTCAAGGAGATTGGAATTCAGGATGGTCTCCAGATTGGTCTCGCCGGTTGCGCCATAGATGAAGGATATCCCGAAGAGGAGTATCCCTGCGGATAGGGCCCCTATGATGAAGTATTTCAATGAAGCCTCCATGGAGCGGGGATTTTTCTTGTCGAAGCCGGCCAGGATATAGGTAGGCAGGCTCACCAGCTCAAAGGAGACAAAGAGGATGATCAGGTCATTGGAGAAGGATACCAGCATCATCCCTGCGGTGGCAAGGAGGAGGAGGGTATAGTACTCGTCCTGGTTGGGATGGTTCCCATAATACTCCAGGGATGCCAGGCAGACAACCAGGGAGACCACCAAGAACAACAGGTTGAAGAACTGGCCGAAGGGGTCTATGACTATGGAATTGGAGAACAGGGTCGCCCTTGCGTCGAAGTTTGCAAGGGTGATAAAGAAGGCTGCTAGAAGACCTGTAATGGTGAGATATCCCAGTACCCTTTTCTCCTTTAGGAACAGCCCTGCCACTATCACAATAAAGGAGAGGAGGATTACCAGAACAACCGGGGAAAGCAGCAGATAGTCCGTCATCCTATCCCTCCTGGCGGAAGCGCCATTATCAGATTGGTGGAAGCTGATTCCATCATCTCATAGATGGGTGCTGGATGGAGACCCAGGGCGAAGATGATTACCACCCACGCCGCCAGGGCCAGGAGTTCGTAGAGGGTGGCATCCCCTATCTCACCCAGGGACTGGTTATACTGGCCCAGCATAGCCCGCTGGTAGGCATAGAGATGATACATGACGGTTATGGGTATGCTGGGCAGGGCCAGGACCACAAAGAGGGGCAGCTGGGGATAGGAGCCTGCCAGGATGGAGAACTCGGCGATGAAGGCTATGGTCCCAGGGAAGCCCATGGAGGCCAGGAAACCGATTATCATCAGGACAGCAAAAACAGGCATCCTCTTGGCCAGGCCCCCCAGGTTGGCGATGATCCTGGTGCCTGCGTGGTGGTCGATGACCCCCGCCGATCCGAAGAGGACGGCGGTGACGATGCCGTGGGCGAAGAGCTGGAACATGGCCCCCGAGGCGGCAAAGATCCTGGGGGTCTCCCCACCCGCCGCCATGGAGGCTGCAACCCCCAGGGAGATGAAACCCATATGGCCTATGCTCGAGAAGGCGATCAGCTTCTTGATATCGGGCTGCATGAAGGCCGCGATGGGGGCGTAGAGGATGCTTATGAGGGCGAAGAGGGCGATGATATAGACAAAGTTAACCGATGTGTTGGGCATCATGGGAATCAGGAAACGGAAGAGGCCGTAGCCTCCCATCTTCAGCAGGACCCCGGCCAGGAGGATGGAACCCACCGTGGGGGCCTCCACATGGGCGTCGGGCAGCCACGTGTGGAAGGGAACCGCAGGCATCTTCACCAGGAACCCGAAGAGGAAGGCCGCGAATATGAAGTTCTTCCAGAAGGATGTCAGCTCCAGGGAGGGGTAGGCCGAAAGCAGGGTGGGGATGTCAAAGGTGGGGGCGTTCCCTGCCATGATGTTGAAGTAGTAGATGGCAAAGATGCCCAGGAGCATGAAGCCGCTGGAGACATGGGTATAAATCAAGAACTTTATGGCAGCGTAATCCTTCCTCGGCCCGCCCCATATCCCAATAAGGAAAAACATAGGGAGCAGGACGAACTCCCAGAAGATGAAGAACATGAAGAAGTCCAGGGAGACGAAGACCCCTATGAGGGCGAGCTCGATGAAGAGTATGAATGCAAAGAACTGGTTGCTCCTGAGTTTCTCCCCCCAGGCGTAGATCGTGCAGAGGAAACTGGTTATGGTGGTCAGGAGCACCATGGGCAGGCTCAGACCGTCCACCGCCACGTGGTAGCCGATGCCGATGGATGGAATCCAGTCGTAGAGCTCGGTAAAGGTCTCAAGGCCCCCTGATGTCCGGTATTCAAAGAACATCAATATGGACATTATAAGGACTATCCAGGAAGTCAAAAGGGCGGTCATCCTCGCCTGCTCCCTGCTCTTAGTCAGGAAGGTGACGAGGGAGCCGACAACCAGGATCAAAAGCATGGATGAGATATATCCTACCATTTTACGCATACCCCATAAGAATTATCAGCAATATGGTCACCCCGACAATGGCGATAGTGGCATAGCTCTGGACATCGCCGGTCTGCACCTTCCGCAACTTACCACTGGACCAGATGGTTATCCCTGCTATCGCATTTATAATCCCATCGATTATCTTCAAGTCGAGGGCGGCCCAGAGGGTGGTGAACTTAATTACGAAGCTGGGCACATACTCAAAGAAGATCTTCTCCGTCAGTTTGCCGAATTTGGCCAGGGGATTGTTGCTGAACCACAGGAAGCCCCTGACCCATTTTCTGTAGAACCAGTCAGCGTCCAGGTTGATGGCCCTGATCTCAGGGGGATAATACCCTGAGAGGATGAGGAGGGTAAAGGCCAGGGCTGCGAACATCAAAAGCTGCAGCTGGCTGAGGACGTGGTCCGCGGTGTAGGGGACATAGTCCACCGGGTAAGGAAGGATGCTGTAGAGGGGGCCCGGGAAGATGCCGATGAAGATGCACAGGAAGGCCGTGATCCCCATGGCCAGGGTCATGTGCCGGGGCGGGTCGCTGGCCCTCAAACCAGAGTCGTGGGAGAAGAAGGTGAAGAAGGGCACCTTGATACCGGCGTGATGGAAGACACCGGCAGAGGCGAACTGGAGGAGGAACCAGACCAGGACCAGGTGGCCCAGTCCTGCCGCCGTGACGATCATGGACTTGCTGACGAAACCACTGAAGAGTGGGAAGGCCGAGATGGATGCGGCACCCACCATGCAGAAGACGGCCGTGAGGGGCATGGTCTTGTACAACCCACCCAGGTCCGTGCACCTGATCTTTCCGGTCATGTGGAGGACGGAGCCAGCGGACATGAAGAGCAGGGCCTTGTAGAGTATATGGCAGAAGGCGTGGGCGGCGGCACCGTTTATGGACAACTGGGTGCCTATTCCGATACCCACCAGCATGAAACCCACCTGGTTGATGAGGCTGTAGGAGAGGACCCCCCTTATGTCGTTCTCAAGGACGGCATAGAATATGGGGTAAACGGTCATTATGGCCCCAAGGATAATCAGGATTTCTGTGCCAGGGAAGGCCCTGGCCAGGACGTAGACCGAGGACTTGGTGGTAAAGGCGCTCAGGAACACTGCCCCGGTTACCGATGCCTGGGGGTAGGCATCCGGCAGCCATCTGTGGAAGGGCGGGACCGCCGCATTGATGATAAAGCCCAGGAACACCAGGGCGGAAGCAATCCCGTCAAGACCCATGTACCCGAATTCCGTGGAGCCCGTGGTGACCACCTTGACCACGATGCCCCCCAGCAGGCAGAGGCCACCGAAGACGTGCATCAGGATGTACCTGAAGCCAGCGTTTATGGAGTCCTCCCGCCCGCCGTACCAGATGATGAAGGTGGCCGCAAAGGCCATGATCTCCCAGAATATGAAGAGGGAGATGAGGTCCCCGGCAAAGACCACGCCCAGGGCGCCCCCGGCGTAGATGGAGGCAGTCACCCGCTCCCCCTCCTTCTTTACATGGAGGGAGTAGAGGTTGCCGATGAAGGATATCAGTATGAAGATGTATCCGAAGATGGTGCTGAGTCTGTCCACCCGGCAGAAGACCAGATCATAGTCCAGGAAGTGGTATACGCAGCTTGTGCCGTCGGGCAGGTTGAGGAGGCTCAAAAAGGCCAGGATGGGCAGAAGCAGGGAATAGGCTGACTTGGCCTTGCCCTTGAGGAAGGGCAGGAGGAAGGCCCCGAAGATGAGTATGGCCGCCGGTGGAACGCTAGTCATAGTAATCCTCCTCTCTCATGACTACCATGCGCAGGGCCTTGGCCACAAAGACCAGGACCACGCAGGAGACAAATCCATATACCGC
Organism: Candidatus Hydrothermarchaeota archaeon; assembly: GCA_964534545.1. Classification (GTDB taxonomy): domain Archaea; phylum Hydrothermarchaeota; class Hydrothermarchaeia; order Hydrothermarchaeales; family JAADFM01; genus JAADFM01. The sequence continues at coordinate 4,801 of CAZHQS010000049.1, forward strand.
ATAGAAGTCCAGGCTCTCTTCCCATGGGAAGTGGGCATGCCTGGGGACGAATATATCGAGGATTAGAAGCACCACCAGGGATGCAAAGAAGGCCCTCAGGACCTTCTGCACGTTTTCCGGCTTGTCAAAGATGGTGATCTCCCTGGTCATCCCTAGTGGCCTCCCATGGTTGTTAGAAGTATCATTGCCAGATACAGAACACCCACTAGGAAGGTAATATAGAATATCTTCCTGTATTTGGGTATGGGCTCGTGCTCCAGGATCATCTTCTCCTCTTCCATCATCTGCCTCCTATCATGCCCTGCACCACTATCTCGGCCAGGTGCAGGAAGGGCTGTGGATGTATGAAAAGGATAATGGCGATTATGGCAGTTAGGGTCAGGGGGACCACCACGAATCCCGGGGCCTCCCCGAAATCCTCCCCATGGGAGTCCTCCTTGGGCTCCTCAAAGAAGGCCTTGTACACGATGGGCAGGAAGTAGGCGGCGTTCAAAAGGGAGCTTGTAAAGAGGATGACCAGGAGCAGGAGGTCCCCGGCCTCGATGGTGCCCAGGGCCAGGTACCACTTGCTCAGGAACCCGGCAAAGGGCGGGACCCCTATGACACTCATGGCACCCACGGTGAAGGCGAACATGGTAAAGGGCATTTTCTTTCCAATCCCGCTGAGCTCGCTCACCTTGGTCTTGTGGGACGCCACGTAGATGGAGCCCGCGCAGAAGAAGAGGGTGATCTTCCCGAAGGCGTGCATGGCGATCTGCATGATACCCCCCACCATGCCGCTGGAGGTCAGCAGGGCGGCCCCCAGGATCACATAGGAAAGCTGTCCCACCGTGGAGTAGGCCAGCCTGCGTTTGAGGTTGTCCTGGGTCAGGGCGAAGACCGAGGCCACGATGATGGTAAAGGACACAAAATAGGCGGTGAGGATGCCCAGGTTCAGGCTCTGCATCAGGTCCACCCCGAAGACGTGGAAGATTATCCTCAGAATCGAAAAGACGCCCACCTTGACCACGGCCACGGCATGGAGCAGGGCGCTCACCGGTGTGGGGGCCACCATGGCCGAGGGGAGCCAGGAGTGGAGGGGCATCATGGCCGCCTTGGCAAAGCCCGCAAGATAGAGGACGTAAATCACTGTGAGGATGGTGGGTGAGGCCGTGCCCTCGAGTATCCCACCGGGGGAGAACTCCAGGGTGCCGGCATAGACATAGACCAGCATGAGCCCGGAGAGCTGGAATACGGAGGTGCCGAAGAGGTAGACCCAGTACTTCCATGCCCCGGCATAGGCCTCCTCGGTCTCCTTGTGGGCAACCAGGGGATAGGTGCTCACCGTGATTATCTCATAGAAGAGGTACAGGGTGAAGAGGTTGGCAGCGAAGGCCACCCCGATGGTGGCAGAGATGGCCAGGGCAAAGCAGGCGAAGTAGCGGGTCTGGGCATGCTCCTTCAGGGAGCGCATATAGCCTATGGAATAGAGGGACGTCAGGATCCACAGGAAGGAAGCGGTGGTGGCGAAGAATATGCCAAAGGCATCCACCCTGAACTTGACCTCCACCCCGGGCAGGAGGGTAAAGAGGGTGTACTGGATCACGTCCCCTCGCAGGATTACCGGTATCATGGATACTATGATTAGAAACTTGATTATGCCTGCGGCAAGGGTCCACGACTCCCTGACGTTGGGCCTTTTGTGCGATGCCAGGATAAGTGCCACACAGGTCATGGACACCAGGACCGCCAGGAGGGGTTTTATGGATATTATCGTTTCCACCATCATCACCACTTCATGCTATCAATCTTACCCGCGTCTATGGTCGAATATATCCGGTAGATCACCAGGATAATGGCAAGTCCTATGGCGGCCTCCGCCGCCGCGATGCTGATTGAAAAGGTCACGAATACCTGTCCGCTCATCTCCCCCGTATACCTGGAAAAGGCCACCAGGTTTATATTGGCCGCATTGAGCATGATCTCGATGCACATCAGGATCTTCACCGCGTTCCTGGTCCTCAGGAGGCCGTAGGTCCCTATCCCGAAGAGGATGGTGGAAACCACCAGGTAATGGTAGAGGGGTATCATTCCACCACCTCCTTCTTGGCCAGGTAGATGGCGCCGATCATGGCGGCAAGCAGGATCAGGGATATGACTTCAAAGGGGAGGACAAATTCACTAAATAGCAGGGTACCTATCAGGGCCGTGGAGCCCGCCTCAGCCTCCGTGGGGGGGGCGTACCGCCACCAGTTCATCCCCCCCAGGTACAATATCATGACCAAGAGGAACAGCAGGGAGGCAAGGCCCCGGAACACGGGTATCCTATCCCTTTCGCCATCCCGTTTTGTCAGCATTATGGCGAAGAGGATGAGGACCACCACCGCCCCGGCATAGACCAGTATCTGGATCGCCGCGATGAACTCGGCCTCCAGGGTGATGAAGATGGCTGCTATCGCCACAAACATCATCATCAAGGCAATGGCGCACCTGAAGATATCCTTCATGGTAATGACAAGGATGGCCGAGATGATGGTTGTAAAGGCGATGAGATAGAACACGACTATATCGTAGGTCATTATTTCTCACCCTCCGCCAGTTTTTCGTAGGTGTACAGCATCTCCTCCCTGGAGAAGGCCGCCAGCTCGAAGGTCTTGGTAAGCACGAGGGCATCCTTGGGGCAGACCTCCTGGCAGAGACCGCAGAACATGCATCTGCCTATATAGATCTGGGGATACTTCCTCTCCCTCTTTATGACCTTCTCACCCACCTTTTTCTCCTCCACGCCTGCCACGAACATGGAGATACATCTGTTGGGGCACTGCCGTGCGCAGGTACCGCAGCCAATGCACTGGTCGATCTCCAGCCTGTGCAGGCCCCTGAACCTGTCGGGTATGACGGGCTTCTCCTCTGGATACTGTAGAGTAATAGGCTTTATGAACAGGTGCTTCCCCACGATTTCCAGGGGGATCAGGTGGGTCATCCTTCTCAATCTTTCCAACATCTTTCCATCACCACGAGAGGAGTATCCCTGTAATGAAGATATTGAAGAGGGCCACCGGTATCAGTATCTTCCAGCCGATGGCGGTCATGACGTTTATCTTGACCCTGGGGAGGGTACCCCGGGTCCACATGAGGATGAATATTACAGTACACATCTTGCCCATGAAGACCACCGCCTGTAGAAGGGGCGGCAGGGTGACGAAGGGCAGGTGCCATCCCCCCAGGAACAGGATCACGATCAGGGCGGTGGCAAGGATCATGTGGATGTACTCGGCAAAGAGGAGGAGGGCGAACTTCATCCCGCTGTACTCGGTATGGAACCCGGCCACAAGCTCGGACTCGCTTTCCGGCATGTCGAAGGGGATCCTGCCCATCTCGGCTATGGCCGCAAGGTAGAAAACGGCAAAACCCAGGGGTTGGAGGAGGATGAACCATGTATCCTTCTGGGCCTCCACTATCCTGACCATGCTCAGGGAGCCGGTAAGGGCTATCACGCCCACCACCGACAGCACCAGGGGTATCTCATAGCTCAGGGACTGGGCCACGGCCCGCATCCCCCCCAGGAGGGAATATTTGTTGTTGGACCCCCAGGCCGCCATGATGACCGGTACCGTGGCAAGGGATGATACCGCGATAACGTAGAGGATCCCCACATTCAAATCCGATACAATTAGCCCCCCGGCCAGGGGGATGGTGATGGCGGGCATGACCGCTATGGTGAAGGCCACTGCCGGGGCGAGGGTGAAGATTAACCGGTCCGCCGCCGCTGGTACGATGTCTTCCTTTGTCAGGAGCTTTACCGTGTCCGCAATGGGCTGGAGGAGACCGAAGGGGCCGGCCCTGTTGGGCCCGTAGCGTATCTGGACCCTTGCGATGACCTTCCTTTCCATCCAGGTCAGGAACAGGACGTTCAATGAGATGAAGCTGACCACTGTCAGCACCCCCACCAGCCCCCTCACCAGGGGATTCACCAGTAGGTCGCCGATACTGCCCATCTCAACATCACCTGTCAATTTCACCCAGGACTATGTCTATGCCTGCGAAGTTGGCAATGACGTCCGGTATATAGTCTCCCTCTGCAAAGGCAGGAAACCCAGAGAGGTTGCAGAAGGCAGGGCTTCGAATCCTCAGCCTGAAGGGGTTCTGGGCCTTGCCGTCGCTTATGAGGTACATGGCCAGCTCACCCCTGGGGGATTCCACCCTGCTGTAGGCTTCACCTGCCGGGGGCTTCACCACCTTGGGTACCTTTGCCCTGATCTCCCCTTCCGGGATGGCATCCAGGCACTGGTTGACGATCTTTACGCTCTCGTACATCTCGTCTATGCGTACCTTGAACCTTGCCAGGGTATCTCCGGCCTTGTGGGTGCAGACCTTGAACTTCAGCCGGTCGTAGATGGAATAGGGATCGATCCTCCTGATGTCATAGGCCACCCCCGAGGCCCGGAGGTTCGGTCCTGTAAGACCAAGGTTTATGGCATCCTCGGCGCTGACCACACCCACACCCTTGCACCTGTCTATAAAGATCTCGTTCTCGAAGGCATACTCCTCATAGCTCTTGAAGTAGTCCGGGAGGAGGTCCATGGTCTCCCTGCACTTGTCAATAAATCCCTCGGGCAGATCCTCCTTGACGCCCCCGAATCTGATATAGTTATAGGTCAGCCTCGCACCCGTCACCATCTCCAGGAGGTCCAGGATGCGCTCCCTCTCCCTGAAACCGTACATGAGGACCGTCCATGCCCCGATGTCGGCCCCGAAGGTCCCGAAGAAGAGGAGGTGGCTGGCTAGGCGCTGGAGCTCCAGCATGATGACCCTGATGTACTCGGCCCTTTCCGGTATCTCCAGGTCCATGATGTGCTCCACGGCCTGGCAGTAGACCATGTTGTTGGTGATGGCCGAGAGATAGTCCAGCCTGTCCGTCAGGGGAATGAACTGGGTATATGTCCTGTTCTCCGCCATCTTCTCATAGCCCCTGTGGAGGTAGCCGATGACCGGTTCGATCCTCTCGGCCTTCTCGCCTTTGAGTCGGATTACCAGCCTCGCCACCCCATGGGTGGAGGGGTGCTGGGGGCCCAGATTCAGTATCATCTCATCCGGATTGTCCGTTACCACTGCCCGGACGCAGTTTTCTATGACACAGGACGAATCTATGGGCATGATTTCACCTAATACATGGGGTTCTCTGTTAACTTGAAATCCTTTCTGAGGGGGTGCCCCTCGAAATCATCGGGATTCAGTATCCTTGTCAGGTTTGGATGGCCCTCGAAGACTATCCCCATGAGGTCAAAGGTCTCCCTCTCGTGCCAGTCGGCACTCCTCCAGATGGAAGTCACGGAGTCGATGCTGGGGTTTTCCTCCTTGGGCAGGTCAACCCTGACTGCCAGGATGTTGTTGTTAGAGTAGGACCAGAGGTGATAAACGCATTCGAATTTGTCCTCCCACTCAATCCCCGTGATGAGAGAAAGATGGTCAAATCCCATATCGTCGTGGAGCCTTCTGCAAACCTCCACCAGGTCCTCCTTTTTGATTCTGATAAAGAGACGCCTCTCCCTTTCAACCCCGGACTCAATGACCCTGTCTCCTAGTTCTCCCTTTACCGCATCCAGAACTTCGCTCTTGAGTTCCGGCTTTGGCCTAACCTCTTCCCTTTTCTCCTCTCCGGGACTCATCTCTTTATCTCTCCCTTCATGATCTTCTCCTGGAGTTTCGTGATCCCGTAGATCAGGGCCTCGGGCCTGGGGGGGCACCCGGGCACATAGACGTCCACGGGAATGATCTTGTCGACACCGTCCAGTACGGCATAGGAATCGTAGAAGGGGCCGCCGTTTATGGCGCACTCGCCCATGGCTATGACGTATTTGGGCTCGGGCATCTGTTCGTACAGCCGCTTGACATTGGGGGCCATCTTCTTTGTCACCGTGCCGGCCACTATCATCAGGTCGGCCTGCCTGGGTGTGGCCCTGAAGAGCATGCCGAAGCGCTCGAAGGTGTCGAACCTGGAGGCCCCGGCGGCCATCATCTCGATGGCGCAGCAGGCCAGGCCGAAGGTCACAGGCCACATGGACCTGGACCGGGCCCACCTGAGCATGAGTTTGTCCAGGCGGGTCATGATGACTTGGGGCATCTTCAGGTCCATTCCAGGGCCCCCTTCTTCCAGGCATATGCCAGGCCGATTACCAGGATAATTATGAATATGAACATCTCCACCACTGCAAGGAATCCCAGGGACCGGAAGACCAGTGCCCAGGGGTAGAGGAAGATGGTCTCCACATCAAAGACAGCGAATATTATGGCGAAAAGGTAGAACTGGATGTAGTGCTGGATATGGGCCTCCCCGGTGGGCAGGATTCCCGACTCGTAGGTGACGTATTTCTCCTCCTCAGGTTTGGTGGGCCGCAGGAGGCTCGATGCGAAGAGAATCAAATATGGGAAAACTATCGCTATGACAGCATATATCCCTACTGCAATATAGTTGTCCGCCACACTCAACCTACTTCACCTATGCTCCTCTCAGTGCACCATACCCATGGGGGTGGAGTGATTAGTTGTGTATGTTCTCTATAATATTTATTTGGGTATTGGGCATAAGCGTGCACAACCATGGTGGTGATTAAGTCATATTTTATCATGTAAATTACACGGGAAAAATCATATCCAATCTTACAGAGCCTGCAGCATCGTGGGTATTGCAGGGCCTTTTTGCCTTCTGGCAAAAGCCCTCGGGGAAAATGTGGCGGGGAAAAGAATATATT
>CAZHQS010000050.1:0-11344 GCA_964534545.1 Candidatus Hydrothermarchaeota archaeon
TTTTTAGTTAATATGGAGCCAAGGGGTGAAGGTTGTGAGAACTGTAATTATACAGGGACTGTAAGAGTTGTAAGTTATATCAATAAAACGGTTATTTTGAAACCGTGTCCAAGATGTTATCGTGTAAAACCGCCTACCACAACTCCACCTGGACCTCCACCAACACCGCCTCCACCAATCCCACCACCTGATCCTCCTACGCCAAAAAAGAAAATGTCGATTAAACCAATTTTATTCAGTGTTATAATTCTTTTTGGAATAATTATTATTGGCTGGCAATTACTCCCACATGAATCTAAGGTAACTAATCCTCCAATTACTAATAACCCTATATCGGCTGTGTCTACACCAGTCCCAACCCAGATCATACATTCAACAACCGACTTCAAACCATATCCTACTAATTGTATTGAAGAATATTCGATTAAAAAAGCAGAATATGAGAGTAAAAAGTTCCCATTGCCATTACCCGAATATTATACCGGAGCATTAGTGTGTAACTTAGGTAAAGTCAAACAGGAGATATATGAAAAAGATGGGAAGATTTATGTTTTCAATTTCTCATCTGAAGAAGAGGCTAAAGATTTTGTTATTTTGATGGAGGATAGATACAAGCGGTCAAACTCAGATGCTTATCCGAGAAAAGATACTATTGATCCATTGGAAGTCTATTTTAGATATAGCAACAACGGGCAATATAGGGGGAGTTTTTACTCGTATGATAAATTTGTGTACTATCTTGATTTTAGCTTTACGGAAAGAGACGATAGATGGTATATAGAGAATGATTATATAAAAAATTCTTTGCCCCAGGAAATTGAAACCATTGTGGAAATTAAGGAGACCTTACCTCCATCAATATCTCCTCCAGATACTACTCAACCCTCAGTAAAGTCTCTAGATTTTGTAGGTACTATAGTAAACTTGTTCAGAAGCATTTCTTCTGATATAAATGGACCACGTTGTGATGATGGCACGCATTATGATAGATGCTCAAAAGATAAACCGTATTTTTGTCAAAATGGTTCTCTAATTCTAAGGGCGTCGGATTGTGGATGTCCAGATGGTTTTCGAGTAGTTGAAGATAAGTGTGAAGAAATCCCAAAATGCAATGATGGAACCTTAGATGGTAAATGTTCAAGCAATAAACCATATTTCTGTAACAATGGAACATTCATTTTGAAAGCATCTCTTTGTGGATGCCCCAAGGAAGAAATCGCGGTAGGAGATTCATGTGTTTCGAAATATCAAATCGGACCTGCTGTCCGGACTCTTGAATATGTCGTTAGGGGGGAAAGAGGTGAGATTAAATATACTTCTTATTCTGGGCTGAATGATTATCTCAAAAGATTACCAAGGTCCTACATCTGCAACCCGGTTTGTCCAACTGATGAAGAGATTCAATTACGGTATCTTGATGAGAAACAACAACGAAAACTATTACGAGGTTTAGTGGACCAAATAAAATCTGAAACCAACGATTCAGATGAGCAAGTAAGAATAGCAGTCAGTTTGGTCCAACACATACCATATGATTGGGAAGGTCTAACTACCAACAGTTTAAACAATAGATACCCCTATGAAGTTATCTATGATAATAAAGGTGTTTGCGGGGAGAAATCGAAATTACTTGCTTTCATCTTGAGGGAATTGGGATATGGAGTAGTTCTTTTCGAATATTCTAATGAAAATCATATGGCAGTAGGGATAAAATGTCCAAAGGAATATAGCTACTTAAACTCTGGTTATTGTTTCATTGAATCAACTTCACCTACGATTATTACTGATTCTGAAGGTGAATATCTAGGGGCAGGAAAACTTAATTCAATACCAACTGTTATCTCTATTAGTGATGGGATATCGTTTAATAGTGTTTCAGAAGAATACAATGATGCACAAGAGTGGAATAAAATCGGCAACATGGGGTCTGTATTGAATAATTACTGGTATGGTCGATGGTATAAGTTGGTAAATAAATATGGTATGGAAATTGATTGAATTATAGTCATTTCAAGCAGATTTGAGTGGTATATGGAACTATTCCATACTCAACTAAAAAAGAAGTTTGTGCTTAGAATCATTTGGATTGACTATAATAGGCCACCCCCAACCCAAGCCTCTTCACTTTAGTTCCCACCATCTCACACTCATTACACTGAAATCAACCCCCCCATATCCTTATAAGACGTCAAAGATTGTAAATATTTACATGAACACCAAAAAGTGGGTATGGGAGAAACTCAGCGCTAACAAGAAGGCCAGGCTCTTCCAGGAGATGCGCGCCATCGAGGAGAGGGGCGAGTTCGTGGAGCTGGAATGACCCATGTTCCTGGGATTGTAGCCATTCCCTGGCGTTTCTATTTACATCTTACAAACATTTAAATGTTAAGAATATCTAAATATATCACCATGGGGACCATCACCATCAATGTAAAGGACGAAGTGGAGAACAAGTTCAGGAAGCTGGCCAGTGCGCTGTATTCAGGTAAAAAGGGGTACCTGGGCAGGGCCGTGACCGAGGCCATGGAGATATGGATTAAGGAGAAGAAGCAGAAGGAGATGGCGGAGAGGGAACTGAGGGTCCTGGATAAGGGATTCAACCTGGGGAAGGTCCTGGTGAAAAAGAGAAAAGATATCTATGACCGATGATATCGCCCTTCTGGACACCAACATCCTGGTCTATGCCTATGACATCTCGGAGGGGGACAAAAACCCTTTCTGTCGGGAACTGGTAAAAAGATGCTGGGAAGGGGAGGTCAAATACGCTGTTTCCCTCCAGAACCTGTCCGAGTTCTTCGTAGTGGTCACATCCAAGGTGGAGAACCCCATGACCGCAAGGCAAGCCAGGGAAAGGGTATCCAGGATCATAGGCTTCGCCAACTGGGTAAAACTGGTTCCGGACACCGAGACCGTGCTTTCCGCCATGGATATAAACAGCAAGTACGGGGTGCATTACTGGGATTCCCTGATAGCGGCGACCATGCGGCAGAACGGTATCTCCCGGATAATAACCGAGAACACAGGGGATTTCGAAAAGGTCCCGTGGCTGGAGGTCATCAATCCTTTTGGATAAAACTTCCCTAAGCCACACCCCATCCCCCACCTATTTATATCAAAATCCCCCAAGTCCTTGCCGCTATGGAATACAAACAGGTTATCGTTGTCAGGACCGACCTGAAGATGGGCAAGGGGAAGACCTGCGCCCAGGCAGCGCACGCTGCCCTGGGGAGCGCCGAGAAGGCATCCAGATACGAGAAGAGGTGGTATGAGGCATGGAAGGGGGAGGGCCAGAAGAAGGTGGTGGTGAAGATCAAAGGTGAGAAAGAGCTCTATAGGCTTTACGAGGATGCGAAGGGCCTGGGTCTTCCCTGCTTTATCGTCAACGACGCCGGCCTCACCCAGCTTCCTCCAGGGACAACAACGGCCCTGGCCATCGGCCCGGCACCCGAGGACAAGGTGGACAGGGTCACAGGGGAGCTGGGGCTCTTATAGGGTTTGGGAGATATGAAGAGCCCCTACCGGATTGACACCATCCTGGGGATGGACCACTATTTATCTGATAGCCCCGGAATCGGGGGAAGGCTCAGGGAGACCATAGAGGATTTCGTGGTGGAGGAGATCGCCAGGGATTTCCCGGAAGACCCCGAGGGAGAGTACACCCACTTCACCCTGGAGAAGCGGAACTGGGACACCTTGAGGGCCATCAAGTCCCTGGCCAGGGCCTTGAGGGTATCCCACAAGCGCTTCGGCTTCGCCGGGACCAAGGACAAGCGGGCGGTGACCAGACAGCGGGTCTCGGTCTGGCGGGTGGGGCCGGAAGAGCTGGAGAAGGTCAGAATAAGGGACCTAAGCCTATCTGATTACAGAAAGTGCACCGAGAGGATCAACCTGGGGGACGCCGGGGGCAACCGGTTCAGTATAACCATAAGGGATGTGGAGGCTGGTGATCTTGGGGAACGGCTAGAGGAGACAAGACGACAGCTCGATGATAAGGGGGTTCCCAACTTCTTTGGCTACCAGAGGTTCGGGGTCATAAGGCCTAATACCCATCTTGTAGGGGAGAGGATACTCCGGGGTGACCTGGAAGGGGCTGTCATGGAGTACATCGGCCGCCCTTACCAGGATGAGAGGGAGGATGCCTACAACGCAAGGAAACTGGTGGAGGATACCAGGGACTACAGGCAGGCCCTGGAGGTATTCCCCAGGAGGCTGAACTACGAGCGCTCCATGCTGGACGCCCTGGCCAAGAACCCTAACGATTATGCCGGGGCCCTGCGGAGGCTCCCCAAGAAGCTGCGCTGGATGCTGGTTCATGCCTTCCAGAGCTATATCTTCAACCGGACCCTGAGCAGGATGATAGAGGAAGGAATGGAGATACACGGGAGGGACATCCCCCTGGTGGGTTATGAGACCAGGCTGGAGGGACCGGTGGGGGAGATCGTGGGTGGTGTCCTCGAGGAGATGGCCATGAAGACCGAGGATTTCAAGACCCCTTCCATGCCGGAACTGGCCTCCCCCGGGGGTCACAGGCCGGCCGCCATGGAGACCAACCTTGATTATAGTATCCTCGAGGACGAACTTCATCCCGGGAAGGAAAAATGTGTGGTGGTTTTCGACCTCCGCCCCGGAAGCTATGCCACGGTGGTCCTCCGGGAGGTCATGAAGGCCGACCCGCAGGCTTACTGAAGGGTCAGGACTTGTGCATCTTTTTCAATAGGTCGTCAGTTGTGTATACCTTGACCCTTTTTTGTTTCATGAAATCCGAGTCATTGCTCCATACGGGGCACTCAAGGGCCAATGCCAGGGCAATAAAGACCGTGTCGTCCTCGTCGATGGAGTCCATTATTTTCTTGGCTTCCTTCATAAACTCCTTCACATCCTTCTCGGCGACGATGCATACCTTTCCTTTCAGGATGTTCAAGAACAGTTCATAATCAACAGAGTCAAGTTTTGATTTTGTGATGATTGTCTCCTTGTATCTCCCTATCTCAGAGAAGGCGTACTCTGGCACATGCAGTTCAAAGTCACTGGAAAAGATAATCTTGCGGTTGGTGGAGTCCTTGATGAGGGCAGAAATCAAGATGTTTGTATCCACCACGAGCTTCATCTGTATCTTTCCTTCAACCCCGCCTTTACCAATCCCCCGATTTCCTCAGCATCGGCCTCGGTCAGCTTGCTTTTCCTGGCTATCCCCTCTGCCACCTCGGCCTCCAGGGCCCTCCTTATGATGGCGTTTCTTGCTACCCTGCCAAAATCAATTTCTTTGTGCTTCTTCAAAAGACCTGCCAGGTCCTTGGGGACCCTCACCTTTACTTCCATATTTCATGGTGGTGCAGTTAACGTTTATAAAGTTTCATCCCGTGAAGGTAGGGCCGTAGAACTACTAGAGGATACCACCAAGTTCCGACTTCAGAATCTCGAAGGGGTCCTCCATCCTGTCCAGGAACCCCTTGGCCCTCTCCCTGAGTTTGTCCTTCTTGTCCAGGAGCCTGTCCAGGAGGGAAAGGGCGCCCTCGGCTTCCCTTGTGTGGAAGAGTAGCCCGTTCTCTATCAGGTACTTGTCCACCCCCAGGACATCCCCCTGATAGAAGGATACGGCAGGGGTTCCCAGGAGGGCGGCCTCCCGGTTCATGGTCCCTCCACCCCCCAGGACCGCGGCGGCGTGGTACATGAGGTCCAGCCCGTCCACGTTTTTGAGGACCTCTGCCCCTTGATAAGTCTCCTCACCCCTGGGCAGGACCACGGCCCGGTATCCCATCTCTGCCACGTGGTGGATGACCTCCTGGGTGATGTCCTCGGTATCATAATAGGCGGCGAAGAGGGGTCCCGGCCTTATGACCACATAACTATCTGTCTCCAAGCCCTCGGGCGGTCCCCCGGGTTGAAATCTCCTGACCTGCACCGACTCGAGGACCCCCTCAAAATCAACCAGGTCCAGGGGGCTGGCACCCTGGCCGATGACCATCTCCTTGGAGACTGCCTTTGGAAGGATGACCTTGGTGCAAAGGGATAGAACCAGCCGGTTCTGATGGACTGCAAACTCGTTGTCCAGGAACTGGAACACCGGTATCCCGAGGCCGTAGGCCACCCTGGGAAGCTCCACTGAGTGCTTGGCGATGGCTGCCCTTATCCCACGGCCGGATATGAACTCGGCCAGCTTCTCCACCCTTCTGGCGCTCATGATCAATTTTTCCTTCGGTCCCCTTCCCCCGTGGCCCCCTATGGTGTGGACCTCGAGGCCCCGGGCTTCCAGCAGCCCTTCCAGCATCCCGAACCTCCGGGCAGTGGCAACACACCGGTTTTCCTTCAAAAAACCCTCAAAAAAAAGTACGTGGGGGAGGTTGGTGATGTCGACCCAGTACATTTAGAGGTCCCCGACAGACTCCCAGAGGCCGAGGCGCTCCTTGAGCTTCTGGTTGGTCTCCCGGAGTTTTTCCACCTCCTCCTGGAGTTCCTTGAGCTTCTGCTCCTTCTCATCAGCAAACTGGGTCATGAGGTCCTTGGTCTTGCCCTTTAGCTCGTTGATCTTTAGCTCATAGGCATCCCTCTGGCTCTCCAGCTCCTGCTTGTGGATGGAGGATATCTGGGTGAGTTGTTTCTTCAGGTCCCTGATCTGTCTGTTGAGCTCCTCCTTCTCCTTCTCCAGGGTCCCGATCCTTATCCTGTGCTGGTCCAGGGATTCCTTCATGGCCTCGATCTTCAGGAGACCTTCCTCCAGGTTCCTGGAACCCTCCTTCATCCTCCTCTCCTTCTCCTTCAGCTTTTCCCTCTCCTCCTCCAACTTCTGGTCTTTGTGCAGGAGCTTCTCCTGAAGATTCTTGTTCTCGGCCTCCAGGTCCTTGCAGCGGTCGTAGTACTTGGTCTTCTCCTCGTCCATCTCGTTGAAGAGGGCCCTGAGTTTTGCCAGTTCTTTTTTCCAGGCGCTGGCCTTCAGGAGGGCGACCAGGGCCACCAGGGCAAAGACTGCCGCAAGTCCCAGGTGATACTCGTTAAAACCAACCCCAAGGATGTTCACTACATATCCGTCTGCCATATGAATCACTACAGTTTATCTACTTCCAGGACCCTTATCCTCTCCTTGAGCTTTTCCCTTTCCCTCTTGAGGTCCTCGTTTTCCCTTCTCAGGTCCTCGATAATCCCTTCCTTCTCCCTGATGATGCTTTCGATGGTCTCTTTGGTCTTTTTCTTTATCTCCTCGATGCGGTCCTCGGCCTTTTTCCTCTCCTTTTCAAGGACCTCCTCCATCTCCTTTTCGAAGTTCTTCCTTTCCTTCTCAAGGCTCTCCTTCAGGGATTCCATCCTCTTCTGTATCTCTTCCACCTCGGCGTTGTGCCTGCCGACGAGCTTGGCCCTCTCCTCCTCGGCCTCCCGCAGGATATCATTTTTCTCCCGCCGGAACTTGGCTTCCTCGGCCTCCAACCTCTCCTCATATTCCTTTATCTCCTGCTTGTGCTGTTCCACCAGTTTGGCCCGTTCGGCCTCCGCCTCCCTGAGGATCTCGGTCTTCTCCTGGTTGATCTCCCCCATCCTCCGCTGGAGGTGGTCCACCTCGTCCTCCAGGGCGGAATGCTTGAGGGATTCCTTCTCCAATTCCTCCTGGATCTCCTTGAGCTTTGCTTCCTTTGCCTCGAGGCGGGCCCGTTCCTCGTTTACCCGCTTTGCAAGGTTGGCGTAGTCCTCCTCCAGTTGGTTGTTCCTCTCCTTTAGGGCCCTGATCTGGTCCTTCAGCTCCCTGACCTCCTCTTCCGCCTCCCTGGCGGGAGGCCTGCCGCCGGCATACTCCTTCTTGAACTTGAGCAATACGGATATGAGGATGAGGGTGAAGATAAGGAGGATAATTGCTCCCCCGCCCACCATTAGGGCGTTACCTTGGACAAAGGTCTCCAAGTCCCCCAGTGCAGAGCCCGCTTCAGATACCATATCTACATTCTCCTAGTAGCAGGATAGGGGTTGGATGGGCCCCATATATATCGTTTTCTGTATGGGTCCCTAGAGGTAAAACCTTTTCATTCCGAGTTTGATGATATCAGCCTTTGTCACCACCCCAATGGCCTTGCCCATATCCACGACCAGGGCAGCCTGGCTCCTCTCCAGAATCTTCGAAAGGGTCTCCAGGTCTGTGCTTGGGGATACCGTCGGGAACCCACCCGCCATAACGGACTTGACCGTCTTCTCCTGGAGTTTGGAGGAATCCTTCACCTCTGTCATCTCCTTTACCACAACCTCCTCGGAGATGCTGCCTATCTGGACACCGTTCTCAAGGACTGGTAGCTGGGAAATCCCGTGCTTTTCCATGAGATATGAGGCTTCAACGAGGGTGGACTCGGGTTCCACGTGGATAAGGGGTGAGGTCATGGCATCGGATGCCACAAGTCCCCTCTTCAGGTCCTTCTCCTTTATGGCATTGAGGATCTTCCTCAGGGTGGACAGTTTGGGATCTATGTCCCCTGCCTCTATCCTGGCAATGAGAGACTGGCTTACTCCCGCCATCCTGGCAAGCTCTGTCTGGGTCAGGTGGACAGAGAGCCTGTACCTCTTCAGGTCTTCCGGGGTTGGAAGTTCATACATACAATATATTGATATGATTAGCGATAATATAAAAAGGTTTATGTCTGCATTTAATTTATATACCTAATTATTGAAGTCTCTAGCAAGGAGGTGGCACAAGACGGCATATCTTGATTACGCATCTACCACGCCTGTGGAGCCCCGGGTTCTGGAAGCCATGATGCCCTACTTTGCAGAGAAGGCCGGGAATCCAACTTCCTTCTACGGTTATGCCCAGGAGGCCAAGCAGGCGGTGGAGAAGGGACGGGAGCAGGTGGCGGCCCTTATAGGTGCCCGGCCCAGGGAGATCATCTTCACTTCCGGCGGGACCGAATCCTGCAACACGGCCCTGAAGGGGGTGGCCATGGCATCCAAGAAGGGCAAGCACATAATCACGTCCCGGATCGAGCACTTCGCGGTTCTGGAGCCCCTCAAATGGCTGGAAAAACAGGGCTTTGAAGTCACCCGCCTGCCAGTGGACAAATATGGGTGTGTATCCCCCGAGGACCTGGAGTCAGCCCTAAGGGACGATACCTGTCTGGTGTCCATCATGCACGCCAACAACGAGGTCGGGACCATCCAGCCTATAAAGGAGCTGGCCGCCGTAGCCCGGCAGCACAAGGTCCCCTTCCATACAGATGCCTGCATAAGTGCCGGCCATGTGCCCATAGACGTTAATGACCTGGGGGTGGACCTCCTCTCCATGTCGGCCCACAAGATGTATGGACCCAAGGGCATAGGCGCCCTCTATATCAGGTCTGGCATCAAGGTGGTTCCCCTAATCCACGGGGGGGGACAGGAGAGGAAACTCCGCTCAGGAACGGAGAACGTGCCAGGGATTGTGGGTTTCGGGAAGGCAGCGGAAATCGCCGGGGCCGAGATGGACTCCGAGGCCGGGAGACTGGTGGAACTGAGGGACAGGCTGATAAAGGGTATCCTGGAGATCGAGAACTCCTGGCTCAACGGCCACCCGGAGAAGAGGCTTCCGGGAAATGTCAACGTGGGGTTCAGGTTCATTGAGGGCGAGGGTATCATCCTGGAACTTGATTTTGTTGGGATTAATGGGTCCACGGGGAGCGCCTGTTCCTCTCCCACCCTGGAGCCCAGCCATGTCCTGACCGCCCTTGGACTGAAGCATCAGGATGCCCACGGCTCCCTGAGGCTCACCCTTGGCAGAGGGACCACGAAGGAGGATGTGGATGCCGTCCTTGAGAACCTCCCGGGCATCATCAAGAGGCTCAGGGACATATCGCCGTTTAAAAAAGATTTTAGAGATTACGAAAAGGAGACCCAGTGGAAGGGACATCACCACTAAAGGAGTGATATCATGTATAGCGACAAACTGATCGACCACTTCAGAAACCCCAGGAACATGGGCAGGATGGAGGATCCCGATGGTGTCGGCAAGGTAGGCAACCCTGCTTGCGGGGATGTGATGTACGTCTACATCAAGGTGAAGGACGACAAGATCGACGACATAAAGTTCGAGACCTTCGGGTGTGCGGCCGCCATCGGGACATCCAGCATCATAACCGAGATGGCCAAGGGCAAGACTCTGGAGGAGGCCAAGAAGATATCGAAAAAGGACGTGGCTGACGAGGCCGAGAACCTGCCTCCGATAAAGATGCACTGCTCGGTCCTGGCCGCCGATGGCCTGAAGGCCGCCATTGAGGACTATGAGAAGAAAAAGGAGGGGTAGTCATGGTTAGCGACAAGGTCCTGGACCACCTTCGCCGCCCTCACAATATGGCGAAGATGGAGGACCCCGACGGCGTGGGTGTGGTGGGTGACACCATCTGCGAGGACGAGCTGAAGGCCTATATCAAGGTCAGGGACGGCAGAGTGGTGGAGGCCACCTTCGAGGGCTTTGCCTGTGCAGCCGCCCTGGTGACTTCCAGTGTGGCCACAGACCTGGCCAAGGGGAAGACCCTGGAGGAGGTATTGAAACTTTCAAAGGAGGACGTTATAAGGGAGCTCGAGGACCTTCCCAAGACCAAGTCCAAGTGTATCCACCTGGGGACCGAGGCCATAAGAAGGGCGGCGAGGGACTACCTGGAAAAACATCCCCAGTGACCTGCCATGGGCGGTTCCGGGGAAAGATTTAAGGGGTCTTCTGCCTGGGGGACACAACGCCGAGGTGACAGAGCGGCTTATGTGGCGGACTGCAGATCCGCAGATGGGGGTTCAACTCCCCCCCTCGGCTTATCAGCAAAAGGTCTAAAGCCGATGATATAATATTACTGTGGCTTCTATTTTTGTTCTATTTGTATTACGCTCTCATCGTATCCGGGAAACACTTTCACAGCCGGGTGAAAGAGTATCCGATATATAAACATCACGTGAGGTGTATCCAATGAAGATCGACCTCTACAAGACCGATGAGACCCTCAAAACATCGATAACGCGGCTGGAAAACCTGGACCTGCCGCAGCGTAACAAGGAGCTGATACTTGAGTTCATCGACTGCAGCCTGGTGGGCTGGAACGGCGTAAAGCTCGGGAAGAAGCGGGCCATCAAATACCTCTATACCCTCAAGGAGATAGCCCTGCACCTGGAGGACAGGGAGTTCGAATACATCGACAAGGCCGATATACGAAGGCTGCTGCGCACCATCGATGCCGATCCCGCCAAGGGCGAGTGGACCCAGCACGACTACCGGGTGATCCTGCGGCGCTTCGTCACCTGGCTCAGGGAGGAGCACGGCTACCCTGAGGACTATCCGGACAGGCAGGACCACGTGAAGGCCCTGGAGATGCTCAAGCTCGGCGTGACGAAACACGCCCTCGAGGTATCCAAG
>CAZHQS010000051.1:0-11319 GCA_964534545.1 Candidatus Hydrothermarchaeota archaeon
AGCTCCCCTGTCAAGACCCTTCCTCCTTGAGGATTTCCTCCCAGAGCTTCAGGGTTTCCAGGGCCTCCTCCCGGTCCAACTTCTGGATGGCGAAGCCCACGTGGACCATGACGTAATCCCCCACCTTGAGGTCCTCCAGGAGGCTGATGTTGGCCCTCCTCATAACCCCGCTACCATAATCCAGCACGGCCTCATGACCGTCAATCTCCTTGACCTCGGCGGGTACGGCAAGGCACATGGTGATAACTCTGCCCAACCCCCTACTTTTACTTTTCTGCTTAATAAATCTGCAAACATTTATGTAGGATAAAAACAAATATACTACAGGTGTCAGGGTGAGGAAAATTGGATAGAAAGGAAGGTAAAGGTCGGGGGTCGTGGTTGTGTGGCATAGTGCATAATCTAAACACTACTTCGATTATTTTATATATGCTGGTTTTGCTAATTTATACACATCCAATTGCAATCACGCAGAGGGAAGCGAAAGAAGGAAGGTGGTGAAGTCATATGAAGTTGAATAGGAGGAACTTTTTAAGGACCGTAGGGGCCATGGGGGCCACGGCCTTCATGCAGGCCCACAAGCCCTTCGTGGCCAACGTATTTGCCCAGGCGGCAGACGCAGGGGTGAAACTCGCCTGGATACAGGGACAGACCGATACGGGCTGCTCCATTTCCCTGTTGCAGGGAGAGCATCCAGATATCTACGACGCTGTGCTGAAGCTTAACGTGAATATTGCGTACCATCCAACAATAATGATGCCATCTGGCGAGGCCGCCAGCAAGGCCCTCCTGGATATGGAGCCTGATGTCCTAGTTGTGGAGGGGGCCATACCCACGGGGGCTAAAAAGCATGCCTGTCTGATTGGCGACTACAACGGAGAAGAGATCGTCCTGGAAGAGTACCTTAAAAAGGTGGCGGCCAGGACAAAGGTCGCCATCGTTGCTGTGGGGGCCTGCGCAACCCACGGCGGGATACCCGGTGGTAATCCGAACCCCACAGAGGCAACAGGTGTAAGGGGGGTTTTGGGCAACGACTTCACCACCCAGGCCGGGCTTCCCATCATCAATCTGCCAGGCTGTCCTCCGCAGGGTGACCACATCCTCCTGACCCTGGCCGCTGCCATCCTGGGGATAATTCCAGAGCTGGATGCCCAGGGCAGGCCCAAGCTCTTCTACGGTAAGCTTCTTCATGACGAATGCCCCCGCAGGGGCTACTATGACGAGGGGGTCTTCGCCCACAAGTTCACCGAGCCCGGGTGCCTCTATAAGCTCGGATGCAGGGGACCCATCACCTATGCGGACTGCGCCTCCCGGAAGTGGAACGGCGGCGTCAACATGTGCACCAATGCCGGGGCGCCCTGTTCGGGTTGCTTCTCCCTCCAGTTCCCTGACGGCACCTCCCCCTTCTATGTGGGCCAGGATGACCTGGAGCTCGAATGGACCAAGAGGGGCTTTGAGACCCTCACCGCGGGTGTTGTCGCCGCAGCCGGTGCCTACACCGTCATAGACCAGCTTGGCAAGAGGAAGAAGAAAGGCGAAGGGGAGGAGTAGCCATGGAATTTGAGAGGTTCACCGTAAACCAGAGGGTCCAGCACATCATCCTCCTGGTGACCTTCCTCCTCCTGGTGGCCACCGGGCTACCCCTCAAATACAGGGAGACCTGGGGTAAGTCGGTTCTGGAATGGATGGGGTTCATGACGGCCCGCTCCATCCACAAGTGGGCGGCCGTGGGGATGACCGCAGTAGGAGTCTGGCACGTCTTCTTCTACACTCTTGTTGACCGGGGAAAGAAGTACATGTGGCCAAGGAAAAAGGACTTTACGGACTTCATTGACGTGGTGAAGTTCAGGCTCGGCAGGGCCCCGGAGCCTCCCAAGTTTGACCGGTTCTATTTTATGCAGAAATTCGACTACTGGGGCGCCTTTTGGGGGTTTGTCATAATGATCGGCACAGGCATGATTTTATGGTTCAGGGAAGAGCTGGCCTTCCTGCCCATGGCTTTAAGGGAAAGCGCCAGGACAGCCCACGCCGAAGAGGCCATTCTGGCCGTTGTATTCGTGCTGATCTTCCACATGATCCATACGCATATTAACAGGGAGGTCTTCCCCATGGACAAGGTGTTTTTGACGGGCAAGATTCCCGAGGACAGGTTGATGGAAGAACATCCTCTTGAATATGAGAGGATTAAAAAAGAGGTGGTTTAGATGGCTGAGATAAGGATTGATCCTGTAACCAGATTGGAAGGTCACCTGGGTGTGACCGTTAATGTTCAGGGGGGAAAGGTAGTTGAGGCCCGGACCCATGGGACCATGTTCAGGGGGTTCGAGAAGATACTCGTTGGCCGGGACCCAAGGGACGCCCCCATGCTGACCCAGAGAATTTGCGGCGTCTGCCACACGGTCCACCGGCTGACATCCTTGAGGGCCATCGAGAATGCCGCCAGGGTGGAGATCCCCTACGGAGCAAAACTTGTGAGGAACCTTATCCAGGCCATCACATTCCTGTACTCCCATGCCGCCCACTTCTATGTCCTGGCGGGCCCTGATTACAGCGACAAGGTTCCCAGGGTGACCTTCCTGACAGGCCAGGGATATCGGGAGGCCATAAAGATGCAGCGCATCCTCCATGAGGCCCTGGGCATTCTGGGCGGGAAGGTGCCCCACCACATGACCAGCGTCCCCGGGGGAGTAAGCTTCAACCCAACGGTGGACCTGGCAGCCCAGGTCTGGACCCGGGGTATGATGGTCTCCGACTGGGTGGGCCCCACCGAGAACATCCCGGCTGTGCTGGACAACGTACTGGACGGGAAGTTCGATCCCTCTTTGGGCACCGCCCTCCATGACGTCATAGGAATCATCGCGGCCGCAGCTGAAGCCGGGGCGGCTGACTGGGGCAAGGGACCAGGAAAGTTCGTGGCCTACGGTGTCTACGACACCCCGGACGGGGGCCTCCTGGAGCCCGGAGGATTCTTCAACGGGAGCAAGGTGGAGCCCCTGGAAGAGCAGAAGATCTCGGAATACGTGGGCCACAGCTGGCTGACACCAGAGAGCGGCGGGGGCTACATCGGCGCCAACTCCCCCACCGATATGCAGTACCCAAAAAATGATGCCTATTCCTATGTAAAGGCCATCCGGTACGACGGCCAGGCGGCCGAGACCGGACCCCTGGCAAGGCTCGTTGTAGCAGGCCTTGACCCCTTCGACCTCCGGAAGAACCTGGCCGGGGGCGCGACAGCGTCCAACACCCTTGCAAGGCTCATCGCCCGGGCCCAGGAGACGGTGTTTTTGAGGGATAAAATCCTCGGGGTCGGCCTCTTCGAAGGCAACGGCTGGAAGGATGAGCTCCTGGGTGCCCTCAAATCGGGTGGGGTCGAGTTCGCCACGGATTACAAGGTGCCGAAATCAGGCTTCGGCGTGGGCCTCTGGGAAGCCCCCAGGGGCGCAACCGGCCACTGGGTAAGCATAAAGGACCACAAGATAGAGCGGTACCAGGTCAACGCCGGGTCCACATGGAACATGAACCCCAGGGACGATAACGGCCAGCCCGGACCCCTGGAACAGGCCCTGGTAGGAGTACCGGTCCCTGACGAGAGCAATCCCATAAATGTGCTCCGCACCATCCGCTCCTTTGACCCGTGCCTGGCCTGCTCGGTCCATGTCCTGACAGGCAGCGGGAAAAAGTACACTGTCATGGCCACCCCGGGCGGATGAGTTGGAACGGATAGCGGTAATCGGGGTCGGCAACCTCCTGTTGAAGGACGATGGGGTGGGCATCCACGCCATACAGGCCCTTGAGAGGATGGAGGACCTGCCCTCCAACATAGAGCTCTTTGACTGCGACACCAACGCCATGCTGGTCCTGGAGGCCATGGACAAAAAGGACCGGGCCATTTTGATAGATGCCTACAGGCAGGGCAAGCCCCCGGGTACCATCACCGTCATGGCCTTCGAGGCCTCCAACTTCCAAGCGGCCCCCTCCTTGAGCCTCCACGAGTTCCATTTCGTGGACGCCCTCAAGTCCAGCCAGGGGGTCTTCGATGTCCCCGAGGATATAACCATCGTGGGGGTTGAGCCCAAGGAGGTGGAGGTGGACGACCGGCTTTCCCCCGAGGTGGAGAGGGCCCTCCCGGAGGTCATTAGCAAGGTTATAGAGATAGCGGGTGGAGAATCAAATCCTTGAGGATATCTCCTCTATCATTGCAGAATCAAAGTCCAGAAATCCCTTGGTGATCCTGGCAATCCCTCTGTAGAAGTCGGCTTCCGGGCTTTTTATGATGTCATCACAGAACCTGGGGACCCATCTCTGGAGACATTCCTCCAAAAACTCCCTCTGGATAGCGAGCTCATCCTTGACGTCGTCCGCGGCATTGATCTTTTCGGCCATCCGCCTGCACAGGTTGGCCATGAAATCCAGCTCCAGGGCCACGTGGTCCTCGGGCTCGGGGCAGGCAGCGGCCTTGCTTATACCTGCCTTCCTGTACCTATCCTTGGCCTCGAGAACCGCCTTTCCGGTGAAGTTCTTTTTTCCATAGCTGGACTCGTAGGGGAGGATGACATCCTTGCTGGGACCGATGAAGAGTCTGGTGTACTCCCAGGCCAGGTCATCATAGAGTTTATCGGCATCGGCCTTGACGGAGTCCATGAATTCTTTCAATTCCATGAAACCCTCCCTCAGGTCAGTATTCAGGCTCGAGAGGTCCTCCGGCAGGGACAGCCTCTTGGCCGCCATATCCTCTGACAGGACCCTGGGGGGTTCCTCAAGGTACATCCTGGAGAGAAAGGAATAAAGGCCCTCACGGGTCTTCAGGAGCTCTTCAATCTCCATGGACACCCCCCTGATATATCTCAAGGGCCACCAGGGCCCGGCAGTCCTCGCAGTAGTCCAGGAGCCCGAGCTGGTCTTCCAGGGAGAACTCACCCCCTGGTATGGCCCCGGCTTCCTTTATCCTCTCCCTGGCGCTCCGGACCATGGCCTCGGCCGCAAAGGGCCTCCCGCACTGGCTGCACTTTGTCATGGGTGCGCTGAACAGCCCTTCCGAACGGCCTGAAACCAGGCGAGGGAAGTCCAGGACCTTCTCCATTGATAGGACCCCTTCTGGACATGCCTCTGCACACATCCCGCAGGCGATGCACCTGCCGTACCTGAAATGAAGGTCCGAGTCTTCCCTGGATAGGGCACCCGTAGGGCACATGTTGGAGCAGGCGGCGCAGAGGGTGCAGTCATCTCCCACGGCCAGAGTGGCGAAGGGGAACTCGGGGTGCTGGATTATCATGGAAGGTGTCTTTCCGGTGGCGGCAGAGAGGTCCTTCATGAGGGCCACAAGGAGGTCCCTCTTGTCGGCACCTGTCACCTCCCCTGACCGGACCTCCTTGATGGGGGATGGGGACAGCCCCCGGACGAAAGCGGTGATTCTTCCGGCCACCTCCTCTTCACTCTTGATGAACTCGAGCCTCCCGTGGAGCCCCAGGGCCTCCAGGGCGCTCTCGGCAAACCTGTAGGCCGGGGTGGGCCCGTCCACCCCGTTTTCACAATCGTGGCCTCCCAGGAGGATGATGCCCTCGGCCCCCAGATGGAAGGCCTTGAGGATGTGCTCCTCCCCCACGGCGCCGAGACAGGGCACCACGAGGGGAAGGACTGGGGGATAGGGGGTCTTCTCTCTCCCCAGGCGGTCCAGGACATCCGAGCCGCAGGGGCAGGTGAACATGAGCACTTTGTGACTTCCACCAAGGAGGGCTTCCATCTTTGAGAACACCAGTTCCTCAGGGAAATCCAGGAGTCCGGGTACCGAAAGGGGGCAGACCGATGCACAGTTGCCGCACCCGAAGCAGGATGTCTCGTCAAAGACCACCACCTCGCCGTCCCTGGAAATGGCCCCGTGGGCGCACCGGTCCTGGCAGAGGGTGCATCCTATAATCTCGCTCTTTCCCCCCGCGCAGCTCTCGGGGTGGGTCTCGATATATTTCGGCTTTTTCACCGTGCCCAGACTCGCCAGGGCCTGGAGAACGGCCTCCATGGCGCCCTCGTAATCTTTCTCACCCACAGGATATATGCCCCATCTCCCCCCGTCGTCCCAAAAGGAGGTGTCCACCAGGACCTGACCTGCCTCAAGCTCCTCCTCGACGTCAAACACTATGGCACCCACCGGGCAGACCTCTACGCATTTTCCGCACCGGTCGCAGGCCTCGTCTATCATCCAGCCGTCTATGGCGTCCCCGGGGCAGACCTCGAGGCACTCCCCGCACTGGATGCACCGGGTCCCGTCTATGGGGTTTTTCAGGATGGTGGCCCTGAAATCCCCTATCCTTCCAGAGATATCACGGACTTCCCAGGGCCTGACCACCTCTACCTCGGCCAGGCCTTCCAGCCCTGAGGCTGCCTTTTCAAGGGCCGGGGTTACCCCGAGGACCAAAATACGGTCACCCACATCCACATCCAGGGTCCTGACATGGGGGGGTTCTTCAAACTCCAGGAGAGCTGCATGAAGCATCCGGGCGGCCTTTTCCGTGGCCTCCTTTTTCCCATGAACCCAGCCGCAGTGCTCCCTGAGGTTCACAGGGAATACCTCCACTCCTTCGAACCGGGAAACGGTATCCTCGAAGAGGCCAAGTTTCTCCCCACACCCAACCATCACCACGTCAAGCTCAAACCTAAGAATATCCTCTACAATATGGTCCCGCCCATCACCGCCGCAGAGGTGGTCATGGGCCCTTGCTACCGCTACATCAAGGCCCTTCTTGACCTTCTTGCAGTCGATGGACGAGCTCTTCTTGCACGTGCACAGATATAGGCCGATGTTCACGGTATCACTATAGGTTGTTTTATTGCACCGTAGAGTATCACGTACCTAAGTACCGCACCTCCAAAGAGGACGAAGGTGAACTCCAGGGGGAGGATCCTGCTCTTTAAGGATTCCCTGAGGTGGGACAGCCATGCCAGGAGGAGGGGCAGGACGAGCCCCAGGGCGATGACGCCGCCCCAGAAGGCAGGGGCGTACTGGCCTCTGGTGATGAGGCTGACGGACTGGAGGCCCGTGGCACTGGTCCCTGCCACCATCTTCACGAAGACCGCTATCACCAGCAGCTCTGCCACGATGAGGACACCGTCCAGCCTGCTGAAGAGGGAGGTACCTTCCTCTAGCTCTGGGGTGCGCTGGGCAAAGGACGGCACCAGGGCAAGGAGGCAGGCCCCGGCTAGGCCCGTGGACATGGCCGAGACGGTGAAGAGGAGAGGGAGGAGGTTGGTGTGCCAGAGGGGAACGAAGGGTGCGCCCTTCAGGAGGAATCCGGTGTAGGCGGCCACACCTATCCCCAGGAGCCCGTTCACGAGGGCGAGCCTGTACCGGGTGTCCCCGGGTGTCCCTTTCCTCCAGGCATATACGTATCCCAGGCCCAGGATTATCAGGAAGAGTAGGAGCCAGGCTCCCACTGCCATCCATGAACTGGGATTAATATAGGAGATGGGCACCAGGATGCCCCTGATAGGATCACCGAGGTCTAATAGGAGGACTACTGAGCCCACTATCAAAACCGAAAGGCCCAGGTAGCCCCCGGCCCTGGCGATGGCCTCATATCCCTTGTTCTCATATCTCCGGGCAAGGTACTCTGCCACGGCCGCCGTGGCGTAGGCACCGCCGCCCACCCCGCCCAGGAACAGGTAGAGAGCGATTTTCCATCCCCAGTGGGCGTACCCGGGGACCTGCCAGAGCCAGAACTCGTTTATCATGGGGGACCTTCCCCCTCAGATGTTGGTACCGAGGGGAGCGATCTTTCCAGCCACCCTTTCCCTGAACTTCCTGGATATATCCGTCGAGTCACCTGCCAGCAGGGCCTTGGTGGCGCAGAAGCCGGCGCACCTGGGCTTGGCCTCGTTGAAGATGGGGTTACCCCTGGCGTCCTTCTGTTCAAAGGGCTGGACGCAGAAGGAGCACTTGTCCATCTTCCCTCGGGTCCCGAAGGCCCCGCCTCCCGGGTACTGGGGGGCCCCGAAGGGGCAGGCGGTCAGGCAGTAGCCACACCCTATGCACTTGTCCTTGTCATGGAGGACCACCCCGTCCTCCCTCTTGTAGAGGGTCCTGGTGGGGCAGACCTTTATGCAGGGGGCATCGTTGCAGTGGAAGCAGGGCATGGGCACGTTCCTCTCGCCCGGGACCCCTTCATTAACGGTGACGACCCTTATCCTGCGCACCCCCACCGGCACGTCGTTCTGGGTCTTGCATGCCGTCTCGCAGCCGGTGCACCGGAGGCACCTTGTGTAGTCGATCAAAAATTTGTTGACTGCCATCATTCACACCTCACGCCTTGTAGATATTTGCAAGGGCCACCTTGGTCTCCTGCATCTGGGTCACCTGGTCCACACCCCCCGAGGTGATGATGTTCACCGAGTCCCCTCTGACCAGCTCCATGGTGCCTTCCGGCCATCTGTCGCTGTAGTCCTCGCCTTCGAAGATGCCGTTCCAGTGGAAGGGCACGAAGGCGGTCTTGTCATTGACCCTGTCTGTGACCTTGGCCTTGACCTTTATCTTACCTCTTGCCGATTCCACCCAGACCATGTCGCCGTCCCTGATGCCCCTGGAGGTCGCCAGTCCTGGACTTATTTCAACATAGACCTCGGGCATGATCTCGGCCAGGTAATCCGAGCTCCTGGTCTGGGCCCCGCCGCCGTGGTGCTCCACCTGTCTGCCGGTGGTCAGGACGATGGGGAACTTCTCGTGGCGCTTCTCGGCGATGGACCTCTGCTGTTCGGTGGCGAACTCGCAGTCGCAGATCCTGTAGAGGTGGGCCTGGTCTGGATAGGTCGGGTACTTCTCCACCAGGTCGGGCCTCGGGCTCTCGATGGGCTCCCTGTGGACCGGTATCTGGTCTGCCAGGGTGGATACCCTTATCCTGGCCTGACCCCTGCCCGTGGGCGGGTTGCCGTCGGCCAGGGCGTGCTTGACTATGGTGCCTGTGAGGTCCTTGGAGTAGGCCACCCCGTCCTCGGCGTACTGGGCATGGATGGTGCCGAACTGGGGTGCGGAAAGCCTCACCAAAGGCTGGCCAGCATTGGGCTCGTCGTCCGGGTATACCCGGTTGCCCCTGAAGTCGTGGCCCCCTTCCATCACCGGGAGCTTGTCGCTGTAGAGCACAGGCGTACCGGGATGGTCCTCGGTCCAGCATGGCCATGGGAGGCCCCACCATTCCCCGTCCACGGGACCGCCGCTGGCCCTTCCGGTATTCGGGTCGAAGAGGTGGGCATATTCTATCTGCCTTTTCATCCTTTCCGGGGTCTCTCCCTGGTTCCCTATGGCCCGGGAGCCCAGGTTGATCTCCCTTGTGGCCGCCTCGTAGCTGTCATAGTCAAAGTGGTCGCCGAAGCCCACCCTGTTGGCAAGCTCCTGGAGTATCTCGAAGTCGGTCTTGCTGTCATAAAGAGGCGGCACCACCCGGTATCTCCACTGCCAGGCCCGTCCCGTGTTGGTGACACTTCCGCTGCCTTCCTGCCTCGTGGCAGCCGGCAGGAGAATTATGCCGTCGCTGCGTTCGGGCAGGGCCGCGGCCGCTGTCGGGAAGGGGTCCACCACAACGAGCATCTCAAGTTTTTCCAGGGCCTCCTTCTGGTCCTTCATCTCGGTGATGGAGCTTATGGCCTCGCCCCAGAAGATGGCCATCTTTATGTTGGTGGGCTGGTCAATCTCCTCCACCGGTGGCATGAGAACGCCCTTGTACCAGTTGGAGACCGTAAATCCTGGCGTTAGCTGGAGGTTCATCTCCTTGCCGTCCACGTTGGTGAAGGTGATGAACCTGGCGGCCAGCTCCTCCTCGCTTATCTTTCCGGAGGTGCTGTCGGTCTCGCTGAAGACCTTGGCCCAGTGGGCCCAGGACCCCGCACTCTTCACGGTGTAATATCCTGGTGTGAAGTGGGACAGGACGCACATGTCGGTGACACCCTGGACATTGTCGTGGCCCCGGATGGGGACGCAACCGCCGCCCCAGGGTCTGCCCTGCCATCCCATGATGACAGCCAGGATTGAGAAGGCGCGGATGATCTGGGTGCCCACGCTGTGCTGGGTGGCCCCCATGGACCATACCACCGCCCCAGGGAAGTTCTGGGCCATCATGGCCGCGCACTCCCTTATCTTCTCTGGCGGGACCCAGGTAATGTCCTCAACGACCTCCGGCGGATAGTCCTTTACCACCTCCTTCAAATAACTGTATCCATAGGCCCTGTTGTAGATGGTGTCGTTGTCCACCCAGCCGTTC
The DNA here is from genome assembly GCA_964534545.1 of Candidatus Hydrothermarchaeota archaeon. Taxonomy (GTDB): domain Archaea; phylum Hydrothermarchaeota; class Hydrothermarchaeia; order Hydrothermarchaeales; family JAADFM01; genus JAADFM01. The sequence continues at coordinate 10,239 of CAZHQS010000051.1, forward strand.
TCGATGAGGACATTCATTATCCCCATGAGGAGGGCGATGTCCGAACCGGGTCGGAACTGCATGAACAAATCTGCAAAGGCCGCCGTCCTGGTGAACCTGGGGTCCGCCACGATGATCTTGGCCCCCCTGTCCCTGGCCTCGAAGACCTTCTGCATGAGGCTCGGGTGGGCCTCGGCCGCGTTGGAGCCCATGAAGAAGAAGAGCTTGGACTGGGTCAGCATCTCCACCGAGTTGGTCATGGCACCGTGGCCGAAGGAGTTCAAAAGCCCTGCCACCGTTGTTGAATGGCATATCCTGGCCTGGTGGTCGATGTTGTTGGTGCCGTAGAGCATGGCGAACTTGCGGAACATGAAGGACTCCTCGTTGGAGCCGTGGACCAGGCCGCACATGAATACCGAGTCGGGCTCGCCGTTGTCCATGTACTTCTTGAGCTGTCCCCCAACCTTGTCCAGGGCCTCCTGCCAGGAAATCCTCTTCCATTTGCCGCCGGATTTCTCCATGGGATACCGGAGCCTCCTGGGCGAGTTGGTGACATTTACCAGGGATGCGCCCTTGCAGCACATGCCCCCCTGGTTAATGGGATGGTCCTCCCAGGGTTCCATTTTAGTGAAGACACCGTCCTCCACCACGCCGATATAGCCGCATCCAACGGCGCAGAATGAGCAGATGCTTTTGACCGTATTAACCTCTTTCGCTGGTGAGGCCTCCACCGGTGCAAAGAGCTCTGTCGGATTAAAGTTTTTTGAGCCCGCATAGCCTCCTAAGGCAGTAGCGGCGCCGAGGGCAGCAGAGGCCTTCAGGAAACCTCTCCTGCTAATCTTTATGTCTCTAAATACACTCTTCCCCCATGCTTTACCACTTCCCATAACTAATCCTCCACAGTATTCCCCGTTAGGCTGTTATAGACTTAATTAGTCTGTAGATATCTTGAATATGAGCCGCTATAGTATAAATATGTTTGCAATTATTACCGGGAGTATTATTGCAGAGAACATTCGAGGAAAGGGCGGTAATGTTCCACCAACAAGGCACTATCGCAAAATCCAGTGAAATCTAGGTTTTTTCGCCTGTAAAAATGTCT
>CAZHQS010000052.1:0-11304 GCA_964534545.1 Candidatus Hydrothermarchaeota archaeon
CCTGCCACATGTGTTCGAAGTAGTTCCTATAAAGCTTTATGCAGCCCGGGTTCTGATTATAGAGGGCGAAATCCTCCCTTCCCGGATCCTGGCTTGACAGTATCAGCTCCGAGTCGTCGATGAGGAAGTATCGGGAATGGTCGTGCTCGAAATGGCGCATCTCTGCCCCCACCTTTTCCAGCTTGGCCCTGCAACCGGAGTCGAACATGCCCAGAGCCCTGATCCTCACCCCCCTTTTTCTGGCCTTTTCCAGGGCAGTTCCTATCTTCTTGGATGTTATAGGGTGGACCCCCACGATGAGGATGTCCCTTTTGGCAGCCGCCACCATATCGGCGATCCTCCCCCTGACCCTGTCGGCCCCCCGGATGGTCCAGATGAGGTCCTTCATATCCTCCCCCTGGCCCTTTTTGTCATAGAGGGGGCCGATCTCTTCCAGGAGGTTTTCCACGGTCTTGGTCCTGGTGTCGCACTCCTTTTTCAGGATCACCCGGGGATCCACAGCAGCATACTGCTTGGGCCGGCCCGGCTGGGACTCCACGAACCCCCTGTTCTCAAGTCTATCCAGGATATCGTACTCCCTGGAATAGGGGATACCGGCCAGTTCCCTGACCTCCTTGACGGTGGAGGGCCCGTTGATCACCAGGGCGAAATAGGTCTTTGACTCGTACTCGCTGAGGTTAAAGAGCTTCAGGACCTCGATCCATTTTTTGTCGATCATCAACCATTCCTCTTCTTCAAACTATATATTTTTTACTTAAAAACAAGTAAATAATCGGAAATATTTATATAGCCGTAACTCAATTATCATATCAAAGGAAAACGGAGGTTCAAGATAATGACAGATATCAAGCCTGATCAAACCCTGGATGCCAAGGGCCTTTCGTGCCCAAAACCTGTGTTGAAGACCAAGAAGGCCATGGACAAGCTTTCCGACGGCCAGGTGCTGGAGATAATAGCCACCGATAAAGGCTCGCTCCATGACATCCCCGCCTGGGCGGCCAAGACCGGGAACCAGGTCCTGGAGACAAAGGAAGAGGGGGACATTCTCAAGTTCTATCTGAAGAAAGGTGGTGCAGCCACCGAGGCCCAACCCCAGGAGGTGGTGGAGGAAGCGCCAAAGAAGAAAGGGAAAAAGAAGATGACCATCATCGCCTCCAAGGGGAGCCTCGACATGGCCTACCCACCCCTGATCCTTGCATCCACCGGTGCAAGCCTCGGGATGGAGGTCTCCATATTCTTCACCTTCTACGGCCTGGATATCGTGAACAAGAAGAAGTACAAAAAGCTGAAGGTGGCCCCCCTGGCCAACCCGGCCATGCCCATGGGTGCCATGCCCTTCCCCAAACCCATTCCCAAGATAATGGAGCTGGTCTTTTCCAATGCCATGGGGATAATCCCAGGGATGACCGCCTTTGCAACCTGGGCCATGAAGAGGATGTTCGATAAAGAGGGAGTGGCCACCATCCCTGAGCTGATAAAGGACTGCAAGGACATGGGGGTCAGGTTCATAGCATGCCAGATGACCATGGACGTCATGGGCTGCCCCAATGAGGACCTGATCCCTGAGGTGGACGCCTGCGGCGGTGCAGCCGCCTTCCTGGCTGAAGCTGCGGATGCGGATATCACCCTCTTTGTCTAGGCTGAAAAAATTAGAAGACAGTTGCCGGAATGGCAACTGGTTTTTTATTTATTTTTTGAAATAAAGCTTAAAGGTGCTGCCGTCTTTCACTTCACCTAAAAAGGTCGCCCCTTCCTTCTCCCAGATCTTCTTGACAGGGCCGACTGAAGCAGGATTGGTGATGAGCATCTCGGCCACCTGACCGCTATCAAGACCTTTGAGGGCCTTCTTGGCCATGAGTTGGGGCTTGGGGCAGACCATCCCAGAGCAGTCCACAGTCTCATCAACGGTGACGGTTCCGGCACCTGGTACTTCTACTTCTGCCATTTTCTACCTCCTTCGCGTTTTTTAGCCCCCTTAGAGAGCTTTTACCTTATTAAGATTTCGGATTGGTTGTGTTGGGTTTAGGAAAAACCATGCAACATCTAAATCGTTTAGAAAAGCTTATATAGACTTATTCTTCAGTAGGGTATGAAACAAACTGAGGAGGTTTGCAGGTATGGGTGTAAGAGATTTCCTTTCAAGGGAGATTGAATATAAGTGGGGGACGGTATTCGTGTGCATCTTGCTGATCTTGATGGTCTTTCCCTTCAAGAATGTTGACGGAGTCAACCAGGGTTACGGTGTGGCCTGGGCCTTTGGCGGGGGCCTCAGGTATGTGGACGAGATGGCATTGAACGCCATAAACGGTTACAAAGCAGAGCCAATAAAGGAGGGTGCCACGGCCCTGGTCTCGCCCCTGTCGGACCCCAGGGTAGAAGGTGCCCATCCCTTCTGGAGTAAAGTTACCTCGGTTCAGAAGGTGGCCGTATCCCTTCTGTTCTTCGTGATAGGTGGCTTTGCAGCGGCTGTCATCTCTGGGGAATTCGGCATCAAGTTTGACCGGGAGGCCGTGGTGGATTCCCTTGCAGGCGGGCTCATGATGGGTGTTGGGATCGCCTACATGACCCAGTGCAACGTGGGAGTCTTCATGGGGGCCGTATCCCAGCTGGCCCTGGGCGGCTACCTGGCGGTGATAGGTATCTTAATAGGGACCTTCATCGGCGCCAAGTACTATGAAAAGAAGATGGGGCTTTAAAGAGGTGAATGAGAGATGACTTCGCTTGTTATATTCGTTCCAAAGGCCGGGTCCCTTGAGATCCTCATGGGAGCCCTCTTCGGATTTCTCCTTGGCTACCTGGCCCAGAGATCCCGTCTCTGTGTCACCGGGGCCATCAGGGACTTCATCCTCTTCCAGGTAACCAGGAACTTAAAGTACCTGTTCCTGATCCTGGGTACCATCACCTTCTTCTACACCATATTCCTGTCCCAGGGGATCGGTGGTGTGAAGGCCACACCCTTCCCGGCGGGCTGGTACCAGGTCTTTGGCGGACTGATCTTCGGCATAGGCATGGCCATCGCGGGGGGCTGTGTGGTCAGCACCTTCTACCGGATAGGAGAGGGCAGCCTCAACTATCTCCTGACCGCCCTTGCCATGTTCGTGGGCATCGCCATAGGGGCCTGGACCTTCAAGTACGTGGGCGACTACCTGGCCCTGGGTAAGAACTCCTTTGTGGGTGGCTATGCGACAAACTGGGTCTGGCTGGGCAGGTATGCCGATGCGGCCTATCCAAATACAGGAGGACAGGAGATTTTCAGTGTACTGCCCGTAGACGGTATGATACTGGGCATAATCCAGGCGGCAATCCTGTTTGCGGCATATATATATGTCGAAAAGAAGATGGACTAAAATGAGGTGGTTAAATGGCAGATAAACTCGGAATACTTGTGAGTTCGGATAAGCATCTGGACCATATCGTCGGCCTGACCAAGGCGGCGATAGACAAGGGAAAGGAGGTCCATGTATTCTTCACCGGAGAAGGGGTGAAACTCTGCCCCGACCCCAAGGCCCAGGAGCTTGTAAAGGCCGGGGCCAAGGTTAGCCTGTGCGACAAGACCTACCAGGGTCTTGGTCTCAACAAGGAGCACGGAGACCAGATCGAGGGCATGGAGCACGGCAGCCAGGACAACAATGCGGACATAATTGAAGAAGTAGACAGGTACGTGGTGTTTTAAAATGCCCAAGACAGTAGTATTTCTATCCAAGACCACGGACGGTTTCGTCCAGGAGGAGGCCTCCAGGAGTGCCCTGGGGACCATGCTGAAGGGCCACGAGCCCAGCATGATGATCCTGGATGTGGACTACGATGTGGAGCGCGGTGAGGTGGAGGAGAACCTGGAGTGGATCATCGACTCCGACGGGATAGTGGTCTCCAACAACTCGGCCAATGCAGAAAAATCGGAGTACATCTCCGAGATGTCCCTGGAGGAGATGGCCAAGAAGATGCTGGAGTACGACGTCATCGTGCCCTATTGAGAGGTGATGAAGGATGAAGATACTGGAGATCCTCAAATCCGAACCCGACGAGACCGTCCAGAAGATGATAGAGGTCCACAAGGCCGAAGGCGACGTCAAGGTGGTCAAGCTCTACGAGGGCACGCCAGACTACGCCGCCCTGGTGGACGACATCTTCTCAAGCGACAAGGTCATATCCTGGTGGTAGACCACCAGGATATTTTTTTTGAAATGCGATTTCCTCTTTTTTTCCAGATTCTCCTTTGTTGTATATCCCCGGTGGTGGCTGTTACCAGCGGTGGGGTTGTGGAATATGTCTGGGAGGACTACTTCTCCTATGCCCTGGGCATACTTCTCATAGTGGCCGGCAGCGCCATCCTCTACACTGCCCTGAAGTAGCTCTTGGCTAGTCCCCCTCCCCCAGGTCCGGGACCTCTATCACCAGTTCAAAGGCCCCATCCTCCTCCTTCACATCCACCACCCGGGCCCCTATCCTGTCCCCTGCAAGGCTCCGGGGGATGTTCTTTGCCGCCGGTGGGTAGTCCAGGGTGACCTTCAGGATGCCGCCCCCCTGGTAGGCCAACTCCTCCACCTTTATCTTGGTGTAGAGGAAGGTGTGGGGGCAGGTCTCTCCCCGGATGTCCAGCTCCTCGGTGGCCCTCATCCCCCCGCCCCCTCCTGAAGCTCGCAGGCCGCCTCCACCGGCCTGGGGACAAAGGTCTCCCCGCAGGCGGTGCAGTGGGGGTCCCTCCGGAGTTTCACCTTGTAGAAGTCCAGGGTGTCGGCGTTTATCACCAGGAGCTTATTCTTCAGGGCAGGTTCCCGCCCCGCCAGGTACCGTATGGCCTCCGTGGCCTGGAAGCTGCCCACCATGCCGGTGAGGGAGCCCAGGACCCCTGCCTCGGCGCAGGTGGGCACCATGCCCGGCGGTGGAGCCGTCGGAAAGGCGCACCTGAAGCAGGCCGTCTCCCCTGGGAGGATGGTTGTTACCCTGCCCTCGTACTGGAGGACTGCCCCGTGGAAGAGGGGGACCCTGTTGAGGGCACAGGCATCGTTTATGGCGTACCTGGCCGGGAAGTTGTCGGTGCCGTCCACCACTGCATCGTAGCCCTTGAGCATATGGAAGGCGTTCTCGTAGGTGAGCTTCTCCTGGACCCCTGTGATGCGAATCTCGGGGTTTATATCCTGGAGCCTCTCCGCCGCCACCTCCACCTTGGGCCTTCCCAGGTCCTCCGGGGTGTAGAGGAACTGGCGGTTGAGGTTGGTGAGATCAGCGGCATCGGAGTCTATCAGGGTGATCTCCCCCACCCCCGCCAGGGTCAGGTAGGTGGAGACAGGGCACCCCAGCCCTCCTGCCCCGGTGACGGCTACCCTGGCCTCCTTCAGCCGGTTCTGCTCCCTGGCCCCGAAGTCGGGCAGGATGAGCTGGCGGCTGTAGCGCTTGATCTCCTCCAGGGTCAGGCCCATCCTCATCCCCCCGATACCGCTGGCAGGATGGAGACGACGTCCCCGGGACCCACTGGGGTCTCCAGGTCCTCCAGGAACCGCACGTCCTCGTTGTTTATGAAGATGTTGATGAAGCGGTTGATGGAGCCATTGGCAAGGACCTTGGCCCCCAGACCCGGGCACCTCCCATCCAGGTGATGGATGACCTCCCGCAGGGTCCTGCCCTCGGATTCCACCTCGGCCTTACCGCCGCTGTGGACCCGCAGGGGGGTGGAGAGCCTCACCAGCACCATTTCAGGCCACCCCCCCTATCTCCTGGGTCTTTCCCAAGAGGTTAAATGCCTCCTGGAAGGCCCCCAGGTCCGGCCTGATGGCCACAGGCGTGGGTAGCCCTTCCCTGAGGACCTCCTGGGTCTTGAGGCCGCAGCCGGTGATGTAGGCCACGGTGGACTCATCGGGGTCTATCTCCCCGGCCTCCACCAGGTTCTTCAAGGTGGCCACGACCACACCCCCTGCCGTCTCGGTGAAGATGCCCTCGGTCCTGGCCAAAAGCTTTATCCCCTGGATGATCTCGGTATCGGTGGCCAAACCCGCAGTTCCTCCGGTCTCTCTGATGCCCCTCAGGGCGTACTCCCCGTCGGCCGGATTCCCTATGGCCAGGCTCTGCTCGATGGTATCGGGCTTTACCGGCTGGATGGGTGACCCGGACCGCCAGGCCCCTGCGATGGGGCCGCAACCGGCCGACTGGGCAGCAGTCAGTCTGGGGATGTCCCCCTCCGCCAGGCCCAGCTCCCGGAATTCCCTGAACCCCTTCCATATCTTGGTCAGGAGGGACCCGGACCCTGCCGGGATCACCACCCTGTCCGGGGTCCGCCAGCCCAGCTGCTCTGCCACCTCGAAGCCCAGGGTCTTGGATCCCTCGGCGTAAAAGGGGCGGAGGTTGATGTTCACAAAGGCCCAGTTGTGATAGCCTGCAATCTCGGTGCAGAGGCGGTTCACCTGGTCATAATTCCCGTCCACCGCCACCAGGGTGGGACCATAGGCCAGGGTCTGGAGGACCTTTCCCTGGCTCAGATTTGAGGGGATGAAGATATAGCAGGGGAGCCCGGCCCTGGCCCCGTGGGCGGCCACCGAGGCCGCAAGATTCCCGGTGGAGGCGCACCCCAGGGCGTAGAAGCCCAGTTCCAGGGCCGCCGTGACCGCCACCGAGACCACCCGGTCCTTGAAGCTGAAGGTGGGATTGACCGAATCGTTCTTGATGTAGAGCTCCCTAAGGCCCAGCTCCCTGGCAAGGTTGTCGGCCCTCACCAGGGGGGTGAAGCCCGCCCCCAGGTCCACGGGTTCCCTGGATACAGGTAGGAGGTCCCTGTATCTCCAGAGGGTCGTGGGGCCCCTTTCGATGGCCCTCTTCGTTATGACCTCCCTGGCCTTTTCGTAATCGTACAGTACTTCCAGGGGGCCGAAGCACTCCAGGCAAATGCTGGAAGGGGCCAGGGGGTACACCTTCCCGCAGTTTCTGCAAACCAGTCCTTTTGCCGTCATGATGAACTCCAATTATAGAGGTATTATTCCTACTATAAATATGTTGTGGTAAAAGATATTACACATAGTAATACATAGGTATATGCTGACCCCGCCAGGGAAAGATGGTGAAGGAAGTTCCATCTTCGCTAGGAGGCTTGAATAGGGTACTAGGAGGGCCTATACCGGCGCCTCCCACAGATACCCAAGGATGGAAAGCAGTATCAAAACTAGCAGGATGGGTATCCCCACCCTCATCCTCCACCTTTTGGACTTATCCATATCCCGGGTCCTGTCCAGGTAGGGTATGGCGGAAAGGAGGGTGATGACAAAAAACAGGACAATGATATTCAGGAAATTGAGGGAGGGTGGCAGGGACCGCTCGATGACATAGAGCCAGAGGAAGGGCCAGACGGGTTTCAAGGGGGTCAGGAGCTCGGGGGAGATTTCCGGGGTCAGGTTGAAGGGATACAGGACCGAATACAGGATCAAAAACCCTGCTGTGATGAACCCCACCCCTACCTCGGCCCAGAGGACCTTCCTCTTGTTTATCAGGTAGTAGTGGTAACCCAGAAGGACCAGGGCCAAAAGGGGCAGGACCCCCACATGCCAGAGGTAGAACCTGGCCAGGGTCCTGGAGGCGATCTGGCTTCCCCCCAGGATGAAGTGCTCAAGGGCATCCCCCACAAAGGGCGTATATCCCACGATGGAGGCCGTGACCCTGATGGACCAGTAGCCCAGCTCGTCCCAGCGCAGGAGGTAGCCCGAGAAGACGAAGAGGACGGTCACCACCAGGAAGAGGGAACTTGCCACCCATGCGGTCTTCATGGCCCCCCGGTAGGTACCCGTGAAGAACACCCTCACGAGATGGAGGATCACGGACGCCAGGAGGAGATGGGTGGCCCAGTGGTGGAGGGAGAGGAGGAGGTCCCCGAAGTAGACATGATCCTGGATATACTGGATACTCTGGTAGGCCCGCTCCGGGGAGGGCTCATACCACAGGGCCAGGACCACCCCTGTGAGGGTGAGGACGATCAGGCAGAGGGCGGAGATGGCGCTGAGCCAGTACACGGGATTTCTGAACCGTCCGACCTCCCAGGTAAAAAGCGCCATGCCTTCCCTCCTATCCTCTGGCAAAGACGGTATCGTCCCTTACCACGATATCTATCTCTGGAAGGGGCCGGGGGGCAGGTCCCGAGACCCGCCTACCGGTGAGGGGGTCGAAGGCGGAGCCGTGGCAGGGGCACACCAGGAGGCCCCTGGATTCCAGTTCCCTACCACTAACGGGACAGCCCATGTGGGTGCAGGAGGCACCGAAGGCCCGGAGCTGCCCCTGGAAATGGACGAGGATGCCAGGACCTTCTGCCGAGGTAAACTTTACCGTTCCCGGGTCTGGCAGGTCATGGAGTTCTGTTATACGGACCTCCTCCCTCTGGCTAGAATATACCCCTTCCGGGGCGCCTTTTTTCAAGAAGAATCCGGAGAAGGAAAGGCCCAGCAATACTACTGCAGACAGGCCCTTGGCCACAAACTCGAGGAAGCTCCGCCTTGAGACCTTCATTCCCTGCCTCCCATCAGGAAGTAGATGAGGCCCAGGAAGGCCAGGACTGCCAGGAGAAACCCGGTCTCCAGGTAGGGCCGCTGCTTCAGGTAGACGGGCTTTATGGTGGCGTGACCCCCACCATGGCACCCGGTACACCCATCGTCCCCCTCGCACTCCGTCAGGTCCTTCGCCGGCAGGGTGAAGTCCCCTTCCGCCGCCCAGTTGAACCCGAAGGCCCAGGGAAGGAAGTCGTAGGCATGGGCCAGGTCCCTGGTGAGGATGGGAGACGTGGTTGCAATATTAGTAATATATAGGCCGGAGCTGTTGCCTATGACCTGGTGGCGTCCCGTGAAGGACCGGTTGAGGGGGGGATAGATGTGCTCGCCAAAGGCGATCCAGGTGGAGACCGCCTCCTGGATGCCCGTGTCATGACAGTCACGACAGGCCCTGGCAGGCCCCAGCCCATGGGATGCCTTGTCCATGTGGATCCACAGGACGGCGTTGCTGTTTCTGGGAAGATCCTTGAAGGTCCCGGCAAGGGCAAAGGCGTCCCTTGATCTATTGCGCAGGGGAGGAAGGTCACGGAACCGGATGCCCGAGGGCGCCAGCTCCCCTTTCATGTTGAGAACGGCCTGGGGGTCGGCCTTCACCGGGATCCATATCCCATCCTGGTCCCTTATGAGGATGGGCCTTGAGAGGGTCCCGTAGTAGTTGTTTTTGACCAGAGGGGACACCACCCCATAGTACTCCCCGGGTCCCCAGATGGTCATCTGGTAACCCCCGAGGCTCTGGATGTGGCAGGCCTCGCAGGAGAGGTTTTGGTGAACACTCTCTTCCATCTCTTCCACCGCTTCCCGGTGGCACTGGCCGCAGTTCTTGACCTCCCTTTTGAAGAGGTGGCCGTCCCTCTCGTGGCAGTCCGTACAGGTCATGTTCTGGGCGGCATGGGCGTCCCTGGGCAGGGAGGGGAGGGAGGTCAAGTCCCTGTTGAAGCCGGCGCCCCGGCGGAAGTCCTCGGCCCCGGCATGGCAGATGCCCCTGCCGCCTCCGCTTTCGCAGGATTCGGCGGGTACGGTCCTGGAGAAGAAGTGCCGCCCCTTGCCGAGGAAGGGCTGGTAGTGGCAGTCAAGGCAGCCGGTGTGGCACTGCTGGCAGATGCGGTCCACCACCTGGGCCTGCTCTTCGGTGTAGTTCACCGCCAGCTCCTCCCGTATCCTCTCGATATCCAGAAGCCAGTATCCGCAGTTGTGGGGCCCGGGGGGGTCGGTGAAGGTTGGGTAGGAGGACTGCATGGTGACCCTGGCCATGGGGGTTTCCAGGAAGTCCTTCACCTGCTGCTCGTGGCATCTCCCACAGGTCATCTCGATAATGGTTGTGTTGGCGGCATAGTTGGTGGGGTCCCTCTCGTGGTAGAGGACCGTCTTCAGGCTGCGGTCCCCGGGGAGCATGTTCAGAGGGTATCTATCGCTCTGGGGCGTGAGGTTGGGGAGGTACCGGTACCTGTCTGCCGGGGCGAAGTCCTCCAGGGAGACGGCTATGGGCCGCGGCATCCCCCGGTGGGCGCCTTCGGCCGTGTAGTTCTCAGGGTCCCCCAGGTGGCAGTCCTGACAGGCGGGCCCGCCCACCCCGGTCCTTACCATCTTGGACTGGTTCCAGACCTCATCCTCGGTGAAGTAGAACCAGGAGAAGTTCAATCCCTCCATCACCGTCTGATTGGAGTGGCAGAAGGTGCAGCTTGACTGGAGGGCCATGACCTGGGGGAGGCCCAGGAAGAAGAATAGGACCGACAGGAGCTTCAGGTAAGACATATCCTATGAATAAGGGGGTCTACCCTTTAAAATCTATTGTGGGGAGATAGGGGCTTATGTAAATCTGGGCCGTCTGGGTCAGGCCCAGGAGCATGGATATCCCCATGATCACCAGGATGATCCCGGCAACCTTCTTCAATGAATGGCTCCTCTGGGAGATGGCCGATAGCCTGCCGGTGGTGTACTTTCCCGCATAGGCCACCGCCAGCATGGGCAGGCCCAGGCCCATGGAGTAGACGAAGAGGAGGAAACTGCCCTGGAGGACATGGCCACCAAGGGTGACATACATAAGGATGGCCCCCAGCACCGGCCCGACGCAGGGTATCCAGGCCACCCCCAGGGACATGCCCAGGATGAAGGGACCAATAAGGCCACCCTTTTCTGGCTCCCCTTGGTCCATGGTGTCCCTGCCGAAGAGGCGCCTGAGGCGGTCCATGGCAAGGCTGCTCTTCATGATGAAATAGTTGTTCAGCCTGTCAGAGGCCAGGAACAGGCCGAATAGAATGATGAGGGCAATGGCAAGGTTCCGCATAATTTGGCCCTGGAGGGGGGAGATGATCCCCACCGCCGAGACCACCCCACCCATGATGCTGAAGGAGAGGGACATGCCCAGGACGATGGCCAGGGGTCTCAGCCTGTGTCCCACCGAGCCTGCCATGACCACTGGTAAGAGGGGCAGGACACAGGGGGATGTGACGGATAGTACGCCGCCTGCAAATGCGATCAAAAGGGATGGGGCGTCCACCATGATGTAAAGGAATACCCTCCTAACATCTAAAAACAAAACCTGCGGTAGTGCACAGTTGACCAATACTATCCACGACCGAATAGAGCATGAATCCTTGGTTTTGCACGGTTAATGCACTACTATGCATTATAGAGTGTGAATTAACCTTTTTTTTTGAAAGAAGCCGAAAATAGCAAAATATTTATATACTATTATTCCGCTTTTGATTGTAATGCGCTATCAAACACAAGCGTTTTTTAAGGAGGTGAATGTGTGAGAAAAATACTATTTCTGCTAGCCATTCTG
>CAZHQS010000053.1:0-11297 GCA_964534545.1 Candidatus Hydrothermarchaeota archaeon
CCGCCGATGCCGAGGAGGAGCCTTCCAAGAAGGAGGAGGCCGCAAAGAAGGACGCCGGAAAGGCTTCCAAGGCCAAAGAGTCCGCCGATGCCGGTGGTGTCAAGGATGAGAAGCCTTCCAAGAAGGAGGGGGCTGCAAAGAAGGACGCCGAAAAGGCTTCCAAGGCCAAAGTGTCAGAGCCCGCCGATGAGGAAAAGGTACAAAAGGCTGAAAAGAAAAGCACAAAGAAGGCCCAAAAGACAGAATCAAGCTCACCAGACGATACAAAAAAGAAGGAGAAGAAATAGATGACTGTCATGAGGATGGAAGAGATCCGGGACATGTCCCCAGAGGAGATGGACGAGAAGATCCAGGAGCTCAAGAGCGAGCTCCTGCGGGAGCGGACCATGATCGCTTCCGGAGGCGTCCCCGAGAATCCTGGGAACATAAAGGAGATAAAGAGGACCATCGCAAGGCTCCTGACAGTCAAAGCAGAAAAGGCAGGTGAAAACAAATAGATGGCAGTTTGTGACGTGTGTGGTCTGCCAACAGAACTCTGTGTCTGTGAGGATATTGCCCGGGAAGCACAAAAGATCGAGGTGTACACGACCAAGAGAAAGTTCGGAAAGCTCATGACCGTGGTAGAAGGAATCGATGCGAAGAACATTGACCTCAAGGACCTGGTCAAAGACCTGAAGACCCGGTGCGCCTGCGGCGGGACCGCCAAGGAGGACCGCATCGAACTCCAGGGTGACCACAAGAGGCAGGTCAAGGAGATGCTCCTCAAGAAGGGCTTCACCGAGGACCTCATCGAAGTCCGATGATCACAGCACAGAACCTGAAAAGACATGAGTTGATAGGACTGAAAGCCCGGGTCCTTCAAGCCACCAACCCCTCCCTTGTCGGGATCAGGGGAACCATCGTGGACGAGACCCGGAACATGCTGGTGATAAGGGATGCCCAGAAGGAGAGGGCAATCCCAAAAAAAGAGGTAATCCTTGAGATAGGGATTCAAAAAGAAAAGGTAAAGATAAAGGGCAAAGAGCTCCTAGGACGACCAGAAGACAGGATAAAGAGGACGAGAAGATGAACATAGGCATTGATGTTAAACCCCCGGAAAGGGAATGCACAGACAAGAACTGTCCCTTCCACGGTTCCCTGAGGGTCAGGGGTCAGATCCTGGAAGGCAGGGTTGTGGGAGATAAGGCCAACTCCACCGTACGGGTCCAGAGGGAATACTATTACAAGCTGAAGAAGTATGAGCGGTATGAGAAGAGGAGGTCCACCATCTTTGCCCACAACCCGGAGTGCCTGTCTGTAAGGCAGGGCGATCTGGTGAAGGTCATGGAATGCCGGCCCTTGAGCAAGGGCAAGAGCTTCGTGGTCATCGAGAAGTTGGAGGGATAGATATGCTCGGGATAAAGGCCAATATCACCAAGTCCCTGGTATCGGGGGCCCGCCTGGACGTGGTGGACAACTCCGGGGCCAAGGTGGTTGAGATCATCTCGGTAATAGGCTACAAGGGAGTAAGGAGGCGGATGCCCAAGGCCGGTATCGGAGACATGATCATCGGGTCCGTAAAGAAGGGGACCCCGGAGATGAGAAAACAGAAGGTGAACGCCGTCATCGTCCGGCAGAAGAAGGAGTACCTGCGCCCCGACGGCATGAGGGTCTCCTTCGAGGACAACGCCGCCGTGGTCACCAATGAGAACGGCGAGCCCAAGGGTTCGGACATAAAGGGCCCGGTGGCCAAGGAGGCCGCCGAGAGGTGGTCCAAGATAGCCAGCCAGGCCAAGATAGTTATCTAGAGGTGTAGAGAAGATGTCAAAGCTGCCCAGGAAACAGAGGAAAGACCTCTACAAGGCCCCCCTCCACAGGAGGCAGAAGCGGGTGGTATCGCCCCTGTCGGCCGAGCTTAAGGAGAAGTACGGGAAGCGGAACGTGCAGGTGAGAAGGGGTGATACCGTCAGGATGCTGAGGGGCGACTTCACCGGCCATGAGGGCAAGGTGGAGAAGGTGATTCTCAAGACGGGCAGGATCCATGTGGAGGGCGTTACCATCCAGAAGGCCAATGCCACGGACCGGTTCCTCCCCGTGGACCCGTCCAAATGTGAGATCATCAAGCTCGATCTTTCTGATGATCTAAGGATAAAGAAACTGGAGAGGAAATAACCATGAGCAAACGCATCAAAAGACTGGCCTCCCCCCGGACGTGGAGGATACCGAAAAAGGAGAAGAAATTCATAGTCAAACCCAGGCCCGGGACCCACAGGGTCAAGGAGTCCATCGCCCTCCTCTCCCTGGTGAGGGACTACCTGGGCCATGCCGCCACCGGCAGGGAGGCGAGGAAGATCATCCGGGACGGGGGTATCCTCATCGACAAGGTGGCCAGGAAGGACCCCAGGTTCCCGGTGGGGCTCATGGACGTGGTGGAGTTACCGGCCACCAAGGAGTATTATCAGGTCCTTTATGATAGGAAGGGAAAACTCTACCTCTCCCCCATCAAGAAAAAGGAGGCCCAGTTCAAGTTCATGCGGATCAACGGGAAGACCCTGGTCAAGGGCGGAAAACTCCAGCTGGATTTCCATGACGGGCGTCACCTCCTGGTGGATATCAAGGACCCCACAAAGCCCGAGGAGGACGTCTACAAGACCGGGGACACCATTATCTTCGACCTGGAAAAGAAGAAGATAAAGGAGCATCTGGTCCTCCAGAAGGGGGCAACCGCCCTTATCATCAAGGGGTCCCACAGGGCGGAGGTGGCCACGGTGGAGGAGATCTATGTGACAAGGAGCTCCATGCCCAACGAGGTGCTGCTGAAGGACGAGGAGGGCAGGATCTTCCGGACCATCAAGGATTACGTCTTTGTCATTCCCGGAAAAAAGGGAGGTAAGAAGCAGAAATGAACCCCATGAGAGTCCCCAGGATATCCAAGGTCACCGTCAACATGGGCGTTGGCGAGGGCGGTGAGAAGCTGGAGATCGCAGAAAACCTTCTAAAGGACCTCACAGGCCAGCAGCCCGTACGGCTTACCGCCAAGGAATCCAACCAGACCTTTGCCATAAGGAAGGGGCTTCCCATCGCATGTAAGGTTACCTTGAGGGGCCAGAAGGCCGACGATTTCCTGAAAAAAGCCCTCTACGCCGTTGATAACAGGATAAAGAAGTCCAGCTTTGACCAGCAGGGCAACCTTTCCTTTGGCATCGACGAGCACATCAACCTGCCCGATGTGAAATATGACCCCAAGGTGGGTATCTGGGGCATGGATGTCTCGGTCACCATGGAGAGGCCCGGCTACAGGATAAAGAGGAGAAAGATCCACAGGTCAAGGCCCGGGAAGAGCCATATAATGACAAGGGAGGACGCCTTTGCCCTCATGGAGAAAAAAGGAGCCACACTGGAGGAATGAGGATTGCCAAAGACCAATGTAGGAAGAGGTACCCGGAAGTGCCGCAGATGCGGCTCCCACGGCCCCATAATCCGGAGCTATGGGATAGGAATCTGCAGGCACTGTTTCAGGGAGATCGCCCTGGAAATAGGCTTCAAAAAGTATGAATGAGGTGTTCTGATGTTAATGGACCCCTTAAGCGATGCAATGTCCAACCTGAAGAACAGTGAGAGGGCCGGAAAGGCGGTATGTATAATCAAACCTGCCTCCAAGGTCATTGGTACGGTCCTCAAGGTGATGCAGGATAACGGTTACATCGGTGAGTTCGAGTTTATTGACGACGGCAAGGCAGGCCAGTTCAAGGTCCGTCTTCTGGGGAAGATGAACCAGTGCAACGTCATAAGGCCCAGGTATGCCGTGGGCTTTAGGGAATTCGAGAAATTCGAGAAGAGGTTTCTGCCGGCCAGGGGTTTCGGCAAGCTCATAGTCTCCACATCCAAGGGGGTTATGAGCCACGACGAGGCCATCCAGCAGAGGATCGGCGGAAGGCTGCTTGCCTATGTGTACTGAGGTGTAAGGATGAAGACGGTGGTCACCCAGGTTGAACGAGAAGTGGAAGTCCCCCAGGGGGTCCAGGTGAGTCTGGAGGGGGGTATTGTCACGGTGAAGGGACCCGGCGGGGAGCTCAAGAAAAGGATGGGCTATCCCGGGATCACCATCCGGGTGGAGGAGGACAAGGTCACCATAAGCGCCGACTATCCCAGAAAGACCCAGAAGGCCATCGTGGGTACCTATGCATCCCACATCAGGAATATGATAAAGGGTGTGACCGAGGGCTATGAATACAGGCTGAAGGCCGTCTATGCCCACTTCCCCATGTCCATAAAGGTGGAGGGCAACAGGGTCAGGGTGGACAACTTCCTGGGTGAGAAGACCCCCAGGTCCACCAAGATTGTCGGCCGTTGCGAGGTTACCGTCAAGGGGACGGAGCTTGTGGTCAAGGGCATCGACAAGGAAGAGGTGGGCCAGACGGTGGCCAACATTGAGAAGCTCACCCGGGTCAGGAAGAGGGACCCCAGGGTGTTCCAGGATGGGATCTACCTCATAGAGAGGGACGGTGTGCCGGTATAGGTGATTTTTCATGAAATTCGTAAGACGCGAAGCTTCAAGATACAAAAAGCTCTCCAAGAAGTGGAGGCGCCCCAAGGGCATCAGCAACAAGGTCCGGAGGCGCTTCAGCGGTCGGGGTCCTGTCCCCTCCATAGGTTATGGAACGGACAGGAGGAAACGGGGCCTTCATCCCTCTGGCTTAAAGGAGGTGCTGGTCTCCACTTTGAAGGACCTGGAGGGTGTGGACCCCAAGACCTTTGCCGTGAGGATATCCGGGAAGGTTGGAAAAAGGAAAAAGGCGCTGCTCCTTGCAAGGGCAGACGAGATGAAACTTAAGGTATTGAACAGGTGATTGAGGAAATGGACCTGAAGACCCAGCGAAGACTTGCGGCCCGCATCCTGAAGACCGGGAGGCACCGGGTGTACTTCGACCCCGATGCCCTGGAGGACATCGACGAGGCGGTGACCCGGGCCGACATCCGAAGACTCATATCAGAGGGGGCCATCGCGCCAAAGCCCGTGCTAGGGACCAGCCGCCACAGGGCCAGGAAGAGGGCCATCCAGAGGAAGAAGGGACGCCAGAGGGGCCATGGCACAAGGAGCGGGACTAAGAATGCCCGCAACCCCAAGAAGAGGCGATGGATATCCACCATCAGGCCCCTGAGGGCGAGGCTTCGGTCCATGAAGGAGGCCGGGGACCTGGATACCAGGTCCTACAGGAAGTACTACCGCATGGCCAAGAGCGGCATGTTCAAGAGCAGGGCCCACATGGAGTCCTATATCAGGGACAGGGGGGTGCAGTGATGGCCACGGGTCCAAGATACCGGGTGCCCTTCAGGAGGAAGAGGGAAGGTAAGACCGACTACAGAAGGAGGCTCAAGCTCATGCGCTCGGGCAGGCCCAGGGCGGTCTTCAGGAGGTCGTCCCGATACATCACCGTCCAGGTCATTGAGAGCACCCCAGAGGGGGATCGGGTCGTGGCCGCTGCCAACTCCAAGGAACTCGTCAAGATGGGATGGAAGGCCGGGACCAAGAACATGCCGGCCGCCTACCTCACGGGTCTTTTGTGCGCCAAGAGGGCGGTGGAGAAGGAAAAGGCTGAAGCTGTTTTTGACGCAGGCTTTATTGAGCTGATAAAGGGCTCGAAGGCCTATGCGGCCCTTAAAGGGCTGGTGGACGGGGGTATGGAGATACCCCACGACCAGGAGATCCTCCCGGACCCTGGCCGGATATCCGGTGAGCATATCGATCCAGAGGGACTCCCCGGGCATTTTGAAGAAATTAAAGTTAAGATAGAAGGATGATAGCAATGGAGGAATGGGAACCCAGAACAAGGCTAGGTCATATGGTGAAGAACGGTGAGATTACGGATATATCCCAGGTGTTCACCTCGGGCCTGCCCCTTATGGAGCCGGAGATCGTCGACGTGCTCCTCCCAGATCTGACCGAGGAGGTCATCGATATAAATCTTGTTCAGAAGATGCACCGGTCGGGCAGGAGGGTTAGGTTCAGGGCCACCGTGGCCATTGGTAACGGAAACGGCTACCTGGGGGTGGGCAAGGCCATCGCCAAGGAGGTCGGTCCTGCCATCCGCAAGGCCATCCGCAAGGCCAAGCTGAACCTGATAGAGATAATAAGGGGCTGCGGGTCCTGGGAGTGCGGCTGCAGTACCCCCCATACCGTGCCCTTCAAGGTTACCGGCCGCACGGGGAGTGTGAGGGTGACCTTCATACCGGCGCCCAAGGGGATTGGCCTTGCGGCAGGGGACGTCTCCAAGACCCTCCTGAGGCTGGCGGGTATAAACGATGTCTGGTCCAAGTCCTTCGGCCAGACCCAGTCCACCATAAACAACGCCTTCGCCTCCTTCGAGGCCTTGAAGCAGACCACCCAGATGAAGATAAGCCCCGAGCAGGGCGAGACCGTCCAGCTAGCCAAGGGGAAGGTGGAGTAGATGAAGCGCCTTGCAGTTGTGAGGATAAGGGGGCCGGCCGGGGTCTCCAGGAAGATCGAGGACACCCTGAAGATGCTCAGGCTGGGCAGGGTCAACCACTGTGTGCTCATCGACGACAGGCCCACCTACCAGGGGATGCTCCAGAAGGTCCGGGGCTATGTGACCTGGGGCGAGGTGGACGAGACCGATGTGGAGAACCTCCTGAGAAACCGGGGCGAGGTACTTGGTGGTGATCGGCTCACAGATAAGTACGTCAAGGAAAATTCCTCCTTCAAGGACATCAAGGACTTTGCCAAGGCCTTTGTGGAAGGCAAGGCCGAGGTGAAGGATATCCAGGGCCTCAAGCCCGTCTTCAGGCTCCATCCCCCAAGGAAGGGCCATGGCGGCATCAAGCGGAGCTACAGGTCCGGGGGCGCCCTGGGGGAGAGGGGTTCCCTCAAGGACCTGCTGACAAAGATGAGATAGGTGAAGAAATGGCGCAGAAGAGCAGAAAGATCAGGAAGTTGAGGGGTACCCGCACCTGCGGTGGTGGTTCCCACAAGAAGTCCCGGGGGGCCGGGAACCGGGGCGGAAAGGGCATGGGCGGTACCCACAAGGGCAAGTGGACATGGATCATAAAGTACGACCCCGACCACTTCGGCAGGCGGGGATTTGACGTACCAAAGGCGGTTAAGAACACCTACCACTCCATCAACGTGGGTGACCTGGATCAGATGGCCGAGGCCCTTCTGGAGAAGAAGCTCGCAGTAAAGGAGAAGGAGGCCCTGTCCATCGATGTGGGGACCCTGGGGTTCCAGAAGGTCCTGGGCAGAGGAAAGGTGACCAGGCCCCTGATCATAAAGGCCGACAGCTTTTCTGAGTCCGCCCAGAGGAAGATCGAGGAACAGGGGGGTAAGGCCGTCCTTTCCGGGTGATGGGTAGAGATGGGATTCCTCCACAGATATGAGCACATCCTGACCCGGCTGCCAGAGGTGGAGAGACCCAAGTATGCCCTGCCCTTCAACGACAGGATCAAGTGGACCGGTATCATCCTGGTTACCTATTTCATACTCCAGGAGGTTGCCCTCATTGGTCTGGACCCCCAGGCCGTGGACATCTTCGAGAACATGCGGGCCGTCATAGCCGGCAATTTCGGCTCCATAATGACCCTGGGGATAGGCCCCATTGTCACTGGCTCCATTATCCTGCAGATCCTAGTGGGGGGCAAGCTCATTGACCTGGACCTGTCCAATCCCAGGGACAAGGCCATCTACCAGGGAACCCAGAAGGTCCTGGCCATCGCCTTCACCGTCTTTGAGGGTGCGGTGATGGTCCTCATGGGCGCCCTGCCTGCCCAGGGGGGCGATCCCACCACCCAGCTCCTCCTGGTGGCCCAGTTGACCCTGGGGGGGCTCCTGGTCATCTACATGGACGAGGTCATCTCCAAGTGGGGCTTTGGCTCTGGCATCGGCCTCTTCATCGTGGCCGGGGTCTGCGCCGAGATCATGATCGGTGCCTTCAATCCCCTGCCCCCCTCGGCCGGGGAGGTGGTGCCGGCCGGCCGCATCCCTGCCTTTATCTACATGATCCTCAACGGCCAGACCCGCTTTGACCTCCTGATCCCCATAATAGGTACCTTCATTGTCTTCGGGGCCGTGGTCTATGCCGAGAGTGTGAGGGTGGAGATACCCCTGACCTACGGGCGTTTCCGCGGTGCCAGGGGCAGGTACCCCATCAGGTTCATCTATGCCTCCAACATCCCGGTCATCTTCGCCAGCATCTTCATGGCCAATGTCCAGCTCTGGGCGAGGATGCTGGAGAATGCTGGGTTCCCGGTGCTGGGACATTTTGCTGGCAATCGCCCAGTAGATGGCTTGGCCTTCTATATGCAGCGACCAAGGCCCCTGGGCAGTCCAGATTTCGATATTATCGTGGCCATAGTCTTTTCCGTGATACTGGTCGTCCTGGCCATGCTCTTCTCCAAGTTCTGGGTGGAGACCGCCGGCATGGATACCAAGACCGTGGCAAAACAGCTCCAGTCAGGGGGGATGCAGATCCCTGGTTTCCGGGGCGATATCCGCATCATCGAGAAGGTCTTGAATAGGTATATCCCTGCGGTGACCCTGATGGGTGGTCTGGCAGTGGGCCTTTTGGCGGCCTTCGGCGACCTGACGGGCTGCCTGGGCGGAGGCACAGGCGTCCTGCTGACGGTGGGTATCCTCTACCGCCTCTACGAGGAGATGGCCAAGGAGCAGCTCTTCGAGGTCCACCCCATGCTCCGCAAGATCATGGGCGGGCTTTGAAGTTCTCGAGGTCCTTCAGGTCGAGGCAGTGGACATCTTTCCCTTTGAGTTTGTCTATTTTTTTAGAAAAGCTCTTTGCAAAGACCACGAACTCTTCTGTTCTTGATTCATTGTTCCACGGCACATATTCTGCCTTTTCAACCAGAGCCCTGACAACCCTCTCGGCGTTTACTTTTCCCTTCCATTTGCATTCACCAAAAAGGATTGTGTCTTCCTTTAATGCAACTATGTCTATCTCTCTATCCCTGTGCCACCACCTGCCCACCATGTCAAAATCGAAGAAATTATGAAAGAGCTCCTCCCTGACCAGGATTTCAAACCTCTTTCCAAAATAGGGGTTCGCATCCAGCCTTTCAATTTCTATCCGGTCTCTTTCAATCTTTTCCCTGTTGGCAAAGACGAAATTGAACCAGAAATCAAAGAACTCATCGGAAATCATATATATCCCCCTCCTTCTCTTCCCGATTAAGGGGGATATGCGCTTTATAAATCCCAGCCGGATCAGGTTCTCCAGATATGGGTATATCTCCCTGGATTTAAGTCCTGCGAAGTTGGCAATCTCGGTGGGTCTTGTATTCCCGTAGGATATGGCGTTCAGTATGGTGAAATAGGTCTTGATCTCCTTGAATTCCTGGGACAGCAGGAAGTAGGGTTCCCTGTAAAAATACCCGTCCCGTTTTAAGAATTCCGCATTTAGGAAGGCGTTCACCCTCCTGTAGTTCCTTGCTTTCAGGAGATACTCCGGGACGCCTCCTATGGTCATGTACACCTTCAGCTTTTCCTCAAAGGGCATCTTCAGGAATTCTGCACTATTCTGGAAGGAGAGGGGACGCACCAGCAGGTCCCTGGTTCTCCTGCCGTAGAGGGGTGATGTAGAGGAGAGAATCTTATCCTGCATCAAGCCGAAGATGGAGCCAGAAACAAGAAAGAATATCTGGGTATTGGAAAGAAAGGTGTCCCAGAATTTTTGCAAGACACTTGGCACACCTGTATCGTTTTTGATGATATAGGAAAATTCGTCCAGGGCGATGTAGAATCTCTTTTTTTCTGGCAGGACCCTGCCAAGGTATTCAAATAGATCCTTCCACTCGGTTATCTCGATGGTTCTCAAAAAATCATCCTCTAAGAAATCTGCGATTTTGTTTTTTAATTCGTTTATCTGGACTTTTTTGTTTACATCTTCAGCGATGAAAAAGATGCCATCCCTGTCCTTGATGAACTCTGTAATCAATCTGGTTTTCCCAATTCTCCTCCTGCCGCAGATCACCTCGAATACCGCCCCCCCGGCTTCCCAGTCCCTATCCAGCAGGGACATCTCATATTCCCGGTCAATAAACCTAACCATGATTAGTACTAATATATATTAGTATTTATAAATGTTTCGCCCACCCTTTGCAACCAGAAGATCATGGGCGGGCTTTGAGGTCTACAGGTGATTATTCTAGAAGGACACTAATCCTTTTTGGGAACCAGGACCACAGGTATTTTTAAGAGGCCACCGAGTTCGGCTATCAGCCCCTCGGTGGTGCTGCCGAGGAACATCTTGAATATATGGGGTTTCCCGGTGGGGGCAAGCACTATGAGGTCGATATCGCCCCGCTCATTAACGTATCTGACGATCTCGTCAGAGGGCCTTCCCCTGGCCTTTTTTATTACACTCTCCACTTCAACGCCCTTCTCCTCCCCCAGCTTTTTCACCCTGTCCACGATTTCCAGGGCGTCCCTTTCGGTTTGCATCCTGCCGAGAATCTCCCTTTTGATCTTCAGTTTCCATGTCTCAAGGGAGATGTCCGGGTCATAGATATGAAGGGCAATGATCTTTCCCTCCCATCTCCGGCAGAGGGCTACGGCATACTCTTCTGCAGCGTAGGCTGCCCATGAGCCGTCGGTGGGTACCAATATATTCATCCCTTTTTTCCTCCTGCAATCTTTTCATAGATCTTTAGAAACTCGTCCCACTGGTCCATCATCCTGTCGGTGAGGAAGTACATTACAATATACGTATGTTCGGAAACCTCGACGATGTCATGTTTTAAAAGTATGTTGAGGTGGTATCTCACGGTGGTGTAGTCCATCTTGAGGTTCTTGGCGATCTGGTTGGCGTTGCCTGGCCTTTCGTGAAGAAATTTTACGATCCTGGCCCTGACGATCCCGCCCTTGGTTACGCCGAATATCCACCAGAGGAGCTTTTTGTCCATTATACCCTCCTAATTCACAAAGCTTATATATTATTTTTAGTATTCTCTCTATGAAGATGGATGACTGGATCCTCACCGCACGGCTGGCCTTCAGTATTGTCAACCTGCTAATGCTGGTTATACTCATCTTCATATTTTTCAGGCGTTACAGGGAGCTGCGGTCCCCCTTTACCCTGGGCTTTCTCCTCTTTGCCCTGGCCCTGTTCTTCAGGACCTTTTTTGCTGCACCCATAATAAAGGTCATCGTCTTCGGGGTTGCGACTTCCAACGTGGTGGACCACTACAGGCTCATCGCTGATGCTTTCGAGATGTTTTCCCTGACTCTCCTGATCTATCCATTGGTCTTCGGTTAAGGAGTTTCGAGGCTAATTTGGTGCATTGGATTGGTG
>CAZHQS010000054.1:0-11275 GCA_964534545.1 Candidatus Hydrothermarchaeota archaeon
TGCATCGAGTCCAGGGTCCTGGGGGAGACCTACATCCCCTGGCAGGCCGAGGATGCCGTCAAGGTCGCCAAGGATCTTGGCGCCCTGGGGCGGGGCCTTGGAAGGACCTTTCAGGCGGTCTTCAGGGCCATGCTTCGGGCCAGGGAGGAGACAGGGATCCTGGGGACAGAACGGCCGGCCTGGGAGGCCCTGGAATCCCTCGGTAAGAATATAGGGGACTTCCATGGCAGGGCCGTCCTCCTCTACGGGGCAGGCCTTACCGGGAGGAGACTGGCAAGGGGGCTCAAGGACCAGGGGGCCTTGGTCAAGGTCCTGAACAGGAACAGGGATCTCGGGCTGAGGACCGCTGCCGATGTGGGGGGGGATGTGGTGGACCACTCAGAAAGGGTCAGGGCCATATCCGAGGCAGATATACTCATCTGCGCCACCCTGGCCTCCCACTACCGGGTGACCGGGGACATCATCCAGGAGAGGGAAAATCCCCTTTTCGTGGTGGACGTCTCCCCCTTCGGGAACGTGGACCCTGCGGTGGAGGACATTCCAGGGGTGGTCCTGGTAAAGGGTGGTATCAGGTCTGCTGTGGAGGAGAATATCGCCCTTCAGAGAAAGGCTGTGCCAGAGGTCGAAAGGATAATTAATGAGGAAATGGGTGGACTAAACCTATGAAGACAGAGTATATTTTAGCCGTCCTTCTGGTGCTTTTCCCTCTGTGCATCGGGGAAGGGGGTGAAACCCCGGGGACGGGGGATACGGGAAAGACGGAGATCGTGGTCGAATTCATGCCCTCCTTCCTGGAGGCCATGGCCGAGGCCGAAGCCACGGGAAAGCCTTTGTTTGCATACTTCCATTCCCAGTCCTGCGGCTACTGCCGCCTCTTCGAGGCCGAGGTGCTGACCGACCCCGAAGTGGAGAAGGTCCTGGAGGGGTTCGTGGCCGTCCAGGTGGACATAGACAAGGAGCCGAGCCTTGCAGGGAACATGGGGATCGTAGGCACCCCCACCATTGTGTTCCTGACGGTCCAGAAGGTAGAGGGCACCAACCGGACCAGCGCCGATGAGGTGGACCGCATCATAGGTTATGTGTCAAAGGAAAGGTTTCTGGAGGCCCTGGAGGAATACCAGCGTCCTACCTGACCCTTCTCGAAAAGTTAGTCAGCCGTATCTGGTCCAGAATCTCTTCTGCATCAGCGACATCTTCCCTGGAGACGGTCCCGGGCCGGTAGGCGCAGTAGGGGTCCTCGGCCAGGTAGTCCCCGGTGACGGCATAGGCCCGGGAGCGGGAGCCCCGGCAGATATGGTTGAACTCGCAAGAACCACAGCGGCCTTTGAGCTTCGAGGCGTCGTGCATCTCCTCCAGGATGGCAGCCCCGGAGTAGACCTCTGAAAGGGTGTCCTCCCGGACGTTACCCAGGCGGATGGGCAGGAAACTGGAGGGGAATACATCCCCGTTGTTGGATATGAAGATCCCTTTGCCGAAGCGCTTCCTGTCCCTGGGTCTGTAGGTGGATTTTGCTGTTTCTGCCGGGGGGCCATCGCCTATGATCCTCTCAAGCTTCTCCTTCAGCCTTGCATACAGGGGACCCTGCTGGAGGACCGAGGGGTCCAGCCGGCCCATCTCCACCAGCCGTCGCATGACCGCCACCCGCCGGTAGGGCTCGCTTCCTGCGATGGCGTTGATGGTCATGGGGGCAGAGCGCATGAGGTCGTAGATGAAGTGGAAGACGTCCTCGAAGTCCTCCGGGGAGATCCCATACTCCTGCCGGGCCCTGCCTGTGGGTATGATCATGTAGAGGTACCATCCCACCGCCCCCAGGTCCTTTGAGAGGGCCATGATCTCGGGGAGGTACTCAACATTGAACCTGCTGACGGTGGTCAGGAGCCGGAAGGGCAGGCCCACCTCCTGCATGTGGGAACATGCCTCCACCAGCCTGTCGAAGGTGCCGGGGACCCCCCGGAACCTGTCGTGGGTCTCGGCATCCGGACCGTCGATGCTGACTGCCACCGTATCGCAGCCCGAATCCTTCAACCTCTCGATGTTCTCCCTGTTCAGGAGGGGGGTGGTGGAGGGGGCTATGGTGACGGTGAGGCCCTTTTCCTTGCCGTAGGCGATGAGCTCGAAGATATCCTCCCGCATGAGGGCGTTCCCCCCGGTGATGCGGAGGATGGGGTAGGGGGCTCCGAAGGATGCGATCTGGTCCATGAGTGCAAGGCCCTCTTCTGGAGTCAGCTCGTCGGGGTCCGGCCTGGTCTTGGCCGAGGCCTTGCAGTGCTTGCAGCGGAGACCGCAGGCGATGGTGGACTCCCACATGACGGAAACAGGGGTCTTGCCTGTCATGGGGTCACTTTCCTGCCAGTTCCCGGGCCTTCTCCCTGAGGTCCTTCATCCCCTCTTTGTCGAAGACCTCTGCGGCCTCTCTGAGGAGTTTGCCGGCCTCGTCATGCTGGCCCAGCTTCTTTAAAACAACACCCAGGGCCATCTTGGCCTGGCCAAACTCCACCCCCTTCTTCTCGTCACGGAAGACCTCCAGGGCCTCCTCGACTGCCTCCCTGGCCTCCCTGAGGTATTCCTCCCTTTTCCCGGGGGCAAGGTCGGCCAGTTCCAGGAGGGTGGCGGAGACCTCCATACCTGCGTAGGCCCGGTTGAGCTCGTATTTGCCCTCCTTGAAATGGGAGGCGACCTCCCTCTGGAGTCCCAGGGCCTCTTCAAGGAAATCCACTGTCTTTTCAGGGTAAAGATGGGCAGCATCCTTGTAGATATTGGCCAGGGCCTGTTTCCCCCTCACCATCTCAAAGAGGAGCCCTTCCTTTTCAAAAAGTCCGATGGCCTCTTTTGCATGGTCGATGGCATCCTTTATCAGGTTCTTGTCCCTGGTGAAGGCGAGCTTCTGGCTGGCGATGGCGCTGTTCATCCTGGCCCTGGCCAGGTCCGACAGGTCCTGCCCCTCCTCCCATACCCTGCCCAGCTCCTCGGAGAGGGCCAGGATCCTCTCATAGAGCTCTTCGGGCCTCTCGGCATAGGGGGCGTAGCTGGCCAAACAGAAGGTCAGGTTTTTTGATATCTCCAGGACATCCTGACCCTCGGCCAGGGCCTTGGCATCCTCGAGAGCCCTTATGGCAAGTTTCAGCTGATTGGGATCGCTGGTGGTGCCAAAGTCCCGCATGGCAGCCTCCCCCAGGGCCTTCAGATGGGTTCCCCGGTTTTCCTCGTCGAAGCCCGCCAGGAGGATCAGCCGCTCAGCCCTGGCCATGGATGCCAGGGTAGCGTCGGATGACTCGAAATTCTCATGGGCAGCCTCCAGTTCTGCTATGATCCGTTCCGGTTCGGTTTCCAGCTTGGCCTTTGCATAATGATATAGACCGGCGGCCAGGTCCCTGCTCCTGGAATCCACATCAGATCCCTTGATTTCCTTATTGAGCCTTGCCACCTCCTGCCAGTCCATCCTGTGAAAAGCCTCTTCGCTTTTCTTTATAAGTTCACCAACCTCCATGACCCAAGGATAAAGCAAGGGATGTATTTAATAGTTTCCGAGTCCAAAAAATCCGGCAGAGAGGCCCAAACCACAATATTTATATAGGATTCGAATTAGATTCCCAGGTAATAAAATCAGAGAGGTGATTGAATGGCTAATACCATAACTGTTGGAGGTAAGGAATTACCCCTTGACGAGGAAGGTTATCTCCAGGACCCCAGCCTGTGGACAAAGGAAGTAGCGGAGGCCTTCGCAGAGAAGGACGGTGTCACCCTGACTGACGAGCACTGGGAGATTATAAACTTCCTGAGGGAGTATTATCAGGAGTACCAGATTGCCCCCATGATCAGGATCCTGGTCAAGGAGGTCAAGAAGGCCTTTGGTCCCGAGAAGGGCAACCTCAAGTACGTCTACAAGCTCTTCCCCGAGGGTCCGGCCAAGCAGGCCTGCAAGTACGCAGGACTTCCAAAGCCGACTGGCTGTGTGTAAATACAAGATTTAAGGGGATTCATTCCCCTATATTCTACTTTTTTAGTCTATCCCAAGATTCTTCAGATATTGGCAGTTCCGGTCAAATACAAAAAAACCGGCAACAAAAGGCGCATTTTCTCCAGGGTCTAGATGGGGCCTCGAAATTGAGATAAACCCACCTATTTTGATTGTACACTGGTATTCCGCTTTACCGTTGGACTTGCAGCTTAAATAAAAAAAGGAAAGCTGGCTTGAAGCCAGCCAGTTTTCGGTTCTCACTCACAGGCCATGTCGCACTGGTCCTTGGAGATCTGGTGATCCTTCTCGGCGTGCTCGCAGCACTCGTCCATGGAGGAGAACTCGGCATCGCAGAGACCGCAGGTGGCGCCTCCGCCGCCTCCGCCACCGGCCGATTCCTCGCAGGCCATGTCGCAGGACTCCTTGGCGATGGCATGCTCCTTCTCGGCGTGCTCGCAGCACTCGTCCATGGAGGAGAACTCGGCATCGCAGAGACCGCAGGTGGCACCGCCGCCACCACCACCCAGGGACTCGCAGGCCATATCGCAGGACTCCTGGGCAATGGCGTGCTCCTTCTCGGCATGGGCGCAGCACTCGTCCATGGAGTCGAACTTGGCGTCGCAGAGACCGCACTGGGCAGGGCCTGCTCCTTCTTCTGCCGCCTCCTCAACCGGTGGCGCCTCTTCCTCCTCCTCTTCCTCGTGGATTTCCACTTCCATGTCGAAGAGCTTCATGGCCAGGGTCACCACCAGGATGCCAATGGACCACATACCCGCCGTCACCATCACCTCGGTGAGGGTGGGCCAGTACACACCCAGCCAGCCCCAGGGGGAGTAGGCCAGGCCGCTTCCCAGGAGGAAGAACCTCTTGGAGAAGATGCCCATGAGGATGAACACCGAGGCCACGGCGTTCAGGGTCACGTTCTTGCGGGTCTTGGGCCATGCCAGGAGGAAAAAGGGCAGCACCCCGAATAGGAAGACCTCGGAGAGGAAGATGGGCGCATACTTCCCAGTCACGAAGATCATGAACCTCTCCATGTGGCCAGGGGTGGACGACATCCTCCACATGGTGGTGAGGGACTCGGCCAAAAGGAAGAAGAGGTCCACCGCCACCACCCAGGCCGTCAGCTGGGCCATGGACTCGAAGACATCGTCATCGAACTTCATATCCGTGTACCTGCGTATCAGCAGGACCATCAGGATCAGGAGGGCTAGGCCCGAGGCGATGGCCGAGGATATGAAGAGGGGCGCCATGAGGGCCGTATGCCAGAGCTCCCTGGCCCTGGCGAGGCCCAGGATCCACGCCGTTATGGAGTGGATACCTATAGCGGCGGGCAGGGAGATAAGGGTCAAGGTCATCTCCCTGTTGCCCTTATGGATCTTCCCTGACAACATCATGTACATGTCCACAAGGGTCAGGATGAAGTAGATGTTCAATATCAACGCGTCGAAGACGAAGATGGAGTAGACGTTGGGTGAAAATAGGAAGTTGATCGCATTCTTCGGATTACCCAAGTCGGGGAAGATAAAGGACATGGCCAACAGGGTACAGGTCGACGCCTGGAGGACCGCGATCTTGTTCAGGGGCGCGAACTTCTTCACCCCCGCCAGGTTGACGCTGGAGTAGATAATCAAACCGCCAGCGGCAAGGCCGACGAAGAAGATGAAGTTCTGGATGTAAAGTCCCCAGGCAAAGATGTCCCTCATGCCCGTGACCACCAGGCCGTTCTTGAGCTGGTATCCCCAGGCGATAAAGCCCATGGCGATTATCACGAGCAGGCTGGTAACCAGCCCCCAGAACCTGGGGCCGGCACTCCTCAGTTCGCTAATTCTAATCTCAACCCCGCCGATAACAGGATTTTGGGTCTCTGTCTGAACTTCTTCCGTCATCTCTCATCACCCCAGGTACCATATACGCGGGCTAGTACCCAATTCCTCTTTGAGCCTGAATCCCTGGCGCTGCTTCAGCACCTTGGAGATGGTGCTGTTGGGATCATTGATGTCCCCGAAGATCCTTGCCTTCCTGGGACATGCCTCGGTGCATCTTGTGATCTTGCCCGAGCGCACCCGGTGGATACAGAAGGTGCACTTCTCCACCACACCGGCAGGCCGCTGGGGTGGCGGTATCGGGTCGCCCTGGTCGTTGCCCCCACCCACAGGGGCTCCAGGCTTCTCCCAGTTGAAGTGCCGGGCCCAGTAGGGACAGTTCATGATGCAGTACCGGCAGCCCATGCACTTCTTGTAATCAACCACGATGATACCGTCCTCCTCCCGCCAGGTAGCTGTTATGGGACAGGCCTGGACGCAGGGGGGATTCTCGCACTGCATGCACTGGACCGGCATGTTCCAGGTATCCTCTCCGTTTCTGGGTCTGGCCCTGGTATGCTCGATATTTATCTCGCCCTTTTCCATGGTCAGGATCTTGATGTAGCGCAGGCCGGAGTTCTCACCTATGTTGTTCTCCTTGGCACAGGCCTCCCGGCATATACCGCACCCCATGCAGAGGCTGGTATCTATCACCATACCCCACTGGGGCTTTTCCCCGGTGTTGGGATTGGGCTCAACCGGCCGGGAGTACCACACGTTCACGTCGTGCCGTCCTTTGGTCCCATCGTCAAAGGGTTTGACGAGTTTGGATGCTGTAGCGGCCGTGGTGCTCAAAAGGACTGCCGTCCCTGTAGCACCCATGACCTTCAGGAGGTTCCTTCTTGTTATCATTCTTCATCCCTCCTTTGATACCTGAGGGCTGCAATGCCTGAGAGCAGCACCACCGCGAAGAACCCCACGATGGCAGTCGTCTGTACCGGTGCCTCGGTGAAGGGTGCCGGTGGTCTCGGGAAGAGCACTTCGTTTATCTCGTAGGGCACCGTCTTCTTCATCCTCTGCCACCGGGTGACCTGCTCCTCCACCCAGGCGTATTCCTTGTCAGGATGGCAGCCCTGGATCTGGCAAGTCTGGTTGGACCGTTCAAGCTCGAAGGAGAACTTGTGGTTCTCGTGGTCCACGCCCTTCTCGTCCACATATTGGAGGAGATGACAGTCAATGCAGGTTGGGGTCAGGTTTGATACTTTAAATGCCTCATCACCTGACAATCTAGGTGCCATTGACATGATCCCATAGTGGATTATCGAGAGTTCACTTGAGTCCCCTGCCTTCAGGCTGTGGCAGGGCTCGCAGATCTTGTCCCTGTCGGTCACAAGGCCGTGGGTGTGCTCGTGGCCTACCTCCCGGTGGCCGATACCCTCCTTTACCTCCTGGTCCATGGTCCCGTAGATCATCTTGTAGGGGTCATGGCAGTTGAGGCAGCTGGCAAAATCAAACATCTTGCCCGAGCTCAGCTCCTGGTACTGCTGGTCGTGGCATTTGGATTGTCCGCAGGCCATGGACTGCCTCTGGAGGATGAGCTTCTTTGGAGTTATGACTCCCTTGTCGCATTTGGAGACACCTGTATCCCCCGCGTCGGCGAAATGGCAGGCGCCGCATTCCACAGCCGTGGAATTGTGGGGTGTGTTGGCGAGCATTGCCTCCTGTTCAGGATGGCATGCCATGCACTCGGCCGTGGCGATGCTTGAACCGGGCAGAAGGGTCAGGGTTATATAGCTTCCCGCCTTGGCCACCCCGTCCTCTCCTATGCCGAAGGCCTGGACGTCCTTGAAATCCCTAACCGGAGGACCGTTCAGGGCATAGGGGTCCGCCGCCATGGCAAGGGCCGGCACCATCAAGAGGGCCATAAGCCCAACAACGCATAATTTAGTGTTCACTTGCCTCACCTCCAAAGAGAAGCTTGGCCCCAACATACTGGTGGCACCTGTCGCAGGACTCGTGAGGGTCGTGGCACAGGAGACACTCGAACTTCCTGGTCACCGGTCCGTCCTTGACGTAATCCGGATGGGTGGCGTTCCAGTTCCATGCCTGCCCGTTCCATTCCGAATGGTAGGTGGGTGTGGGCAGGTCCTTGGCCATGGTTATGGAGGGGGTGGCCGCGTTCATGCACCCTGCGAAGAGGGCCAGAAGGATTCCGATCAAAAGCATTCCTCTCATCTTGACCACCTCTATTTGAGCACCCCGGGCTCATCCGTCAGATAGGGCACCAGGGCGTATCCAACGTAGTCCATCACACCAGATACCTCGGCCCCGGTCTCCCAGTGCTTCATGGAGTATCCGAACTGGGCCTTGCAGATGGCGCAGGGTACCGCGAGCCGGTTGGCGCCGGTGTGTTTGACGGCCATGGCCCTGGGCTTACCGCCAGCCATCCTCAGGTCCATTATCTCACCTGTAAGTAGGCCGCCTCCCGCCCCGCAGCAGAAGGTGCGCTCCCGGATCATATCCGAGGGCATCTCAATGAAGTTGCCCTTGGGCAGGACGGTCTTCAGGATGTTCCTGGGCTCGTCCAGCATCCCGGAGGCCCTGGCCACGTTGCAGGGGTCGTGGTAGGTGACCTTGTAGTCCTTGTTCTGGGAAGTGTCGAATTTCAGCTTGCCCTTCTGGATGGTGTCCCAGACGTGCTCCAGGATGTGGACAATCTCGATGCCGCACTCGTTCATGGTATCGGTGAAGTTGCGGATGTGCCTCCAGGCATGGCCGCACTCGCCGCAGATAATCTTGTCCACATCCCACTTCAGGGCCAGGTCCACGATCCGCTTGTTGGCCTTCCTCATGTAGGCGTAGCCGAAGAAGAGACCGAAGTTCCCTGCCTCAGAGGCATAGGTGGAAGTGGTCCAGCTCTCCCCTGTGGCATGGAAGAAGAGGCCGTAGCCCGCCATGGTCTCGGTGTTGACGAAGAGGTCGGCCGAGGGCGGGACCAGCAGGATGTCTGCATCCTTGTCGTTTACAGGGAACTTGATGTTAGACAGGCCGTAGGTATCCTCCATGTCCTCCTCCATGAAGGCCGAGTTGCCCTTCCAGGCCTTCTCGGGGATACCCAGGTTGTTGCCGATGGAGTAGACCTTGTTCAACACCTCGGTGATGTACTTGGTGGAGTAGCCCACCTGATTGAGGATCTCCCTGCCGCCGTAGGTGATCTCGGCGGTGTCAATCCCGTAGGGACAGAAGACCGAGCAGCGCCGGCAGAGGGTGCACTGATAGAGATACCTGTAAAGCTCCTCTATGACATCCTCGGTGAGCTCCCTGGCGTTGACCAGCTTTCCAAGGCCCATCTTGCCCAGGACCTTCCCGCTCAGGGTCCGGTATCTCCTGTAGACGCTCCTCAAAAGCTCTGCCCTGGCAACCGGCATGTTCTTGGGATCGCCGGTGCCCAGGTAGAAGTGGCACTTGTCGGTGCAGGCCCCGCATCGGACGCATATGTCCAGGTAGTCCTGGAAGGAGCGGAACCTGCCTCTGTAATCGTCCATGGCCCGTAAGAACTCGTCTTTCCAGTTTTCTGGGAGTTCCCAGGGCAGGCCCAGAGGTTTCTGGTGCACCTCCTTGGAGCGGTGGCAGACCTGGTCCTGGGAGGCATCGGGTTTGATTTTCGGTGTGGGAATGAGTTCGTGAACGTTTGTCATCTTGTCACCTCACTGGTTGTCAATGGGCGGATTCTTTCCGTCCGCATACTCGGGAATCGTCGGATCTGGGAAGGTGTCGTTCCAGGGATTGATATACCGCCTGTCCCTGGGGTTGTCCCTCTGATTCCTGGTGGGGCTGAAGAAGATCCCGCCCGCATGCATCAGTTTGCTGAAGGGGAAGATGATAAGCAGGGTAGCCACAAGGCTCAGGTGCAGCCAGAAAAACAGATGGTCCGGCGGGGCGTTCATCTGGAGGGTCAGGGCCCCCATGGCGAAGTTCTTCACATCTATGACAAAGACCCTGTCAATATATCGCATCCAGAGTCCGGTAATCCCTATGGCCATGATCAGCAGGATGGCAAAGTAGTCTGCAAAGGTCGTGACATACCTGACCCTATCAAAGACCACTCTCCTGTACAACAGATAGGCCAGGGAAACTACCAAGGTAAAACCGGCATAGACCCCGATCTGCTGGACCGCCAGGACGAAACCCGGCAGGGGGTCCACAAAATACCTCAGGTGCCTGAGGATTATCAGGGCAAAGGACACATGAAAGACGTATCCCCCTACCCAAAGGGCCTTATCAGCCTTGAAAAGGCTCCTGAAAACAAAGACCTCCGTGGCAACCCTAGCGATTACTCCAGACAGGGACTTGGGCGCCGGAGTGGTCGGAATCTTGAGGGGCACAGGAATCCTGTACCATCCCATCAATCGTGCTATAAAACCGATGAAAAAAACTCCCAGGGCGGCCAGGAGTAGACCATTACCCACAACAGCCAACGCGGTACTCATCGTATCACCTCACACCTCTCTCGGGTTTTGTGGATGAATCAATAGTAAAAATATATATAACTTTCGATTTGGTGATTATGCTTCATGCGCCTTTTCCTCTGGCTCATGGCAGGGGTCCTCCTGGCCCTTCCCCCGGGCCACGCCGCTCCTTCTCAAATCTGGGTGGAGATCCACGACGCTTCCCCCGGCTATGGGGTGGAGGCCCTGGAAGAGATCCTTGCGGTACTGGAAAAGCACAATATCCATCGGACGGTGGTCTTTGTCATTCCCAACCATGCCGGCACCACACCCCTCTCCGAATACCCTGAATTCACAGAGTATCTAAAGGAGAAAGAATCCAGGGGGATCGAGATCGGCGCCCACGGATACACCCACGAGGGCTTTGAGTTCCGGTGTTCAAAGGGGGAGGCCCAGGAGCTTGTGAGAAGGTCCAGGGAAGAGTTCGTGAAAGCTGGATTTGAGCCCCGCACCTTCGCCCCACCCAGGTATTTGGTCACCGGGGAAGCCCTGGGGGTTCTCCGTCAGGAATATGGGTCCATATATCTACTCACAAAGATCGTTACCCCCCAGGGAGAAATACCCTCCATGACCCATGATTTCACCTATGGTCTGCCCCACCAGATCGTCCTGGCTTTGGCCAAGCTCACCTATTTGTTAAACCGAAAGGGAATCTACAGGCTCAGTATCCACATAGACTATGCAGACAACAGGGAGTCCCAGGAGTTCCTGGAGGAGTTCCTCACCTGGACGGACCAGCGGTCCTAGAACTTCTCCCCGTACCTCTCCCTGAAGGCCAGCTCCTCCACCGGTTTCCTCTCCGAACCCCGGTCCCTGGGCTCCGGGTATCCCAGGCAGATGACCGCCATGAGTTCATAGACGTCCGGGGCCCCCAGGATCTTGCGGACATCCTCCTTGTCCTTGAGGATCTCCCCCAGCCAGACGGTGCCCAGACCCAGGCTGTGGGCCGCCAGGAGGATGTTCTGGTTGCAGGCCCCGATGCCCATGGAGTCCTTGGTCCGGTC
>CAZHQS010000055.1:0-11256 GCA_964534545.1 Candidatus Hydrothermarchaeota archaeon
CCAGGAGGATGTTCTGGTTGCAGGCCCCGATGCCCATGGAGTCCTTGGTCCGGTCGTAGCTGGCCTCGGCGTCCATGAAGACGCAGATGAGGACCGGCGCCCCCCGGATGGTATGGCCATAGTGGGTGTGCTGGGCCATGGCCTCCTTGGTCTTTTCGTCTCTGACCACGATGAACCTCCAGGGCTGGTTGTTGAGACCTGACGGTGCCCAGGACCCCGCGGTTAGCACCTCCCTGACCAGGTCATCTGGAACCTCCCTTTTCAGGAACTGGCGCACGCTCCGTCTCTCCTTGATCGCCTTTATGACCTCGTTTTCCATCCTGGTATCCTAATTGCTCCGCAACCTTTATAAAAACCACCCCGGTAAAGGCCAAGCATGCTGGAGGTTCTAAGGCACCACGGGCCGGCAAGGCTCGGGAAATTCTTTTACGGTGGGAGGACCCTGAGGACCCCCGGCCTGTTGCCAATCCTGACGGGGGACGGTGATCCTGTGCTGGTGGACCACGGGAGCCTATTCCTCCCCCGGGACCTGGATGGCCCAGGGATCCTCCCGGACTTTCCCAGCGGCCTGGATGTCCCGAGACCGGTGGCCCATCTCTCCGTGGAGGAGACCTTGAAGGCGGCGGCCCAGCACCCGGGTTCCCCCGCCGTGGTCCAGGGGGGAAAATATCCCGACCTGCGCCAGAGATGCACCCGGGAACTGGGAGACCGTCCCCTCCTGGTCATCGCGGACGGCGCCAAGCTCATCACAAGGCCCAGGGTCCTCACAGAGGTCCTTCCCGCCGTCCGTGAAGAGGCCGGGCCCAACACCGCCCTCTACCTCCCCCACGCCCCGGCCCCCTGGTTCCCCATGCTGGCCTACATGGGCGTGGACCTCTTCGACGACCTCTCTGCCAAGGTTAATGCGCGGAGAGGATTGATGGAGACCTCCACCGGCGTCCTGGACATCAAGGATCTCCAGGAACTCCCCTGTGAGTGCGCAGCCTGCGCTGGCAGGACCCCGGAAGACCTGGGATATGAAGGGCTCCTGGCCCACAATGTCAGTATGGCCCGCAAGAGCTGTGCAGAGCTCAGAGAGGCCATCCGGAGGGGGACCCTGAGGAACCTGGTGGAGACCAGGGCCTCGGCCCATGTGGAGATGATGGTGGCCCTGAGACTCCTGGATGACAACCGCTACGAATTTCTCGAGGAATATACCCCGGTGAGGCCCTAGGATAGAGGAAAGGTCTAGAAAGCCGGGAAGTCGCTGCATCCCAGAAGGTCCTCGATCTTCGAATAGACATCACCCAGGTCCTTGATGTTCCCCTTGATCTCGTCCATATATGATTCATCCATCCCCTCCTGGCCCCCCCTATATCTCGAACAAATCTGCCGGGTACAATTATAGCTCCTCAGGGACTGGGGCAGGGCGCAGCCCCCATCCATGAGAAAGCCCTTTTCCCCCCAGCAGTCCAGGAGGACACTATGCCAGTCCTCCCCTGTGTGGCGTGCCTTCAGGATGTCCAGGGCCGAGTAGTACCCCACCACCCCGGCACAGTTCCTGCAGCATCCGATACCCTTCTCCACGCAGTCCTCACAGGGGTACTTGCCTTCAAGTTTTCCAGTAAGGTCGAAGAGGTCGTCGAAGCGGCGGCGGACCTCCCCCGCAATCTCCTGGTACTCTGAGTAAAGGGATGCGACCTCTTCCCTCTCCAGGTCCCCCAGGGTCATGTATTTCTCCACTAGGAACTTTTCCAGCCGGAAGAGTCCCTTGAGCTTTCTGTCCATAGTAGATGGTTGGTCTCTCGTGGCTTAAAGTTTGCCATTTTTTCCGAACATGTTCGGATAAATTCAAATAACATGGTCTTTCTATAGATAGTGGGGAGGTACCTATGGGGACCTCTAACTAAAGAAGGAGGAAGTGAACATGAGAGGTAAAATATTATTAGTTCTATTGACTTGGGTATTCTTCTTCGGGGCGGTCCATGCCGACGAGTGTATCGACTGCCATGAGAAGGAGACCCCTGGGATAGTGGCCCAGTGGAAGGAAAGCGCCATGAGCGACGATCTCTCCTGCCCCACATGCCACGGCAAGGGCCACACTGGCTACGACGATGCTCAAGAGGCCAAGATCCCAACACCAGACACCTGCGCCCTCTGCCATGAGGACAAGGTGGAGGAGTACAACAACGGCAAGCACTCCCTGGCCTGGGCCGCCATGAAGGCCATGCCCATGGTGGGGCATCAGCCCGGGCCCATCACCGGCAACTTCGGGTTCAAGGGGTGCTCGGGCTGCCACAAGATCGGATTGAAGCTCGGAGAGGACCTAAGCGAGTTCAGGTACGGCACCGGCTCCTGCGACTCATGCCACACCCGCCACAAGTTCTCCAAGGAAGAGGCTAAAAGGCCCGAGGCCTGCAAGACCTGCCACATGGGCTTCGACCACCCCCAGTGGGAGATGTGGTCCAGCTCCAAGCACGGGGTCATCTACGAGATTGAAGGTGATACCGGCAGGGCTCCTGCCTGCCAGGACTGCCACATGAAGGACGGGGACCACGGCGTGATGACGGCCTGGGGATTCCTGGCCCTCCGTACCAACGGTCTGGCCCCCTACCCGGGTGAGGACGAGCAGTGGTGGGCCGACAGGGTGACCATACTCCAGGCCCTTGGGGTCCTGGACGATGAGGGCAATCCCACCCCCAGGCTTGACGTGGTGGCCGGCGCCAAGGTGGCCAGGCTCTCCGCAGAGGAGTGGGACAAGGAAAGGGCCGAGATGCTCGAGACCTGCAAGGAGTGTCATTCCGAGTCCTTCGCCAAGGAACAGCTCGGCACCGGAGACCTCCTCATCAGGGAGATAGACCACGTCTTCGCCGAGGCCATCCGGGAGGTCAGGAGCCTGTACGATGAGGGCATCCTGGAAAAGCCCGAGGGCTGGGACTTCGCTCCCGACCTCCTCCAGTTCTACGAGGCCCCAACCCCGGTGGAGCAGGACCTCTACCTGATCTTCCTGGAGTACAGGATGCGGGCCTTCCAGGGGGCCTTCCACATGAACCCTGACTACATGCACTGGTATGGGTGGGCCCCTGCCAAGGAGACCCTGGTGCGCATCAAGAGCGAGGCTGCCAGGATGAGGGCTGAGGCAGAGGCCGCAAAGGCCGAGGAAGAGATGGCAAAGCAGGTCGCCCCGGCAGCGGCCGAGACCAAGGGTATCTGCGGTCCCACTCTACTGACCCTGATGGCCCTGGTGCCCCTGGCCGGGTACAGACTTAGAAGGAGGGGTTGATCCCCTTCCCCTTTCTTTTTTAATTCTCTCGCCTACCAGCAGGCCCAGCAGCACCCCCAGGAAATCCGCTGCCAGGTCTTCCCCGCACCCGAATCTCCCGGGCACGAAGAGCTGGTGAACCTCGTCGGTGAAGCCATAAAAGATCCCGATGGAGGAGGCTGCCAACCTGGGGCTTTCTGGAATCAGAGGGCTATTGGTATTCATCACCGCCCTGTGGAGGAGGAGGAGGCCCAGTATGGAATACTCTGCCATGTGGAGGAGCACCATCTGGGGGTCCAGCCTGAAGAACAGGGACCCCTCATCGAGTGGCGCCTTTGGCAGGGACGAAAGGTAGAATATAAGGCCCATGTAGGCCAGGACCGGCACCCAGTACTTCGCAAAATCCCTCATTTCGGCCTGTACCTCTTCAAGAGCAGGGAATTAGTAACAACGGAAACCGAGCTCATGGCCATGGCCGCTGCCGCAAAGGCCGGGTGCAGCAGCCCGGTCCAGCCGAAAACAGGACCGATGACCCCCCCGACCTTCAGGAAGGGGTAGAGGACCCCCATGGCCACAGGTATCATGGCCGAGTTATAGAAGAAGGCCCAGAAGAGGTTCTGTCTTATCTTGCTCACGGTCTTCTTGGAGAGCCGGATGGCGGCGGCCACGTCCCGCAGGTCGTCCTTTATCAGCACGATATCCCCGGCCTCGATGGCCACGTCGGTCCCGGAACCGATGGCGATGCCGATATCCGCCTGGGCCAGGGCAGGGGCGTCGTTTATCCCGTCGCCCACCATGGCCACGAACCGCCCCTCGGCCTGGAGTTTCTTCACCTCCTCGGCCTTGTCTTCGGGCAGGACCTCGGCCAGGACCCGCTCGATGCCCACCTCCCTGGCGATGGCCTCGGCGGTCCTCCGGTTGTCCCCTGTAAGCATCACCACCTCCAGGCCCAGGCCCTTCAGGTCGGCAATGGCCTCCTTGGAGTTCTCCTTCACCCTGTCGGCCACCGCCACGATACCCAGGAGCCTATCCTCCCTGGCCAGGAGCACGGCGGTCTTGCCTGCCTCCTCCAGGGCCGTCATCTTCCCCTCCAGAGCCGAGATGTCTATACCGTTATCAGTGATGAACTTCCTGGTCCCCAGGATGACCCGCTTACCCTCGATGGTGGCGTCCACACCGTGGCCGGGCACCGCATAGAACCCCTCGGGTTCGGGGACCTCCATCCCCCTCTCCTTGGCCCCCCGGACGATGGCCTCCCCCAGGGGGTGCTCGCTTTTGACCTCGGCCATGGCCGCCAGGCGCAACACCTCCTCCTCAGAAACGCCCTCGGCAGGGATGACATCTGTGAGAGACGGCCTGCCCTCGGTGATGGTCCCGGTCTTGTCCAGGACGATGGTATCCACCTTGTGGGTGGTCTCCAGCTGCTCCCCGCCCTTTATCAGGATGCCCATCTCCGCCCCCTTGCCGGTGCCCACCATGATGGCCGTGGGGGTGGCCAGACCCAGGGCGCAGGGGCAGGCGATGACCAGCACCGCTATCAGGACCGTGAAGGCGAAGATGAACCCCATGCCCCCGATGAAGTACCAGCCCAGGGACGTCAAAAGGGCGATGGATATCACCACCGGCACGAAGACCCCGGCCGCCTTATCAGCCAGCTTCTGGATGGGGGCCTTGGACCCCTGGGCCTCCTCCACCAGGCGGATAATCTGGGCCAGGGCGGTATCGGCGCCCACCTTCTCGGCCCTGAACTTGAAGGTCCCTAACCTGTTGATGGTGGCCCCCACCAC
The DNA here is from genome assembly GCA_964534545.1 of Candidatus Hydrothermarchaeota archaeon. GTDB lineage: Archaea > Hydrothermarchaeota > Hydrothermarchaeia > Hydrothermarchaeales > JAADFM01 > JAADFM01. The sequence continues at coordinate 5,029 of CAZHQS010000055.1, forward strand.
CCGGTCCCCCGGTTTCTTCTCCACCGGGATGGGCTCCCCTGTCAGCATGGACTCGTCGATGGTGGAGTGCCCCTCGATTACCACCCCGTCCACCGGGACCTTCTCCCCGGGCCTCACCACCACTATGTCCCCGACTTCCACCTCCTCCACCGGGACCTCCACCTCTTTCCCGTCCCGGATGACGTGGGCGGTCTTGGCCTGAAGGCCCATCAGTTTCTTGATGGCCTCCGAGGTCCTGCCCTTGGCCATGGCCTCAAGGGTCCGGCCCAGGAGGATGAAGGTGATGATGAGGGCCGCACTCTCGTAATACCCGTGCCCCGGGAACATGCCTGGAAGGAAGGTCACAAGGACGGAATAGAAATATGCGGCCGAGGTCCCCATGGCCACCAGGACGTCCATGTTGGCGGTGCGGTTCTTCAAGGCGCCGTAGGAGCCGCGGTAGAACTGCCAGCCCGCCACGAACTGGATGGGGGTGGTCAGGGCAAACTGGAAGTAGAGGTTCTTGAAAAGGCTTGGCACCGGAAAGGGCAGAAGGCTGTGCATCCCGCCTAAGGCCACGGGCATCGCCAGGACCAGGGCCAGGGCAAAGGCCCGCTTGTTCTTCTGGATTTCCTTCTCGCGCTCGATCTTCTCCACGTCCTCCTCCAGGACCTTGAACCCCATGCCCTCCAGGGTCTTCCGGATGGTGGTGATGTCTAAGGGGGGCAGGAACTCCACCGAGACGGTCTGGATGTTGATGTTGGCCGAGGCTGAGACCATGCCCTCCAGCCCGGAAAGGGTCTTCTCAATGGTCAGGGCCTCGGAGGCGTCCCGAAGACCCGAGACCTTGAGTCTGGCCTTCCTGACAGGGACGTTGTAGCCCACCTCCCTTATCTGCTGGATGAAGGCAGGTATCCCTACCCTGGCGGGGTCGAAATCCACGGTGGCGGTCTCGGCATTGAGGTTGACCGAGACCTTTTCCACCCCGTCCAGCCTCCCCAGGGCCTTCTCCACGGTGCCAACACAGGTGGCGCAGTGCATGCCCTCGATGGGTAAGATTATCCGGACCATATATTCTCCTTATTCCCCCTTAAATTTATACATAATGCTGATATGGGCTCAATTTGGGCAAGAACCGGGACCTATTCTGGGAAATTCCTATATATAGTCCCGGGAATGTTATTATCGGAAGTGGAACGTCAGACTCCTTTTCTCACACCCACTTCCCTCCTCTCTCTCTACAAAATCATTATATCTCAAGGGAGGCCAATCCTTTCACGGGGTATCATATTGCTGAGGCTCTACAATTCCCTGTCCAAGAAGAAGGAGGTCTTCGTACCCTTGAGGAAGGGCCGGGTCCGAATCTACACCTGCGGCCCCACGGTCCATGACTACGCCCACCTGGGCAACTTCAGGACCTTTGTTTTCTACGACGTCCTGCGCCGGTGGCTGAAGTACAGGGGGTACAAGGTCAAACAGGTCCTCAACATCACCGACGTGGACGAGAAGACCTTAGAGCGGGCCAAGAGGAAGCGGGTCCCCCTGGAGGAGATTGCCAGGGAGTACGAAAAGGCATTTTTCGAGGACCTGAAGACCCTGAATATAGAGATGCCGGAGTTCACCCCCAGGGCCACGGAGAACGTCCCAGAGATGGCAGTGATGGCAAAGGTCCTCCTGGAGAGGGGTTACGCCTTCAGGACCGAGGACGGCGCAGTCTACTTCGATGTCACAAAATCAAGGAATTACGGCAGACTCTCCGGGAAGGTGCCCCGCAAAAACCTCAGGGCCAAATCCCTGAGGGAGGACTACGACACCCCGAAACACTTCGGCCTCTGGAAGCCCGAGGAAAAGTGCGAGCCCGGGGTATGCTGGGGGACCGTCCTGGGGAAGGGTAGTCCGGGCTGGCACCTGGAGTGCAGCGCCATGGCGCTGAAATACCTGGGGGAGACCATCGACATCAGCGCTGGCGGCGAGGACCTCCTGTTCCCCCATCATGAGAACACTCTGGCCCTCACCGAGGCCTACACCGGGAAGGAGTGCGCCCATTTCTGGCTCCATACCAAGCACCTGACGGTGGAGGGCGGCAAGATGTCCAAGTCCTTGAGGAACTACTACACCCTTAGGGATATCCTGAAAGAGGGTCACACCCCCGAGGGGGTCAGGGTCTTCCTCCTTTCCAGGAACTACAGGAAGGGCCAGGATCTGACCTTCAGGAAGCTCAAGACAGCGGAAGTTAGGGCCAGGGCCCTGGGGGAGTACTACACTTCATTGAAGGAGAACAGCACCCCTGGCCCGGTGGACAAAGGCATCGTGAAATATGCCAGGGACATGCTCGGGTCCTTCGAGGAGGCCATGGACGACGACCTGAATGTGGAGGCCGCCCTCAGGGTCCTCTGGAGGTTTATCCGGGAGACCAGGCCCGGAAAAATGACCGGAAAAACGGCCAGGGAGGTCAGAAAAGTCATGGACAGGATAGATTCCGTCCTGGGGATTATGGGGGGTCATTGATGGCCATCATAGAGGTGGAGGGTCTCACCAAGATCTACGAGAAGAGGATAAGGGCTGTGGACGGAGTGAGCTTCACCATTGAGGAGGGGGAGATTTTCGGCCTCCTGGGTCCCAACGGTGCCGGCAAGACCACCCTCCTCCACATGCTGGCCACCCTCCTCGAGCCCACCGGGGGCACGGCCAGGGTAAACGGCCATGATATCAGGAAGGAGCCGGCCAAGGTCAGGGCCTCCATAGGCATCGTCTTCCAGGATCCCTCCTCCGACGACCTCCTGACGGGCTACGAGAACCTCATGCTCCATGCCATGATGTTCGGGGTGCCCCGGGTCGAGTGGAGGCAGCGCATCCGCAAGGCCCTGGAGCTGGTGGAGCTTACCGACAGGGCCCACGACAGGGTCAGGAAGTACTCCGGGGGGATGCGGAGGCGGCTGGAGCTGGCCAGGGGGCTTCTGCACAAACCAAGGGTGCTGTTCCTGGACGAACCCACCCTGGGTCTGGACCCTCAATCGAGGGAGCGGGTATGGGAGTATATACAGAAACTTGTGGAAGAAGAGGGCATCAGCGTCATCATCACCACCCACTACATGGAGGAGGCCGACCATCTCTGCGACCGGGTGGCCATCATCGATTTCGGGAAGATAGCGGTCATGGACAGCCCGGCTGCCCTGAAACAGGAGATAGGGGAGAGGATCCTGCTGAGGGGGGTGGGGGGAACATACCCCGACCTGGATTCCATGGCCTTCGTCCAGAGGGTCGAAAGGGCCGACGACCGGGTGGAGCTCTGGGTGGACGACGCATCAAAGAGGCTGAAGCCCCTCCTGGAGGCCTTTCCGGCCTTTGAGAAGGTGGAGATAAGACCCCCGACCCTGAACGATGTCTTCCTGAAATACACGGGCAGGGAGATGAGGGAAGGGGGGGCCGCCGAGGGCGGTTTCTTCGAGAGGGCCATGGCCAGGAGGACCAGGAGATGAGCGAGCTGAGCGGCCTGGCGGCCCTTTGGCTGAGGGAGTTCAAGGTCTTCACCAGGGAGCACTCCAGGATGGTCTCGGCAGTGGCCACCCCCCTCCTATGGCTTCTGGTCTTTGGTGGGGGCCTGGGCTCCAGCATCGCCATCCGGGGGATGGACTACCAGACCTTCATCTACCCCGGCATCGTCTGCATGAGCCTTTTATTCACCTCGGTGTTCTTCGGGGTCTATATCGTCTGGGACAGGAAGATAGATTTCTTAAAGGAGGTGCTTGTGGCACCGCTGCGCAGGTCCACCATCTTCCTGGGCAAGGTCATAGGGGGCATGACCGACGCCCTCATCCAGACCACGATTATCCTGGCCCTGGGCCCCTTCTTCGGCGTTGGCTACTCCGTGGCTGCCCTGGTGAAGGCATACCTGGTCATCCTGCTCCTGGCGGCGGGGCTGGTGAGCCTGGGCCTTGTCATCGGCTCCCAGATGGAGTCTCCCGAGGGTTTCGGCATGGTGGTGAGTTTCGTTGTATATCCCATGTTCTTCCTCTCCGGGGCCCTCTTCCCCATAGACGACCTTCCCCCTTGGCTTGTGCCCTTCGTCTACCTGGACCCCCTCACCTACGGCGTGGACGCCATGAGAGGGGCTCTAATAGGCCAGGGCCAGTTCCCCTTTGTCTTTGACGTGACCCTCCTCACAGTCTTCGCCCTTGGGATGATCGGTACGGGGACCCTGGCCTTCCGGAGGATGAGGGTGTAGGGACGGCCTAGCTCGTGCATTCAAAGATGGCTTCCACCTTCCTGATAAGGTCATCCCCTGTAAAGGGCTTATCGATCCAGAAGAATCTGGAACCCCGGTCCTTAAGCTGGGACTCCGTCAACTTCTCCTTCGAGAAGGGTTTGACCACATATTCCAGGAGACCCTTGATGTCCCGTTTCTTCACTGAACCGCCTGAAAAGGATTTGGCGGTGAGCATGGCCACCGGGATGGTCTTGAGGTCTTCCCGCCTCCTGATCTCCTTGAGAACGTCCCAGCCGTCCATGCCAGGCATCATGATGTCAAGGAGGATTAGATCAGGGATTTCATGGTCAAGGATATCTAGACATTCCCGGCCGCTTGATGCCCTTATTACCCCGTAACCCCCCCGTTCAAGGATAATCCTGACGGTATACAGGATGTCTGGATCGTCGTCAACAACCATTATCTTTTTCATCTAAACCCTGCCTCCAAGGCCTCCATCTGTTCAGAATACGGTTTTTTAACAATGGAAATCCCTTCTATTCAGAAAAGCTTTACGTTACATGCGGGGTGCTCCTCCAGATAGTGTTGGGCCAGTTCCACCCTGCTGTCAAATTCCATGCCGCACTTGCCACACCTTATCCGCTCGTCATCACATCTCATATCTCCACCCTGCCGATTCTTATGATGTACTGGAGAACCATGCCAACCAGGAAGGCCAGGGCCATATTGGTTGTGGCCAGGCCGGTGGCGGCGATGGCAAGGACCACAAAGAGGTCACCCTTTTCCCTCACATCCCTGACTAGCATGGCCAGCTCCATCCCTGCGTAGAATAGTAGCACCCCGAAGATGGCCACAGGTATCAGATGGAGGATGGCAACGGCCATCTTCCCAAAGACCAGGGCGATTACCATGAATATACCACCGATCAATATGTTGGAGCCCCCTGTCCTGGCCCCAAAGCGGTAGTGGGCCGCCAGACCACCTGCGCCATGGCACATGGGCATGCCGCCCACGGCGCCGGTCACCAGGTTGGTAAGACCCATGCTGGCGGCCAGGGCACGGTTGGTGGCCCGCCTTGACTCCTCCTCGGTGAAGAGGTTCCTGGCCGTATCGGTCGTTGCTATGACGGCGTTGCCCAGGGTCAGGGGGATTTGAGGGATGACCAAGAGGATGAAGGCATTGGTGAGGACCTCCCGGGTAGGGACATGGAGGGAGAGGGGGACGAGGCCCAGGGAGAAGGAGTTCACGGTCCCAAGGGATCCCAGGCCGGCACTGGCCAGGAGGCCAAAGAGCAGCACAGCAATGGCTGCCGGAAAGCGCCTGCTGTTCAGGAGGAAGAGGACCAGGAGGACGCCCACCACACCTATGGCCAGGTTGGCCGAAACCTCGACGGACCCCACTACCCCAGGCAGGCGCTGATCCGGGTCCAGGAGAAGGTCCCTGGAGGCTATGAAGATGATGCCCTTCCCGATGAGGATGAAACCCAGGCCAAGCTGTATTCCCCGGACGATGGGCCGGGTGAAGTACCTGGCCAGGGTGTCGATAAGACCGGAGACTGCCAAAAGCATGAGGATGGCCCCAAAGATTATCCCCGAGGCGGCCACGGTGGCTGCATCCATCTGGGAGGAGATGGCGATGGCCGCAACGAGCTTCAAGGGCTGCACTGGGATGGGCAGGCGGAAATATAGGCCGGCACCGATGTAGAAGAGACCCACCATGAGGAAGACGGCCGTGGGGTTCAATCCGTTTATGGCGATCATGGCCACCGATAGGGGCACTAGGGTGCCCAGATCCCCCAGGGAACCGGCCAGTTCCATCCTGTCAAATCTATAGGGTCCGACTTGCATTGGTATCCGTATCCGGCTTTTACCCCGAAGCTATAAAAATCCTCGCTCCCAACGCCCTGCCAAACAGTATCCAACCTCATTCGCGACAGCGACCTCAATCCATGGGTGGAGACACGCTGTCACCGGTGTCGAGCGACGAGGCTTTAGCGACAGCGCTAAGCCGAGGAGGGTGACAAGTGGATCCAAGTGCGGGGG
>CAZHQS010000056.1:0-11252 GCA_964534545.1 Candidatus Hydrothermarchaeota archaeon
GTAGGCTTGGGGCGCTGAGGATGCACAATAGACGAATCTCTACTATGATTCGTTTAGTATCGCGGAGTTAATATCGGGGAAGTCTAAGAATAGTTTTAAATTGAAGATTCCTAAATAGAATAGAGGGATGGACATGCATTATGGCTTGGTTATCCTTGGTGGCGGTTCGGGTGCCTTCGCAGCCGCCACCAAAGCCAATGATTTGGGCGTGAAGACCGCACTTATCGATGAAAGGGAGATCGGGGGGACCTGCGTCAACAGGGGGTGCGTGCCTTCAAAACTCCTGCTGGAGATAGGCAATATCCTCCACCGCTGCCGCCACGGTGAGTTCGAGGCGGTGCAGGGAGAAGCCTCCTTTGACTTCAAGAGGGCCATGAAGGAGAAGAGAGAGGTGGTGGAGAGGCTGCGTCAGTCCAACTATCGGAAGGTCATTGAGGGGATGGAATCCATCGACCTTTACGAGGGAAGTGGAAAGTTCGTGGGTTCCAACAGGGTGGAGGTAGACGGGGAGGTCATCGAAGGTGAAAAGTTCATCGTCGCCACCGGCTCACGCCCCAACATCGTCCCCTTCAGGGGCATAGAAGAGGTGGATGTTCTTACCAGCGAGGAGGCCTTAGAGCTGGAGGAGGTGCCGGGGTCTCTCATTGTTATCGGGGGGCGAGCCCTGGCCCTGGAGTTCGCCCAGATGTACGCCCGCTTCGGGGCAGAGGTGACGGTGCTGCAGAGGAGTCCAAGGATTCTTCCCGACCATGAGCCCCAAGTATCCCAGGAACTTACCCGCTGCCTGACGGAGGAGGGGATAAGGATTCTGACAGGGGTAGAAATCCTGGAGCTGGGCCAAGAGAAGGGGAAGAAGAGGGTCCGTTTCATGGCTAACCTAAAGGAGAAGGAAATCCAAGGAGACCAAATCCTCATGGCCACCGGCAGGAGGCCCAACACCGATGGGATTGGTCTTGAGAAGGCCGGGGTGGAGGTCGACGGGAAGGGATTCGTGAAGATAAACCAGCACATGCAGACCACCAACCCCAGCATATATGCCGCAGGGGACTGCGCAAGCCCCGTGATGCTGGAGACCCTGGCCGCCAAGATGGGCAACGTGGCGGCTTCGAACATCCTGGAAAACGCCGAAAAGACCATCAACCTCAGGGAGATACCGAGGGCGGTCTTCACCGACCCCCAGGTGGCCTCGGTGGGCTACACCGATGAGGAGTACAGAAAGAAGACAGGGGTATGCGCCTGCAGGACCATACCCATGGAACTGGTGCCGAAGGCCCAGGTGATAAAGGACACCAGGGGCATCATCAAGATGGTGGTGAACCCCGGGACTGAACAGATCGTGGGTGTCCATATCGTCTCCCCCCTGGCGGCGGAGATGATCCACGAGGCAACCCTGGTCGTCAAGTTCAAGCTGAGGCTCGACGACATCACCGACACCACCCACGTCTTCCCCACCATGTCCGAGGCCATAAAGAAGGTGGCCCATGCCTTCAAAAGGGATGTCTCCAGCATGAGCTGCTGTATTGAGTGATGCACCTGTTATCTCTTTCTTCTTGCAAAGGATTCAAACTCCCTCATCAATACATCCTGGTATCCATCTTCCAGCCCTTCTGGGATATAGTTGCGGTAACCCACCGCTTTCAGGAGTTCCCCACCAGCAATATTCCCCGGCCTTTTCCCCTTTTCATACAGTTCCTCAAGGATATCGTAGAGATGGTTGACGGCCACCAGCTTCCCCTTTATATAGAACTGCCTGCCGTTTATGCATGCAGCATTCCCGCACGGTCCGCACATACAGATTCACGAGGATGGAAAGGGCCAGTTTTACTCTGTCCCCTCCTTCTTTAACTCTCCAATTCTGATATCCACTCCTGCAATCTCCCGTTGCAGATGGCCTTTGTACTGTTCAAGGAGTTCTATCTCCTCATCGGCCGACAGGAATCTCCGAAAGTCGCACCCGCACATGCATCCGATGGGCTGGGTTCTCATTGCAATGGGCTGGAGACATTCTTTGCACATTCTTCTCACCTCTTCAATATAATATTTATAGTATATATGAAAGATAAAGTATTTAAACTATCAAGTTTAAAGTAACATAACAACTTCCGGTGTTGAAAGTGGCTTTCAAAACAGAAAGTAAAGGATGTGCCCCGGGCGGCGAGGAGATCTGCTTGTGCCCCCTGGAGGGCATAATGGAGATAATAAGCAAAAGGTGGGCTCTACTGATTATAGCCGCCGTAGGCAGCCAAGGAAAAATCAGGTACAACGAGATCATGGGGAGACTGGATGGCATAAGCCCCAAGAGTCTCTCCGACAGGCTGAAAGAGCTTAAGAAGGCAGGGCTGATAAAGAGGGAGGCCTTCGCCGAAATCCCGCCGAGGGTCGAGTACTCCCTGACAGAGGATGGCGAGGGTCTATTAACGGCAATGGCCCCCCTGTTGGAGTGGGTAAACAAGAAAAACGAGAAACAGGGTTAGGGGGCCAAGAGGGACGTCTCCAGCATGAGCTGCTGTATTGAGTGAGGGATGCCCTTCACCTGACCGTATGCCCGAGTCTTGTTATCTCTTCCCTCAGGCGTTTCTCGGTACCCTCCCCGCCCCTGAAGTCCACTTCGACGGTCTTCTCCTCCAGGTCCCCCTCGATATTGCTGACTTCATCTATTTTTGACAGCCTATCGCTGATATTGATAAGGCAGTTCTCGCAGTGGATGGAGGGGACCTCGAAGACGACTCTCCTCATCCCCGCCTCCTTTGACCTTTTCAAGACAGGGACGAACCTCCCTCCAAAGGAGTTCACAAGGACAGCGGAAACGCTGGCCACCATAGCGGCCATGGCCCAGACAGGGTGCAGGAGCCCGGTAGCGGCCGCAGGCACCCCTATCCCGTTGAAGGTGAAGGCCAGGGCAAGGTTCTGCTTCGTCTTGGTGTAGCTGTCCCTGCCTATCCGGTAGGCGTCGGTCACCGCGGTCAGCCTGTTTCCTATAAGGACTATATCCGACGACTCTATGGCGATGTCCGCCCCGGCACCGATGGCGATTCCCACATCGGCCTGGGTAAGGGAGGGGGCATCGTTTATCCCGTCACCCACCATCACCACCCTCTGCCCTCCCTCCTGGAGTTCCCTGATCTTCCGGGCCTTCTCCTGGGGCAGGACCCCGGCGATCACCTTATCAATCCCGACCTTTTTGGCCACGGCCCTCGCGGTCCTTTCGTTGTCCCCGGTAATCATCATGGGCTCAAGGCCCAGGGCCTTCAACTCGGCCACGGCGGCGGCAGCATCCTCCCTCAGGACATCTGCGATCCCTATGACACCCAGGACCCGCCCTTCCTGGGCCACCAGGACGGCTGTTTCCCCCTTTCCTTCAAGCTCACCTGCAGCCCCCTCCGCCCAGGCTGCATCAATGCCCCTCTCCTTCACGAAACCGGGCTTGCCGACCACGGTCCTTTTCCCGTCTATCAACCCTTCCACCCCCAGCCCGGCACGGCTTTTGAAATCCTCCACATCGCACAGGTCCGCACCTTCGGCTGAAGCCTCTTCGACAATGGCCTTGGCCAGGGAGTGCTCTGAGAGGGTCTCAAGGCTGGCCCCGGTTCCGAGGACCTCTCTCCTGTCGGAATCCGGGGAAGGTACTACATCAACAACCTTTGGCTCCCCCTTGGTCAGGGTCCCGGTCTTGTCGAGGACTATCGTCCCTGCGTCATTGAAGACATGGAAGGCCTCGCTGCTGCGCATGAGGATGCCCCTCTCGGCAGCCATCCCCCCTCCCCGGATCATGGCCAGGGGGGTGGCCATCCCCAGGGCACAGGGGTACCCCATCACCAGTACCGCCAGGGCCGCAAAGACCGCCCTGTGGTAGTCAGGGGCACCTGTGACGGCCCAGAGGCCAAGGGTCCAGATGAGGAACCCCAGGACAGCGAACATCACGACGCCCGGGACGTAATATTTCAGGACAACGTCCACGAGCTGGAGCACCCCGGGCTTCAGGGCCCTGGCCTCCTCGACGTGTTTGGCCACCTGCCGGATGAAGGTCTCCTCCCCGGTGCGGGTGACCTCCACCGTCAACGCCCCGTAGAGGTTCACAGAGCCCCCTATGACCTCATCACCCTCTTTTTTTTCAGCCGGGATGGATTCACCGGTCACCATGCTCTCGTCGATGGCGGACGCCCCCTTTATCACCCTGCCGTCCAGGGGAATCCTCTCCCCCGGCCTCACCCTTACGACATCCCCCCTGTTCACCTCTTCTACCGGAAGGACCCTTTCCGTGCCGTCCCTCATCACCCTGGCCGTGGGGGGCTGGAGGTCCAGGAGCTTCCTTACCGCCTGGGAGCTCCTGACCCGGACCCGCAGGGATGCGTATCCCGACAGGAGGTGGTAGGCCGTTATGAAGACCGCTACCCCAAAGAAATCAGGGACGGGAAACCCCGGATACACGAACCCGAGAAAACCGCCGGCAAGACCCCCGAAGGCCCCGAACTCCAGGAGGACATGCTGGTTGAGGATGCCCCTTCGCAAAGATGCGAAGGCCATGTGCAAGATATGCCCGCCCACCCCGAAGACCATGACAAGGGCCGATGCCGTCATCATGTAGGGGAACCAGGGGCTCCTCACCCCCAGCCGCATCAATACCATGAGCCCGGCTGTCAGGGCCACGAACCCGGCGGCAAGGTACAGCCTATCCTTCTCCCTTTCGAGTTCCGCCTCCTCCTCTTCGAAGGTCCTCACCTTCCCGGGGTCCCGGACCGTGTATCCCAGGTCCCTCATGATCTCGTCCAGCTCCCAGGGTTCTATCCTTTCGGGGTCGTACTCCACCAGGGCCTCCTCGTGGGCGAGGCTGACACTCACCTCTTTCACACCCTCCACCCGGGATAAGGCCTTCCGGATAGTCTCGGCACAGAAGGAGCAGGACATGCCCCCTATCTTTATGTGGTGTCTCTCCAAGGTCATTCCCCTGTTAAATCTCCGCCTCCTGAAGACCCTCCGCCAGGGCCCGGTTCAGGACATGGACCAGCACGTACTCGATGAAGTGCTGGGTGCTGCAGTGGGGGCACGGCTTCAGGGCCTCGGCGACCTCTTTTATCTCTTCGCCGTGGTCTTCAAGCAGCTTTTCCAAAAGGTCCCGGACATCCCCGCGGGCGTCTTTTATCGCCCCTTCCAGCCTCTCGTCAAGGTCATCCGGCACCCTGTAGTTCAGCAGCCTGGTGTTGGAGGCATAGTATTTCAGCATCCCGCCCCTGGCCTCCTCGAGCCTTGTGAGTTCGATGAGGCCGGCCTTTTTGAGAATGTCCACGTGGTGTCTTAAGGTGGTGGGGGCCTTCTCTATCCCCCGCCTCCTCAGCTCGGCTGCCATATCGTCGATGGACATTGCCTTTCCTGTGAGCATATCCAGGATTGCCGCCCTCAGGGGGTCCTCCAGGGCCCTGGCGGTCCCCGTGTCCAGGGCGATGAGGTTCTTGACCTCCACCGGCTTGTGGAACAATCCGCCCATATCATACCTTTCGTTTGTACCGTTACGAAATTTTTCGTAAATGTTATGAAGGCAGCCTATTATTATGCTGGGCGGGATATTCTCGTTTCTTGGGAGGGCCACCCTGGAAGGAAGGGGAGAAGGGGCCGGAAAAGGGGGTCCCTTTCGGAGGGTCCGGATAGAGGTCCCCACCATGGCCTGCGAAGGCTGTGCCCGGAACATCACGGGATTTTTGTCTACCCTCAACGGGGTCCACGGGGTGAAGGCCGACCCAAAAACAAAGATCGTGGAGGTCTCCTTCGACCCTTCAAAGACCGGGGAGGAGGACTTCAGGAGGGCCATAGCCGGACGCGGATATGTGGTAGCATGAAAAAGGGGTATCTTCATCTTGTTATTGCCCTTGCCGTGTTCGCATCGATCATGGCCGGGGGATGGTACCTGTGGAAAGGGTATGTGGTCCAGGGGTTCGGGGGGAAGGGTGGGCTTTACCTTGTCTTTGCCTTCCTGGCCGGGGCAGCCTCCTTCTTCGCACCCTGTGCCTTTGCCCTCCTCCCAGGATATGCTTCCTACTATCTGGGAATGGACACAGAGAATAGAGGTCCAGCATACATCGGGATAGCAACGGCCGCCGGGATCCTGGGCTTCTACCTCCTCATGGGGGTCCTGGTTTCGGTTTTCGGGGCGGCGGTAGGTCCATTCTTTGGGTATTTCAAGCCTGCCGCCGGCCTCCTCTTCCTTCTTCTGGGCACACTCCTTTATACCCGCTCCTTCTACCTCGGCCCTTTCAGCACAGCCCTCGGCAAAATCTATATGGAGCAAAAGGAGGGTGGAGTCCTTGCCTTCTTTCTCTTCGGGCTGGCATACGGCGCAACTGCCCTGGGCTGTACCCTCCCCATCTTTCTCGTCCTGGTGATATACCCTCTTTTTACAGGTGATGTCATCCTGGGGTTCCTGGCATTCGCTGCCTATTCCATGGCGAAGGCCCTCCTCATGGTTGGGGTAACCTACCTCGTAGCATACTCCAAGGACGCCCTGGTAGGGACCCTGGCGGTCTCCACCGGGAGGATAAAGAGGTTCAGCGGCGCAGTGATAGCAGCCATAGGCATATATCTGATTTCCGGGGGGATGTGAGTGCGATACATATCCCTGCTAATCATCCTGATATTCCTCCCTGGTTGCATCGGTACATCCAATATGGAAAAGACGGGAGAGATACCCGCAAACGCGAAGACCCTGGAGCTGGAGATAGAGGGCATGGCATGTCCCAACTGTGAAGCCACCATCCAGGGGTATCTCATGAACACAGAGGGGATAGTGAGGGCGGATGTGAGCTATGAGAACAGGTCTGGAACGGTGGTCTACGACCCTTCCCTGATAACCGAAGAGGAGATACTGGACCTGAGGATATTCCAGGGATCCTTCACGGCAAGGGTTAAAAAAAATGAGAATCGAGTTCCTGTATTTCACCGGCTGCCCCTCGTGGAAGAGGGCCCTTGAGGACCTGAGGGAGGTCATGGAGGAGATGGGGATAGACGATGAGATCGAGATGGTAGAGATAAAGACCGGGGAGGACGTCCAGAGGCACAGATTCCTGGGTTCGCCCTCTATTCGGGTGAACGGCCGGGACATCGAGGAGAGGATGGCAAACGATACGGATTACAGCATGCGGTGCAGGGTCTACCGCAACGGCCTGATGCTTGAGGCTGGCCTTCAAAGGAGATGCTCAAGGGGGCCCTGGGGTGAGTGTCCTCATTTGGTTAGAATTCAAAAGAACCGCTCATCTCCCCCTCCACCTTCACAAGGCGTTCTCCCATAAGGTTTAACTTAAATTTTCTGATGGTCTCCGGGAGTATTATTTCGCCTTTCGGACTCTTAAAATACAAGGCATCGAAGGGGCATTGAACGATACAGGCCCCGCACTGGACACACCGATGGGCCATCGGCATTGTTGCAGTGTGCCGTTTTCTATCCACCTCATAGCAATTCCTTGGACAAACCTGCTCGCAAAGGCCAGCGCCTCTGCATTTTTCTTCATCAAGAACCACTTTTAAAAACCTGTCTTCGTGCAGGCCGCTCTTGTAAACCGGAGTGCTGCCCATCAAATCAAGGCTTATAAGAAGGACTATGACAAACGAGATAAAACCCCAGCGGGTTATAGGACTCCAGAAATCACCGGTTAAAATGCCGTATCCGGCAAGACAGAACATGAAGAATCCCCATAAACTCAGCGGGACACGGCCAAGATCAAAGATAACGGTATATTTGCTAAAACCCGTTCCTCTCTTCTTTGGATTAAGCCATCTTGAATAAAAGGGGAAAGATAGGAAGAGTAAAAACGGCACCCCCCAGATGAGGATAATCAATGGGATGAATGCATCGCGCCAGAAAGGGATTGCTACAAGGGCTGCGATGGTTGAAAACGGGAATGCCCACATGGCAGCCATCTCAACGCGCTGTGTCATCGGGAATCTGACTTCCCGCATTTCTGGAGATTTCTTGAAATTATTTTTTATGAAATCCGGGATGCCCTTGGCATAGACCGGCCCCCAGGTTACCTTCCATCCGGTTTTCTTCTGGATGACCCTCGATTCAATACCTGGGGCGGCAAGCTGGGGCAATATCACATCTCTGTGGTCCACAAGTTTTTCGATTCCACTGGTTTTCAAGACTGAAATGACATCGTGATTTGTGAAATGGCCACCTGCGGCAGCACACCATACATTGAATCCTCTGCTGTTGGCAACAAGAAGATAGGCGTCCATTCCTTCAAGTGCCCTTTTCACCCTTGCCACAGTCAGGTGATAATTGCAGGTTATAAACACAGGTGAATTCCTGTCTGGATTCCCTATTCTGATCAACCCTGTTCTGGTGGGGAGAGGAATGACCCTCAGCAGGGTTTCAACAATGTTCACGAGTATGTATTTTAACAGGTTCATTTCCTTCCTCCTCCTGGCTTTTCCGCTACCAACTCGATAAAATCCTCCATCCGGCTCAATCTGATCGACTCTATCGAGAACCCTGCCTCCTCTATCCTTTCCGGTAAATCTTTCACAGCCCTTGTGGTGGTCTGGGTGAGGAGGTAGGTAATTATTGCAAGAGGAAATCTTATCAGCCGGGTGAGTGCCCTCTTTGAAATACTCCTGGGTTGTACTTCATCTGCAACAAGCAGAAGACCTCCTGGTTTTAATATCCTCTCTGCTTCTTTCAGGGCATAAGTCAGTTCATCATCGGTGAGTTCAGAAAAACAAAGACCGCTCGTCACAACATCGTAGCTTTCCGATTCTTCGCTTCCAAGCTCAGCAACACCCATCTCAGATAGCTCTATATTCTGGGCCAGACCCGCTTTCCTTGCCCTTTCCTGTGCAATTTCCAGCATCTGGGAACTGACATCGATCCCCTTCACCTTCGCATCTTTCTGAGCAGCCCTCAGGGTCAATGCCCCGGTCCCACACCCGAGGTCAAGCACCCTCTGCCCCTTTTTGATATGAGATGCTAAACGGTCGTAGGCCTTATCCACCCTTCCAAGGGTGAGAATGCGAATCCCCCTGTCATACCTTCTTGGTGCGGATTCGAGGACCTTCATCAAGATGTATGTGCTCATTCTGTTTGTACTCCTTGCAGGACTCACCGAGTCTTGCAGATAGTATATTGTTGAATCTCCCGGTCTTCACATCCGGCTGTCAAGGGCCTCCAGGATGAGTCTCCTGACCTCTTTTCGTCCTTTCCAGGGGGAAATTGGCCTTCTCTGTCGACAGAGGTTTCATCCTGCAATACTTTGGTTCAGGTTTTCCATAAACCTTTCCCCTTGGCAGCGGAGATGAACCACGAGGCGGCCCTGGCCGTCAAGTTCAAGCTGAAGCTGGATGACATCACCGACACCACCCATGTCTTCCCCACCATGTCCGAGGCCGTAAAGAAGGCGGCCCACGCCTTTAAAAGGGATGTTTCCTCCATGAGCTGCTGTATTGAGTAGAGGGTCAGGGCCTCTTTTCCAGCTCCCGGATAAGTCTCTCCACCCTATCTTCTATTATGTCCCTGAACTTCCCTATGGGTCTGCCCATTTGGGCCGAAAAGTCTTGTACCGGTCTTCCTGGCAAAGGCCACAAGAGCGAGCATCACCGGCACCTCGATCAAGGGACCCACCACCGTGGCCAGGGCCACCGTGGGAGTGAAGGCCGTGATGGCGATGGCTATGGCGATCTCGAAGTCCCTGCCGGTGGTGTTGAAGGCCACCGCCACGGAATCCCTGTAATTGAAGCCGAGCCTCCAGCCAAGGAGGTAGACGCCGACGAACATCACGGCGAAGAATATGGTGATGGGCAACGCCACAAGGAGGATGACCCCCGGCTCCTCAACGATTAAGTCCCCTTTGAGGGCGAACATTACGATGAGGGTGAACAGGAGGCCGATGATGGAGAGGGCGTTGAGGATGGGCCTGAATTTGCTTTCAAAGACCTCCTCGCCATACCTCCTGATCCCGGTCCTCCTGGTGGCTATCCCCAGCACCAGGGGCAGCCCCAGGTAGAGCACCACGCTCTCCCCCACCACCAGGACATCAAAATCTATGTTCCCCAGGAGGAGCTTGGCATAGACAGGTATCAGTATCATTTGCATTATGGAGTTGAAGGCCACGAGAACCAGGGCCATGGCGTTGTTCCCCTTGGCCAGGAAGGTGAATACGATGACCATGGCGATGCACGGGGCGAAACCGTAGAGGATGACCCCTGCCTTGAGTTCCGGGTATCCCGAGAGGAAAAGGATGGCTAGGAAGTACATGAAGAAGGGGGCTATGAGATAATTGAAAAAGGCCACAACGCCAATCTGCCTCGGTGATCGGACGGCGTCTTTGAGGTCCTCCACCCTGACGTTGGTCATGGCCGGGTATATCATCATAAAGAGGCCCACCACCACCCCCAGAGCCAGGGTGCTCGGCAGGTCGAAGGTGTAGGTCCCATGGAAGATTGACTTTATTGCCTCTATCGGAGGGGTGAGTTCAAAGTTGGAGATGCCGTACTGCTTGCCGATAAGAATCCCAACGGTCATGGAAAAAATAACAAAAATGGGTAAAAGCCTGAAGTCTTCCAGTTTTTCAAGGATTTTCATGATACTCTACACCTCTTTATCACAACTGTTAAATAATAGATGAAATATATTTCACATGAAATAACCTTCATGCAACTATTTAAACTTTGTCATGGGAGTAGGATATGAGAATATGAAAACGCAGTCATGCAAACCAGACAGGAAAAAACTGGAAAGGTTTTTGAAGGGCCAGGACATTGGCCAGCAGGTTGAAATTTTCAAGCTGCTATCAAACCCTATCCGGCTGAAAATAGCCCTCCTTCTATCCCGGGATGCGGAGCTTTGCACCTGCGACCTGGAGGAGCTCCTGGGCTGCGAGCAGACCCTGATATCCCACCACATGCGGGCCTTCAAGGACCTGGGACTGGTAAAGGAGCGCCGGGAGGGCAAGTGGAAACACTATTCGCTGAAGGATGAGCAGCTGAAGACAATTTTAAAGTTCCTGAAATAATGGGTATGGCTATGAAGCCAACAAAGCCAGGCCCCGGAGACGCTTGGGAAAGACTAGGCAATGTTCGCCCCCATACACCATAGATAGGCCCTAGGGCACTGCCCGCGCCCCCGGGGACGTGGGGTCGCGCTGCTGTATCGAATAGGAGAACTCATTTTTTCGACACCGACACCAGGATCCCTCCCGCCTCATAGACCCGGATGTCCCTGAACCCGACTTTCCCGAGGACCGACTCGAATTCAGCCCTTGTCATTCCGG
>CAZHQS010000057.1:0-11047 GCA_964534545.1 Candidatus Hydrothermarchaeota archaeon
CATGGCATCGCTCTGGGCGTCTATCATGGAACCTGTGGCACTGGACATGGTGCTCATGATCCCTGCATAGAGGGTCACCACTCCTATTGCCAGGGCCACAAAAGCAAGGTCTTTGCCAACCATCCTGTTCCCCTCTAGAAGCTCGGGTGGTTAACCTCATAAGTAATTTATCTACAGGGCCGTGGCTATTCTCATATGTCCACTATCCTCTGTTCCAGGGCAGGTGGAGGGCAATCTGGGTGAGGATATCGATCCCGGTGTAGCTCAGGATGAAGGCCAGGGTGATGAAGATCAAAAAGGGGATGGCCGGGGAGACCCAGACCAGCTCATCGGAATCTTCCTTCCTGCCCAGTTCCACGGTACGGGTATCGATATGGAGGGAGTACTCCCCTTTACGCCCTATAATGGCCTCGAAGCCTGCCACATCCTTCGCCTTTCTCTGATAGCCAAAGAACAGGGCAAGGAAGTCCCGGGGGGACCTCACGTCTTTGAGCCTCCTGAGGTTAATAACGAAGAAGGCCAGGGGCAGGAGGCCGGCCAGGAGGATGGCATTGGTGAAGACGCTCATGACAAAAAGAGGAAAGATGGAGAGGGTCTGGGTTGGATAAAGGGGATACATGGCCCCAATCCCGATGAGGATCTTTCCATCACCCCCACCCATAAGGCCGGTATAGAAGAGGACAGCGGCCAGGAGGAGGGAGAAGAGCACAGAGAGGACGAAATATTTGAAGACCAGGACGCTCCTAAAGCGGTAAAAATCCGCAAGTAAAAAGACGAAGCCCAGACCCAGAAGGGTCATCCAGGACCGGTCGTCTATCTCCCGGTGGCGCCAGTCCAGGAGGGATGCATAGAAGAGGAGGGCCAGGGTCAAAAGGAGCCTCAGCATAAAAACCTATTTATTTACACTGGTATAAAAACTAACCGAGATGGGCGGTTCAAGTTTTGGAAGACAGTTCCGGGTCACCACCTTCGGCGAGTCCCACGGGGGCGCTGTCGGTGTGGCGGTGGACGGCTGTCCTGCCGGGTTAGAAATCTCTGAGGAGGATATCCAGAAGGAGCTGGACAGGCGCAGGCCGGGCCAGGGAGCCATTACCACCTCCAGGGCAGAGGAGGACCGGGTGGAGATCCTCTCAGGGGTCTTTGAGGGCAGGACTACCGGTACCCCTATAGCCATGGTGGTGAGGAACAGGGACGCGGATTCCTCCAAGTACGAGCCCATCAGGAACACACCCAGGCCCAACCATGCCGATTTCACCTACCAGATGAAATACGGCCGCCGTGACTGGCGCGGCGGTGGGCGGAGCTCGGGCAGGGAGACCGTGGGGCGGGTGGCCGCCGGGGCGGTGGCAAAGAAGCTCCTGTCCACCATGGGGGTTGAGGTCCTGGGCCACACCCTGGAGGTCCATGGGGTAAAGGTGGGAAGGGATAGGATAGATATTGACAATATCAGGAAGGCCTGGCAGGACGATGTGAGGTGTGCGGACCCGGAAGCAGCAGAAAGGATGAGGGAAGAAATATTGAAATTCAAAAAAGAGGGAGATTCCGTTGGGGGTATCGTGGAGGTCATGGCCCTTGGGGTCCCGGCGGGCCTGGGGGAGCCGGTCTTCGACAAGCTGGACGCCGACCTGGCCAAGGCGGTGATGTCGGTGGGGGCGGTGAAGGGTGTGGAAATCGGGGCGGGCTTCGATGTGGCGGCAAGGCTGGGATCGGAGAACAATGATCCCTTCGTCATTGAGGGTGGCAAAATCCGCACCGCCACCAACAACTCCGGCGGCATCCAGGGAGGTATCTCCAACGGGATGCCCATCGTCCTGCGGGCTGCGGTAAAACCCACCCCCTCCATACTGAAGCCCCAGGGGACCGTGGATATGGAGCGACAGGAGGAGACGGAGATAAGGATTGAGGGCAGGCACGACCCCTGCATCGTGCCCAGGATCGTGCCGGTGCTGGAGGCCATGGTGGCCCTGGTGCTGGCCGACCATGCCGTAAGGGCCGGGTTTACGGGACCGGCGAAGCTGTAGTAAAATTGATATTCCCGGCACTTAAGGATACACCCGGGGGGACTGCGAGACAGCAGGAAGACGGAGAATCCTGGAGCCAGGGAGAAACCATGACAGCGCCATAGAAAATTTTATAAGGTTACTGCTCGACTGTCATATAAAATCATGACAAATTGAGGTTGGACCCATGGCTGAATCTAGATTTAAAGAGGACCTTTTACAATATACCTGGGTGTCCCGGGAGGAGGGCTACCCCGCCCTGGAGAGCGATGTCATATTCAACGACCTCTGCTGCGGGTGCGGGGCCTGCGAGACCATCTGCCCCGAGGACGTCATCCAGGTGGGCGAGTTCCCCAAGCTTACGGGCAAATGCTCCAACTGCGGCTACTGTCTCATCCAGTGCCCCCGGAGCTTTTTCCCGACCAGGGAAATCGAGGAGAAGCTCTTCGGGCAGCAGAGCGATATCCTGGGCCACATCGAGTTCATGACCGCGGCCAAGGCCAAGGCCGAGGGCCAGGACGGGGGCGTGGTCACGGCCCTGGTGGAGTACATGTTCTCCAAGAGGCTCATCGATGGGGCGATCATCTCTACCGTGGACAAGAAGCAGCCCTGGAAGCCCAGGCCCGTCCTGGTGACAAAGAAAGCAGACGTGAAAAAGGGCGCCGGCTCCAAGTACTCGGTGAGTCCCAACGTCAAGGTCCTCAAGGAGGCCCATAAGAAGGGCCTGAAGAAACTGGCCTTCGTGGGGGTTCCCTGCCAGACCCAGGCCATCAGGAAGATGCAGGCCTACCCTGTGGGGGACATCGATTACGGCTCCATGGTGAAGTACACCATCGGCATCTTCTGCAAGGCCAACTTCCTCTACGAGATGCTGGAGAAGGTGGTGGCCGGGGAGTATAAGGTCAACCTAAAGAAGGTTACAAAGTTCGACATCAAGGGCAAGAATCTCAACGTCTACGTTGGGGACGAGAAGACGGACGTGCCCTTAAAGGAGATCCACAGGTACCAGATGGCAGGCTGCAGCGTATGCACCAACTTCGCCGCCCGGCTGGCCGACTTCTCCATCGGTTCCGTGGGCTCCCCGGCCGGGTACTCCACGGTCTTTGCCAGGACCAAGGATGCGGCCAAGATCATAAAGGACATGAAAAAGGCAAAGGTCATCGAGACCAAGAAGATAACGGAGGAGAAGTTCGGCCTGCCCCTGGTGGAAAGGCTTGCAAACCTCCAGTTGAAGGACAGCCGCAAGACCATCTGGAAGAAGTCCGTCGATGCCCTGCCCATGCCCTTCAAGTTCTTGATCCAGGAGTGATAGAGGGATGACAGAACACCAGAAAGTCAAGATTGAAAAGATGAAGACCGACGTCATCGATCTCAGCAACGTCATCATCGAGATAGGGGACATAGAAAAGGAGTGGGACGAGAAAGTAGGACCCCATCCCAAGCCCAGCATGTCCACCCTGAGGGAGTGGGACTTCAAGCTCCTCTCCAGGCACAAGCCCCTCTACACCCCTGTCTGCGACGAGTGCTGCATGTGCGCCTTCGGCAAGTGCGACCTGACCCAGGACCGCAAAGGCGCCTGCGGCATCGACCTCACCACCCAGCAGGCCAGGCAGGTGGCCATGTACTCCGCCATAGGTGCGGCCTGCCACGCCGCCCATGCCAGGCACATGCTCCACCATCAGATAGAGCTCTGCGGGCGGGACTGCCCCATAGACCTGGGGGACAACGTGGAGGTGGAAGCCCCCATCATGCGGACCGTTGTGGGCTCCAAACCCGAGACCCTGGGGGACATGGAGAAGGCCCTGGACTATGCCGAGGAGGAGATCACCAAGGTCCTGGCCTCTATTCATACCGGCCAGGAGGGGAACAACCTGGAGTACGAGTCCAAGGCCCTCCACGTGGGCATGATCGACAACCTGGTAAAGGAGATAGGGGACATCGCCCAGATCGTGGGCTACGGCATGCCCAAGGGGACGGCGGACGCCCCCCTGGCGGACCTGGGTTTCGCGACCCTTGACCGGACAAAACCCCTCATCCTCATGATCGGCCACAACGTGGCCGGGGGGG
This sequence comes from Candidatus Hydrothermarchaeota archaeon, assembly GCA_964534545.1. Taxonomy (GTDB): domain Archaea; phylum Hydrothermarchaeota; class Hydrothermarchaeia; order Hydrothermarchaeales; family JAADFM01; genus JAADFM01. The sequence goes on from CAZHQS010000057.1 coordinate 4,068, forward strand.
CCAGCATGGTGGATTATCTGAGAGAGCACAACCTGGAGGACAAGGTGGAGCTGGCCGGTATCTGCTGCACCTCCCATGACCTCACCAGGATTTATGACAAGGGGAAGATTATGGGCCCCCTCTCCAGGACCATGAAATTCCTCCAGGCAGGGATCGCCGACGTCATCGTGGTGGACGAGCAGTGCATCCGCACCGACGTCAGGGAGTGGGCCGAGAAGACCCAGACGCCCCTCATCGCCTCCAGCGAGCACAACGTCCAGGGGCTAAAGGACAGGACAAAGGACGACCCCGAGGCCATAATATCCGACCTGGTGGAGGGCAGGGAGACCGGGGCCTTCCTTCTGGATTCTAACAAGGTGGCCGAAGTGGCTGTCAGGACGGCCATGGCCGTGAAACCCAAGCGGGAAAAGCTCAGGTTCCTCCCCACCCCCAAGGAGGCCCAGAAACTGGCCAAGCGCTGTGTGACCTGCGAGGCCTGCCACAGGGTGTGCCCGGTGAACATCCATATCTCCGAGGGTATGGATGCGGCCAAGGAGGGAGACCTTTCGGTCCTTGCGAGCTACAGGGAGCTCTGCGTGGGCTGCACCCGGTGCGAGGAGGCCTGCGGCCGGGAGATACCGATTATCAAGATGATAGAGACCGCCGCCCAGGACGAGATCATAAAGGACAACTACAAGATCAGGGTGGGCCGCGGTCCCATCCAGGACGTGGAGATCCGTAAGGTGGGCTCCCCCATCGTCTTCGGCGAGATACCGGGAATCGTGGTCTTTGCCGGCTGCTCCAACTACCCCAACTCCACCATCGAGATGGCGGAGATGGCCGAGGAGTTCCTCAAGCGCAACTTCATCGTGGTGGTCTCAGGCTGTGCCGCCATGGAGATAGCAAGGCTGAAGGACGAGGATGGCAAAACCCTCTATGAGAAGTACCCCGGGGACTTCGATGCCGGCGGCCTGGTCAACCTGGGCTCGTGTCTCTCCAACGCCCACGTCCTGGGGGCGGCCATCAAGGTGGCAAATATCTTTGCCAAGCGGGACCTCAGGGGCAACTTCGAGGAGATAGCCGATTACATCTACAACCGCGTTGGTGCAGTGGCGGTGGTCTGGGGCACCTACTCACAGAAGGCCCTTTCCATCGGCACCGGGGTCAACCGGTGGGGCATACCCGTCATCCTGGGACCCCAGGGCACCCAGTACAGGCGCCAGTTCATAGGGCGCAAGGACAAGCCCGAGACCTGGGCTGGCTTCAACGCCCGAAACGGGGAAGCCATGAACCTGGAGCCCGTGCCCGAGCACCTGGTCTACACCCCCGAGACCAAGGAGGAGGCCATGGTCTGGATCGTCAAACTGTGTCTCCGGAACAACGATACGCCCAAGGGCCGGATGTACAAGCTGGAGCACTACATCGACATCCACCAGAAGTACATGGGGACCTTCCCGGACGATATTGACAAATATATAAGGAACAAGGCAGATATACCCCTGACCAAGAAGGACCAGATCATGAAGATCCTCGAGGAGAAAGGCTGGCAGCCCAGGGAGGTGCCGGACCCCACCATCGTGGAAAGGCTCACCAGGAAGCCAGCAGCCAAGGAGGCAGGAAAATGAACAGGGTAAGACCATGGAACCCCACCGCCATCACCGGACGGCTCCAGGGCATGACCGTGGGTCCCGCCGCCATTGCAAGGACCATCAAAGAGGCCGACAACCCTGTCCTGATTGTTGGGGCAGAGATGCTCAAGGAACTGGACGGCAGGCTCACCGACTATGTCATTCGGCTGGCCAAGGCCAGGGGGATGCCCGTGGCGGCCACGGCCCACACCATCAGCGTCCTCCACGACAAGGGGATCGATGTCCAGCAGATGGGCCTGCCCGATGTCATTACCAGACTCCAGGATCCCGAGTGGCAGGGCTTCAACGGCAGGCCCCACGACGTGGCCGTGGCCGTTGGGATAAGGCCCAGGTTTTTGAACAACATGTTCAACTCCCTGAAGAACTTCTCTGATGTCAGGACCATCAGCATAGGCAAGCACAACCAGCCCAACGCGAGCCTGTCCCTGGCCAACCTGACCGACGACATCTGGGAGGAGAACCTGAAGGAGATTTGTGAGTATTTAGAGAGGTGAAAGGATGACAGATATACCTGTTGACATAGGACTCATCTACGAGGGGGAGAGGATTCGAAAGGCCAACATGTACGCCGACCTGGCAGGGCCCAAGGCCTTCGGGGCCGAACTCTTCCTTGTCAAACCCCCGGAGGAGGTGGAAGACGGCAAGGTGGAGGTCATTGGCCCTGACATCCCTGACATGGAAGAGGGCTCCAGGCACCCCTTCGGCATGCTCCTGGTTGCCGCCGGGAAGACCCTGGAGGAGGACCTGGAAGGGGTCTTCGAGAGGCGGGTTCACGACTTCTGCAATTACATCCAGGGTTTCATGCATTTGAACTCCAGGGACATCATATGGTGCCGGGTGGGCAAGGATGCGGCCAAGAAGGGCCTCACCTTCCAGCACATCGGCAAGGCCCTCATCGATCTGTTCAAGTCGGATTTCGATGTCATCGAGAAGATGCAGGTCACCTTCTACACCGAAGATGAGGCGGTGACGAAGCACGTGGAGGCCGCCAGAGAGGTCTTCGAGAAGAGAGATTCCAGGGCCCGGGGTCTGAAGGATGAGGACGTGGACGTCTTCTACCTCTGCACCCTGTGCCAGTCCTTTGCCCCCAAGCACGTCTGTACTATCACGCCCTCCAGGACATCGTCCTGCGGTTCCATCTCCTGGTTCGAGGGCAGGGCCGCCGTCAAGGTGGACCCCCAGGGCCCCCTGAAGGAGATTCCCAAAGGTGAGGAACTGGACCCCTTGAGGGGCGAGTTCTCGGGTGCCAACGAGGCCACCGCCGAGTACTCCAACGGTGAGGTCTCCAGGGTCTACCTCCACTCGGTCTTCGGCCACCCCCATACCTCCTGCGGATGCTTCGAGGCCATCGCCTTCTACATCCCGGAGGCCGACGGCATCGGGGTGGTTCATCGGGACTTCGCCGGGACAACGCCCTTTGGCATACCCTTCTCCACCATGGCGGGCCAGACCGGCGGCGGCCAGCAACTGGAGGGCTTCGCTGGCATCGCCATCGAGTACCTGCGCAGCCCCAAGTTCTTCCAGGCCGACGGCGGCTGGGAGAGGACTGTATGGCTCCCCAAGTCCCTGAAGGACAGGGTGGCCGAGGCCATCCCCGAGGACATAAGGGACAAGATCGCCACCGAGGAGGATGCCACCGACCTGGATAGCCTCAGGGAGTTCCTGAAGAAGAAGAATCATCCCGTGGTCCAGCGCTGGGAAGCTGAGGAAGCACCTGCGGAAGAGGCCCCGGCGGCCGAAGCACCTGCCCAGGCTGCCCCTGCCGTCCAGCCGCAGGCCGTGGCAGCCCCCCAGGCCATGGCCACCATGCAGCTGCCGGAGTTCACCATCCCGGCCGCACCCGCGGGTGGTGCTGGCGGCGGTATCACCATCACCTTCAAGAACGCCAAAATCTATGCCGAGAAGATCATCATCTCAAAGAAAAAATGATCATCGCGGTATCGGGTAAGGGCGGCACAGGCAAGACCGTGGTTTCCACCCTCCTGGTGCGCCTCCTGAAGGACTCCGGGGACCTGCTGGCCATCGACGCCGACCCGGACTCCAACCTCCCGGAGACCCTGGGCACCCCCGTGGAAAAGACCCTGGGGGACGTCAGGGAGGAGATCCTGGAGGAACGGGACAAGCTGGCCCCCGAGCAGAGCTGGGCCAGCCTCCTGGAGTACAAGATCCAGGGGGCCCTGGAGGAGACCGACGACTACGACCTCCTGGTCATGGGCCGGCCTGAGGGTCCAGGATGCTACTGTGCGGTGAACAACGTCCTCCGGAATATCATAGATGTGCTGGCCCGAAACTACGACCACGTGGTCATTGACACAGAGGCGGGCCTGGAGCACCTCTCCCGGCGGACCACCCAGGACGTGGATATCATGCTGGTGGTGACCGACTCCTCCCGAAGGGGCCTGGATACGGCCAAGCGCATAGTGGAACTGGCCCACCACCTGAAGATCAAGTTCAAGGACATCTTCGTGGTCCTGAACAGGACCTCCCCTGAAAACGAGGCGAATCTGAAGGAGACGGCAAAGGAGATGGCCCTTGAGGTCATCGGGGTCGTCCCTGAGGATGAAGGGGTAAGGGCCCTTGATACCGAGGGCAGGCCCCTGACAGAACTCCCGGAGGAATCCGGGGCCTTTAAGGCCGTAAAGGATATCACAGAGAAGTTGATGAGGAAGGAATATGGCGCAGTTGAAGCTTGAGGAACTCATAAAAAAGCTCCTGGAAGCAGAAACCGTGGAGCTTGAAAATGTCAATATTGATGTAGGAGACCTGGTTTTCGATATAGAACCCATGGCCGGGGCTCCGGCCGCCCAGATGGCTGCCATACAGCAGGTATTGCTGGGCCTGAGACAGAGCATCCAGATACCCCTGGCCCACCTGGGGGCCCTTGAACAGCTTGCCCTCGGGCAGCAGACCATTGGCGTGCCCCAGGCCCCGGTAGCCCAGGCGCCAGCCCCTACCCAACCAGCACCGGCCGCTGAATCCCCGGTGGCCCCTGCTCCCCCCGCCCGGGAGGCCTACAAGTTCCGGGTTCCCGAGAGGGAGTACAAGGGCATGGTCCACGAGATCACCTTCGGGGCCACAAGGAAGGACGGCGGAACCCGGAAGAAGGTGGTAAAGATTGGCGGCCAGACCACCTTCTATCCCTTCGAAGGGGGCCACCCCAACCGTCCCGTGGTCAGCTACGACGTCTTCGACATCTCCCAACCCCAGTTCCCCAAGGCCTTGAAGGCCGCCTGGGGGGACGTCATGGAGGACCCCGCGGAGTGGGCCAGGAAGGCCGTGAAACTGGGGGCCGACATGATCACCCTTCATCTTGTGTCCACCGAGCCAAAAGTTTTCGACGCTCCCCCGTCAGAAGCGGCGAAAACTATGGAGGAGGTCCTCCAGGCCGTGAAGGTACCTATTGTTATAGGTGGCTCCGGCAACCCCAAGAAGGACCCGGAGGTCTTCGAGAAGGTCTGTGCGGCCGCCGAGGGGGAGATGTGCCTGGTGGCCTCCGCAAATCTTGACCTGGACCACCAGAGGGTGGTGGACATCGCCAACAAGTACGGCCACAACGTCCTCTCCTGGGTCTCCCTGGACATCAACGACCAGAAGACCCTGAACAAGATGCTCCTGGACGAGGGCCTGCCCCAGAACAGGATGGTCCTGGACCCGACGACAGCGGCCCTGGGCTATGGTATCGAATATACCTATACCATGATAGAGAGGGTCAAGCAGAGCGCCCTTAAGGGGGAGAAGGTCCTCCAGAACCCCATCTCCTGCGGCGTGACCAACGCCTGGGCCGCCAGGGAAGCCTGGATGAACGAGCCCCTCTGGGGCCCCAGGGAGCACCGGGGACCCCTCTGGGAGACCATCAACTCTCTTGGCGTCCTCTTCGCCGGGGCGGACCTGATGATGATGCTCCATCCCCAGGCCGTGGCCACGGTAAAAGAGATCATCAAGGCCCTCTACAAGGAGTCCAAATCTCCGGAAATCAATTATTATGACTGGCTAGGGATGTGAGGTGTGAGAGATGGCTAGAGTTTCCCCCATGGATATCTACAAGCTCCTGCCGGGCTTGAACTGCAAGGAGTGCGGAGAGGACACCTGCATGGCCTTTGCCTCTGCTCTCATCGAGAGGACCAGGGAGGTCATGGACTGCCCCCCCTTCGAGAAGGACGAGTACAAGGAGAAGGGCCGGAAGCTTTTAGAGCTTATGACTCCACCGGTCAAGGAGATCGTCCTCGGGACAGGGGAGCGGGCGGTGAAGATCGGCGGAGAGGAGGTCATGTACCGCCATGAGCTCACCTTCTTCAACCAGACGGCCCTGGCCTTCGACGTGGACGATGCCATGACCCCAGAGGAGCTGGAAGAGAAGGTCCGCTACATCAGCAAGTACACCATCACCCGGGTGGGCCAGGACCTGCGCTACGATGCCATTGCCATTCGCTCCAAGACCGGGGACGCCACCAAGTTCGGGGACGCCGTCATGACGGTCTGCGAAAATACCGATATGCCCATCATCCTCTGCTCCCTGGACCCAGATGTCCTGGAAGTCGGAGCAGGTATCGCGGCCGAGAGGAAGCCCCTCCTCTATGCCGCCACCAAGGACAACTGGGAGAGGGTGGTATCCATCGCCCTTGACAACGGGTGTCCGGTGGTGGCCAGTGCACCTGGCGACATCCAGGCCCTGGCAGACCTGGTAGCCCTGCTGGAGGACAACGGGGTGGAGGACATCGTCCTGGACCCCGGTACCGAGCCCACGGGGGAGAAGTTCGGAGAGACCATAGACCAGCTGACGATGCTCAGGATGCTGGCCATCGAGGATGGGGTGAAGACCCTGGGCTATCCAATCCTGGGCATACCGGCGGTGGCCTGGATGGTGGAGGAGGACCCCATCAAGGCCGGGTTTTTGGAGGCATCCATCGCCGCAGCCCAGATCATGAGGTTCTGCAGTGTGATTATCCTCCATTCCCCAGAGGTCTGGTCGGTGCTGCCCAACCTGACCCTGAGGCAGAACATCTTCACCGATCCCCGCAAACCCATCAAGGTTGATCCTGGGTTGTATACCATCGGAAAGCCTGACGAGTCGAGCCCTGTTATGATGACCACCAACTTCGCCCTGACCTACTATACTGTCGAGGGCGATCTGATGGCAGGCAAGGTGGACGGCTATGTCCTGGTAGTGGACACCGAGGGTCTGGCGGTGGAACCGGCCATGGCCGGTGCCAAGCTCAACGCCTCGGTGGTCAAGGATGTCATGGAGAGCTCCAAGGTGGCCGAGAAGGTGAACCACAAGAAGCTCATCATCCCTGCCATGGCGTCGAGGATCTCGGGCGAGATCGAGGACGAGACCGGCTGGGAGGTCATGGT
>CAZHQS010000058.1:0-11003 GCA_964534545.1 Candidatus Hydrothermarchaeota archaeon
CCACCAACAATAAATATTCTCCATTAACGATTGATACTATGAAGCGATGTTTATTTGTACTTTTTTTGATAACAGCGGGTTGCGCCAGCCCTTCAGGGACAGCAAGCCAAGTCCTGGACACGGAAGTTTCGGCCCCTCCGGTAACATCACCCCCTTCCCCTCCGGAGGAACCGATAGAACTCGGGGACCTGGTATGGCTCAATTCCAGGCCCTATACCCTTGAGGAACTGAAGGGACAGGTCGTCCTGATCGAGTTCTGGAACCGGCACTGCGCCAGGTGTGAGAGGCTGGAGCCCCGCCTAAAGGATATTTACAATACCTACGCTGACCAAGGCTTCATTATCCTTGCCCTCAACATCCCCGCAACCTTCGAGGAGAAGGGACCCGGAGTTCATGGGCAGGCTCATCGAAGAGAAGGGGCTGCCCTATCCCGTGGCCCTGGACAGCCGCTTCACCAACTGGCTCGCCTTCGAGGAGAAGTATGGGGAGATATACACCGGTATGACCTACCTCTTTGACAAAGAAGGGAACATGCGATACAAGGTCGGCATCGGGGAATACAACACCCTGGAGGAGAGGATCCAAGAGCTTCTGGCCGAGGGATGAAAAACTGCCCAAAGCTTATATAGCGGTCACCGGGATAATGATGGACAGCAGGGGGAAACCATGAGACTTCTACTGTTGGTGCTTCTCGTTCTGTCCGCATGCCTAGGGAGTCAGCCCTCTGAATCCATATCCCCCCAAGAGACTGTAACCCACGCACCGACAGAGACCCCTCTCGGTTTATTGGGTAGGGAGACCGCTATCCCCTCACCTTCACCGCCTGGACCTCCATCCAAAACAGCTGCTCCCCCGGCTACCATCTCTCCCCCACTTTTACCAGAACCCGTGGAGTTCGAGGACCTGACCTGGGTCAACTCCAGGCCCTACACCCTCGAGGAACTGAAGGGGAAGGTCGTTTTGATAGAGTTCTGGAACCGCTTCTGCACCCGATGCCAGAGGCTCCATCCCAGGATGCTGGAGTACCACAACAAATACTCCGGCCAGGGCCTCGTCATCCTGGCCCTCCACGTCCCTGCAATACCGGAGGACAAGGATCCTGTATTTTTTAAAGGGATAGTAAATGAAATGAACATAAAACACCCGGTGGCCCTGGACAGCAACTACCAGAACTGGTTCAACTACGGTGTGGAGTACACCGGCACCATATTCCTCATAGACAAGAAGGGTAAGGTCCGCTATTTCATAGGCATCGGGACCTATGACACCCTGGAGGACAGGATCATAGAACTGCTGGCCGAGTAGCCTTACTGGAGGGTAACCGTCGTCCTGGCCATCTCCACCGGGGCAGACCTGCCGGTCCTCACCCAGAGGTCGTAAATAGTTTTGCCGGCACCGAAGACGTCCCAGGGGTTGTCCTGGTTCTCGTCCCTCAGGAACTCCACGAACTCCTTGGAGGTCGTCTGGTAATACAGCACAACCTCAGCCCTGGCGGCCCCTTCCGGGATCTCATACCCCGTCATGTCCCAGTTCTGGCCGTCTTCATAGGTGGCCCCCCGGATATAGGCCAGGGCCGCCTCGTAGTCAGCGTTGGTGAATCCCCTGGGGGGGATGCGGTTGTCCTTATAAACGTAGTTGTTTATCGCGAAGTGGAAGGAGGGTCCGTCGGGATAGCCCTCCACACCCTTGATACCCGGCTTTGCTTCATAGACCTTTATCTCGGGGTCCATCGTCAGTTCGCCCGTCTCCTGGTCGTAGGCCCCGGATTCCTTGAGAATCTTACCCTGAAAATCAAGGAACCGCACGTTGAGCCACATGCGCCTGCCTTCGGTGAAGCCTGTAGGGAGCTTGTGGCCGGCCAGGTTCGTGACCTTGACTCTAAGTATTTCACCCTCCTGGGAGGCCTCGAGGGCTGCGGCGCTACGTAGCATCTCCACTGCCCTATCCCTGGTGTTATTGAGGGCCTCCAGGGTGTCATATTCGAACTCATGGACAAGGGGCAGGACCTGGGCCATCCAGGCGTTACCGCCAACAATGGTGTGCCTGGGCATGTGGTCCCTGTAATCCTTCGCCTGATTCATGTATAAGGCTGCAGGCATAGCCCTCTCCGGGGTCCATGTGGCAGTCCTGGCACTGGATTCCCTCCCTGGAAAATGCGCTGTACTTCCACTCTGAATAGGTCTTCTCTATGGGTACATCGTCATAGATGGGGTGCTCGATGTCGTGGCAGGTGGCGCAGAATTCTGAGGACATGGTGAATTCGGATTTCACGGACTCGTGGGCACCCTTGTAATCCCCGTAGGGACCCCGCTGGACGGATTCAGGTGAGACCACCATCCTGCCGGTCCCCGGTTCGGTTACGTCGGGCTCCACCAGGGCCTTTCCCTCCTCTGAGAGGGGGTCCACCAGCCGGTGGCAGAGGTCGCACTGGACCCCGTTGAGGTCCTCCCCCATGAGCAGGGCCCCCGATACGGGCTCCGACCTGCCCTCGAGCCATCCCTTGGGCGAATGGCACCTGAAGCATAGATCGCCGGCAATCCCGTCCAGGGCCTTGTTCTCGACGGCTATCAGGGCCAGGGCCAGGGGATCCCGGGCCGCCTGGGCCATCATGGTTCCCACCCATGTATCATAGGGGGCGTAGTCGGCATAGTCCCCGTGGCAGAACCGGCAGTTCTCCTCCACCCTGGTGAGCCTCACATCCCCGGGCTGGGTACCGGGCATAAAGATGGGGGTCTTTTCAATGGGCTCGCAAATGGGATCGCCAGCACAAACAGGATCGTCGCAGTCTGTCTTCCCATTGCAGTCGTTGGCCAGGCCGTCGCCGCAGACCTCCTCTGCGCCTGGATTCACCTCGGTGTTGCTGTCGTCGCAGTCCACATCCGAGGGAAATCCGTCTTCGTCGGCATCTGCCGGCCCCTCTTCTACACATGCCGCAACCATCACGATTAACAAAAGCAGCAGCCATCTGCCCACTCAAGCCCACCACAGCTATATCGGCCTCCAACTCAGATAAACCTTTCCTGAACGAAAACAACTATATACTTTCATCAACAACGATTACATAGGAGGTGAGGAAATGTCCAAGTACATTGTCTTGTCCAAACTGACCGACGAGGGAGCCAAGACCCTAAAATCCAATCCCGGAAGGGTGAAGGAGGTCAACAACGAGCTCGAGAACATGGGGGTCAAGGTCCTGGAACAGTTCGCTGTCCTGGGGGAGTTTGACTTTATTAATATCGTCGAGGCTCCTGACAACGCAACGGTCGCGAAAGCCATGGTGGAGCTTGCGTCCAGGGGATCCGTACGCACGCGGACCCTGCCGGTCCTGCCCATGGACGAGTTCCTGGCAAAGCTCGGCTAGCCCTCATCGGACTATCAAGACCGGGCAGGGGGCCTTTTTCACCACTTCCTCGGAGACGCTGCCAAGTAATATCTTAGTAATCCCAGAGGCCCCCCGGGAGCCCATGACCACCAGGTCGTACTCCCCGTCCTCCGCCTCCTCCAGGATGGCCTCCCTGGCTGAACGGGAGACCGCGATCTTTGTCTCGACATTCAATTTCTCCTTTTCAGCCCTTTCCATTATGCTCCTGAAGCAGAGTTCAGCCCGCCTCTTCTTTTCCCTGTCCACGGTGCTGGGGCTCACACTCTGGGGAGGCGTCAGGTGGATGACATGAAAGGCAGTGATGGAGGCCCCGGAGATGCCCGCCAGATAAAGGGAGTAGTTCCCGGCCTGCTCGGAGAAGGACGAACCGTCAGTGGCAAAGAGTATCCTGGAGAGCATATACAGTTTTTCTCCTAGAATTAGATAAACCTATGCCATCCTGCTGCCCGGTATGGTATACCGCCTTTTCTGGGTAAAGGGCTCAAAGCCCTGGCCCAGGCCAGAATAGAACCTGCGGAAGAACTCAATCCAGTGGAGCCTTAAGGAATGTATGAAGACGAAGAGGGCGCTGGATACTATTATAAACGAGGTGCCTGCCAGAAACACGAGGATCCCCACCACAAGGCCCATAGGTGTGGGTGAAAGGGCATAGAGGACCGTGACCAGGATTCGCGCTACCGTGACATGGAGGATGAAGAGGATGCCCACCCTTGCATAGGATATGACGTTCCCCACCAGGGCCAGGAGCTCGTGGAGGGCCTCCCCGCCCTTGGTCTTCACCAGGCAGGCCAGGCCATAGAAAAGGGAGACCGTAAGGAGGGGGACGAGGGTTCCTCCGATGATGATGAACCAGACCAGAGACCACAAGATTATCAGGAGGGAGAGGGGATACAGGGGAGGGTTGCCATAGGCCACCTCCCCCGCTATTCGGGACAGGAGGCTGACTGTAATATGAACTGCCCCCAGGAGCAGGGAGAGGTACAGGAGCATCAGGATACTCTCCATGGGGTTCCGCCAGAGGGGCGCAATCATCACCAGGCCGCCGAAGAACTCGCCGAAAAGGAGCCCGAAGACTATGGAGGCCGTGCCGGCAAAGATGAATACGATGTTCAGGTCCCTGACGAGGCGGTCCTCCCGGTTGGTCTTCAGGAGGATGGCAAGGCCGAGGAGGAACACGGTCAGGCCGTAACCCACGTCGGCGAACATGAGGCCAAAGAGCATGGTAAAAGTAACGGCCAGAATGGGGGTCGGGTCCAGGTCGTTGTACCTCGGAATACCGTAGGTTGTCGTCAGGACCTCATAGGGCCTGATGAACCAGGGGTTCTCCAAAAGGACCGGCGGAGCATCTGATTTTGCCGGCCGCCGTGTTTCCATGACGCAGGCCCCCTGGGTTGCCCCGTTAAGGAGTCTCCTTACCTTTTCGGCATCCTTTTGTGGAACCCAGAAACCGATTACTACGGCATGGGTGGTGGAGCCCAGAAAGGTAAGGATTCGGTCCCTCTCAAGGAGGTTGTCAATCCTTTCCCTGATGCCGAGAAGCACAGGCCGGGCGTACCTGATGAAATGCCTCTTCGTCTTTTCCAGGGCCTCCAATTGCCTCTGGACCTTCTCCTCCTGGGCCACCAGGGAGCCGAACTCCTGGAGCCTTTCGCGGTCATCAATCCCAGAGGTGGAGTCCCTGTACAGCTTTTCTTCCACCTCCTGCATCCTCGATCTCAGGGCCTCGACCTCGGCGGTGGTCGAATCCCATTCCTTCTTAAGAGGCAGCCACCGGCTTTCTAGGACCTGGAGTTCTGTCCTGATGACCGCCAGGGGGTCCTCGGAGGGCCTCTCCAGTATCACGGGAAGGGTGGAAGGACCCAGGAGGCGGTCCATGAGGGATTGCCTAACCTCTTGCTGGATCTCATCCAGCAGCCTATCCGTCCGTTCTCTCTCACGGTACAATTCATCCTTTCTTCCTGCAATCGGAAGAAGTTCTGGAAGGTGTTCCTTGATGTCAAAGAACTGGACCTGGCCCAGGTCCTGGAGACTACTCAGGACCCGATCCAAATGCTCCCTGTGGAACAGGGCATATCCCCTGACCATCCTGGCTGGTCTAAGCATCTCCCCTACCTCGCATAAAAGGCTGGAAAGATAACCTTAGAATTGGGAACTGGGATTCCAATCCTTATGCAAGTCCCAGCATGACCAGGGCACCGATTCCGATCCCGGCCCAGACCGCCGGATTCCATCTGAAGACCTTGCTACCGTCCAGGGGGGGCATAGGAATCATGTTGAAGAGGGCCAGCCAGGCGTTGATCATAACGCCGAAGCTGAATCCGACCATGAGGAAGATCACGGCCAGGGCCAGGTTCACAATCGCCCCAGCGGCCGATATGATGCCGTTTTGCCTGTTGGATATCCCATAGTAACCACACATGATATGGACCGCCCCGGGAGCAACGAAGACCCCCCGGAAAAAGATGGCAAAGACCAGGGCAAGGATGAGCCCGGTCTCCCACATCCGGAACTCGGCCCAGCACCCGTATCTCTGGGCCGTGGCCTTGTGGGCCAGTTCATGGCCTATGAAACCCGCTCCCACCCCTATCAGCATGGTGAAAAAGGTGATGATCATAGGGGTATCGGGGCGTCGGTATATCCAGGCGAAACAGAAGCCGATGACGATGGCTGATACCACCAGTTCTTTTATCTCTTCCACAGTGAACCGCATCAAAGCATCCCCTATAACGGAATAATGTTCTCTACCATATACCAGAATTCTGAAATGTAGTAGGCAATGAAACTGAAGGTGCCAAGCATGCTCCCGAGGTTGGCAAAGGCCGTCACCAGGAGGACCTTGAAGGCGTTGTTTCTATAGAGTTCCCGGTAGTTTGTTGTGTTGAACATGGCAGAGACCTCCTTTACGGTTACATTCCTGACCTTCAGCTCTGTGGCCCCTGCAAACCAGCCGGCGGCCATCATGGGATTCAGGGAGGTCAGGGGTGAGGCAAGCATCCCCACCACGGCAGAAATGAGATGTCCACCGGCTATCAGTACCATGATGAAAGTTGGTATGGCGTTTATCAGGATCCAGAGACCCAGGGGCTCCCGCAGGGACATACCCTGGTAAAAGGTAAATAAGAACATGGCCAGTATGAGGGCCGGGATTCCAAACTTAAGGACCCTGGTAAGGCTGAACCTGCTTTTTGGCAAAGCCAGAAGCTCCCCTCTATCAGGGAGGGTTTCCGGATGTTCCAAGTAGCTGGAAATACCCTTTTTGTGGCCTGCGCCCACAACTGCAACTATATTCCCGTATTCTTTCTGGAGATCCAGGAGATTCATGGACATGAAGGCGTCTCGTTCCTTTACAAGGGTTTGGTATAAACCGGGGGATATCCTGGAGAACTCAGCCAAGATATCTGTCACCCTTTCGTCCTTTTTCATCTCATCGATTTCCCTTTCCAGTTCATCCCCCGTCAGGGAGAAGGTGGTGAGAAGTTCTTTTATCACCTTTAGCTTCTCGAAAAAACCAAGGCTGTTTATTGCCCTCTTCAAGGTTATCCCGATATCCCTGTCTATGAATGCAACCTCGCAGCCCAGTCTCTCAGCTGTTTTTACGGCCGTGAGCATCTCCTCCCCCGGCTTTACACCGACCTCGTGGCCCATTTTCCTCTGAAGAAAGGAGAGTACTACATTTATCAGCAGCATCGGTGCGTTTTTGTTGTTCAACAGTTCCAGAATAGGTATGTCTCTTTTCTCTGTGAGGCCCCGATACCTGGACTCGCATAGCTCGACGGCTACCAGGTCAGGTTTGAGTTCATGGATGGTTTCCTCGACCTCGGTTATACTGTCCTTTGAAATGTGGGCGGTTCCAATCAGATGAATCATTGTTTTTGAACCGGATAGTTTATTCCCCTTTCAGCTCTTTTATCCTTCTGTCATAGATTTCAAAAATCCGGCTGAATTCCTCATAACTTATCTCATTTTGAGTAAATTTTCTTGTCAACTCGATAATCTGGTTTTCCAGATCCTGTATCTCCTCCTGGTCCGGGGAAAGGGCTGATATGGTGACATTTCCGGTACCATTGACCGAGAGGTTATCACCGGGGACCTGGGCTGGAATCTGGGATGTGATGTTTATGGATACATTGTAGATATAGGGCACTATCTGGGAAAAGGCCTCCTTGGCCACATCTTCAATTATCGCAGGGGATGCATGGAGGTCAATCATGAAGAAATAGGGACCCCTGGCCTGCTCTGCATGGAGGCAGAAGAGGTCGGTCTGCGGGGAGGTGAGGACCTGGGGGGTGAGGCCCTGGTCTGAAAAGATCATGACTCTTTTATTGGGGTCCCACGAACAAAAGGCCCCGGAACGATACCTGTCAGGGATGCGGCCCGTTGCCACCTGCTCCTTCCAGCCTTCCCACACCCACAGGCTGTCATTACCAACCTCGAATTTTATGGTGTTCCAGACCATACTGTAAAGATCAATGGCCTGCTTGGCGATTTGTGGGTCCGTGAACTCATAGATTGAATATTCAATCCAGATGTTCGATGGGGATGTGGTTTCCATGTAGACATAGGCATCCTTTAGCTTTATGCCGTTGATGGTTTCTCCCACGATGGCAGGGTTCTGCTGGCCGGCTTGGACCAAGATGGGGAATTCATTTTCAAGGGAATTTGGATTTGCCCTCACAGGGACGAGGGTCCTGTTTTGGCCGAAAATCGCTACTGTCAGGGTTTCAGGGAAAAAATCCTTCAGGGGGGTGTCTGCGATCCCGGCTACACTTGTTATATCAATGGTAGAATATTGTGGATGGGGAGTCTGGGTAACCGAGGGGAGTTGAGAGGATGTCTTCTTACTCTTAGGGGCCCCGGTGCATCCCCCGGAAATCAGCAGTATAATCAGCAATAATGCAAGACCTCTCATAGCTCATCAAATATGATTTATTACCTTCAAAAATTTTGTTGAAAACCGAAAGATATATATACACAGAAATAGATTAAATATAATATATCTCATATAATAATATTTTATAAAATAAAAGAATATTGGAAACAAAAAAAATGAGTGATATTTTCTTCCAGGAAAAGGGAAAGATGGTCCTTCTGACCCTGCGTAAAGAGGAGAGGAGCTATGTCTCCAGTGTGGCCAGAAAGATAAACTGCACCTATGCCCATACCTTTAATCTGATTAAGGAAATGGAGAGGCAAGAGATTGTTTCTGCCTCGAAAAGGGGCAGGACAAAATATATTTCCCTTACTCAAAAGGGCAAGGAACTGGCAGATGTGATGAACGAGTTCATACGGGTCCTTAACACCGGAAAAAGGAAAGGGCAGGCTGATAAGAAGATTTCCCAAACCTTGGAACGGCTCTACAATTATCAGGAAAAGGTGGAAAGTATCCATGACACAGTAAGGACAAAGGGACTCAACAGGGGGGAAATGGCGAAATATAAGAGGCTATGTGGTAGATATAAATCTCTGGTTTTAAAGGTCAGACCTAGGGATAAAGATGGAAAAAAGATTAAATCAAACATAATTTCAAAATTAGATGAGATTAACGTCATTTTAGGGGGTGGCATGTCTTAATGACTGAAAAAAATCAATCTAAAAAGGCCGCCATCTACACCAGGGTGTCCACAGAGGACCAGGCAAAGGAGGGTTTCTCCCTTGATGCACAGATTGAAAGACTGCGATCCTACTGCGAGGCCCGGAAATGGGTTATTTACAAGGAATACGTTGATGAAGGGTATTCTGGTAGAAAGATAAAAAGGCCCGGATATCAGCAAATGATGGCAGACATAGACCATTGGGACATCCTCTTGGTTCTAAAGATGGACCGGATCCACCGCAATTCCAAAAACTTCATGGAAATGATGGACACCCTTCGAAGGCACGACAAGGAGTTCGTCAGCATGAGCGAGTCCCTGGACACTTCCACAGCCATGGGACGCTTCGTTATGGACATCATCCAGAGGATAGCGCAACTTGAATCTGAACAGATAGGAGAGAGGGTTTTCGCCGGTATGCAGCAGAAGGCCCGGACGCCTGTTAATCGCTTAGGGCCAGATAAAAGCCCATATTTGGGCTTTAATGTCCCATTTGGATATAGATATCAAAACAATAATCTTGTTATCGACGAAAAAGAGGCCCGTATTGTAAAGGAGATGTTTATGAGATTTTATAATAAAAAATCAATTACATCCATTGTAAAGTATCTAAATGATTCAGGAATTCCTACGAAAAAAGGAAAAAAATGGTCTATTTGGTCTGTAAGTTACATCCTGCGCAATCCAATCTACAAGGGCTTTTTACGCTGGAACGGCCATGTGAAGGAGGGAATACACGAACCAATAGTTTCACCAGAGATCTTCAATCAGGTGCAGGAGAGATTTAAAGCCCGAAGAAGAGATAGATATCATGCCAGATGACCGATGCCAGAGATGCTGGGGTGAGAGGGATTTAAAGGTCTTTAAAAGAAGTTCCATCGATGACCCTGTGGTGCTGTGCAAGAGATGCCGCCGGGATGCCCCCAGGGACCCCTTCCTGTTCAAGAATCTCTTCCTGAGATTTGAATCGCCGCGAGCCATGATCCGATACTATGGTGTCACCACCGAATCCGAGGCCATGGAAAGGTGGCGCTCTGAGACTGGCTATGTCGGGGACATTAATTCAGGATACGGCGATCTAATCAAGGAAAAAATGAGAGAAAAGGCAAAAAAAGGACGCTATCTTGGATTTGGACATCCGATGGGATATAATTATGAAAATGGAGTCCTCAAAATTGATAAAAAAGAAGGTAAAATTGTTAAAGATATCTTCAGGAGATATCTCTCAGGAAAGAGTATCGGCGGGATCGCTGATGAGCTCAACAAGAAAGGAATCCCGACAAAGCATGGCAGGCGATGGTATAAAATCACCGTGAGCAAGATTCTGAGAAATCCCTTATACTGTGGCTACATATCCTGGGACGGCCTGCTGAAAAGGTCATACCATGACCCCCTGGTCACGGTAGAGATCTTCAACAAAGTCCAGCGCAGGCTTTCCTCCAGAGCAAAAACACCACCCAGATTAATAAGTTGATATTCGGTTCACCGAATATCAAATACAAATTAGCCTCAAATCTAGACCGTCGTTTACCCTGTACGGTCCCGGAAAACCTCGTGAAATCTCCTCTACAAGATGATCTCCCATCGTCCTATGGTGAGATACCCACGAATTCAGGAATTTTGGTCGCTTTCCTATAAAACTGCAAGTTTTTCTATGAATCGGGGCAGTAGACCCGGTGTCCTGGGCATATCACAGCCGCTCTTTTTTATCAATATTTACAGTGGTATTTGTTACAATAATCTTTTATACATGAAAACATTTTCGTAGTGCAATGCAATACACAACCGTTACAATAATTGTTTACTTACTAAAATAATATTATAAATCATATATCATATACAATATAATTAAAACAAGAACCGTTGTTACAACAAAGGTTTCACATTTTGAAACCCGGGTTAGGGATAATATTAATAATCATGGGGGGCAATTCAAAAAAAGTCTGCCGGGGTAGTCTAGTCCGGAAAGGCGCCAGATTCGAGATCTGGTTCCCGCAAGGGATCGGGAGTTCAAATCTCCCCCCCGGCGC
>CAZHQS010000059.1:0-10798 GCA_964534545.1 Candidatus Hydrothermarchaeota archaeon
TTATTAAATTCATCAAATTTTATTGGTGGTATTACATCCAATCTATCACTTAGTTCCCATAGAATTTCATCTTGTTTTTCTAATCCAGATTTAAATTCCTCTTTTGAAATTTTTCCTCCGTTATAGTCATTCATTAATTCTGTAAGGTTTCCGAGAACGTTTACCAACTTCGGCTCGATTTCATTTACCCGTTTGACATATTCCGCTTCTGAAACGGTACCATATTTGAGTGGTAATGGGTCAATGGAGTCAGGAATACCATCATAATCTGTATCATTTTCATCCTCTGATTCGATCCTTAGAATTTTTACAGTAAACTCATGGGTTGAGTAATCTCCTGTTTGAATATCCATTGCCTTACTCCAATCACCATATGGAGCCCAGTTCACTGTTGCAAAAGCAGGTTTAGCCCCCATAGCATCCTCATGCTCCCAAAAACTAATTGCAATTGCATTTATTTCTTGTTGAGAAGTGATCTCTTCAATAATGTCCTCACTAATTCTTTGGAGTTCACTTTTTGAGAGGTCTTTGGATGCAACTGCATTGACTTCGATTCTTATGACTTTACCAAAACTAATGTCACTTTGGCTAATAACTTTATAATCAGGTAGTGGGATTATTGTTTGAGATGGTTTTGGTTCTTGGATATTTGATGACTGTAAAGTCTCAGTATTTGATGGAGTAGCAGTATCAGAACTTCGTGGAAAAAGTAATGCTTCTATTCCAACAATTACAAACATTAATGCTAAAAACATGAGCCCAATTTTAAACAAAATTTTCATCGTAAGGACCTCTCACCAATCCATTTCACTTCACGTTAAATCAGTCTACATATAAAAGATTGTCGATTTAAAGTCGTGGCCCCAGCACGAAGTTTTATTAATACTGTAGACATAAAATAACCTGAATGAACTCACAAAAAAAAGACCGGGCCCTTGACGAGTTCGTGAAGGAGGTCAGGGAAAAGCACGGCAACAAGGTGGAAAAGATCATTATTTATGGCAGCTATGCCAGGGGGGAGTCCACCGAGGAGAGCGACATCGATGTCCTTGTTGTTGGTGATGTGACCCTGGACGAGATGGTGGATATATCCTTTCCCCTGCTGTTGAAACATGGGGTATATATCTCCCCCCATGTCATGACCGGGGATCATTTCAGCCACCTCGACAGGGAAGGCTACGGGTTCGTCAAGAACGTGAAAAGGGAAGGCAGGGAAGTCCATGCCTGAATACGAGGACTACCTGGCCCGGGCGGAAGAACGCCTCGACTCCGCGAGGATCCTCCTTGAGAACGGGAAGTTCAACAGCGCTATCAGCGAGGCCTATTACTGCATGTATTACTCTGCAAAGGCCCTGCTCAGCTTCAGGGACTTCCATCCAAAGAGACATCAAGGCGTGCTGACCCTTCTCGGCCTCGAATTCATCAACAAGGGTTACATCGAAGAGATGTACGGCCGGGTCTTTGCCAGGGATATGCAGCTCAGAGAAAAGGCCGACTACGATGTATCCTTCAGGGCATCCAGGGAAGAGGCAGAGGGAGTAATAGATGATGCAGAAGGATTTCTGGAGAGGATACAGAAGGCTCTGGAGATGTTGAAAAGCAAAAAATAACTGGACGAGGGAGTAAGTTTAATATACAGAAGACCTCATGACCGATGTTTATATACCCCAGAAACTCCAAGCAAAGGACTGGATATGAAAATGGCTCGGCACTGGAAGACCGAAGGGACCCTTGAGAGCTTCGAGGATGCGGTGAGGAGCTATGAGGGCCTCGTGCAGAGGATGGAGCGGGTGGCCATGGATTTTCCCTCCTCGGATGACTATTATGCGGAGCTGAAGGAGGTGGCCGCAGACCTCAAGGAGAGGGGCTACGCCGTGGCGGAGCTGATGGCGGGCTGTATCAACCAGGAGGTCATCAACCAGTTTGAGGACCTGGTATATTACGTTCACGAGACGGCAGACAGGCCATCCATGTCAAAGAAGGAGCGCCTCGAGAAGATCCAGGCCATAAAGAACATTTATATCGGGGCAAAACCCATCCTCATCTCAAGACATTCCAGGGAGTAGATATCATGTCCAAGATTCAGGCAAGCCATATACTATGTAAGACCAAGCCAGAAGCAGAAGATGTTATCCAGAAACTGAGCGCCGGGGACAGCTTTGAGAAGCTGGCAAAGGAGCGCTCCATCTGCCCCTCGGGCAAGCGCGGGGGCAACCTCGGCAAGTTCGGCAAGGGCCAGATGGTAAAGGAGTTCGAGCGGGCCGCCTTCAAGCTGAAAAAAGGGGAGATAACAAAGGAGCCGGTCAAGACCCAGTTCGGCTGGCACGTGATAAAGAGGACCGGATGAGTCAGACCAGTTCCAGCCCAGGGACCCCTTTGAAGTGCCTCTTGTTGTAGGTGAAAAGCCTCCCCCTCACCCGAACTCGAAGAGGCTGACCTGCTTCCCCCTGGTGGTCTGCCGCCTCAACCGCTCCTCGGTGATCTCCTGGGCCCGTTCCATGATCCTGTCCACCATCCCCCTCTCCTTTGTGAAGAACTCCACCTCCTCCCTGGTCAGCATCAACTCCGATGCGATGTGGGCCCCCATCTCCAGGTCCTTCATGGCTGCATCGAAGAGGGGCAGGAACTCCTGCAGGAAAAGCCCCCTGGACCCCCGGCACTTCTGGGTGAACTTCTCTGCCACCGAGCCCGCCAGGTTTCTCCTCCTTCTGGTCCTGCCATAGATGGCGAAGATCTGGGGGGGCTGGTACCTCTGGAAGCCCTCGTACTTCCGCTCCTTGGCCAGGGCCACCCCCGGCCCCATGAGGTCGCTTGCATACCCCAGGAGACTCCAGTCCTGGCGGCGCATGATCCTGCCCAGGAAGACATCCGCCCTGGACAGGCAGTGGTATGCCCTGGCCAGGTCCTCGGGCCTCTTGTACTCCAGGGCCACGTTCTCCACCAGCCACTTGAGACGGGTATCCGGGTCCTCCCCCGACTCCCACATGGCCTCCCTGGCCCTCTCCAGGGACTCGGTCTTCAAGACCCGCACCAGGGTATCGAAGATGCGGACCTCGGCATCCCTGGTCTTCAGCCGGGTCACGTCCGCTATCTCCAGGGTGGTCCTCCCCTCGGACAGGGCCTGGAGGTCGTTTATGGCCGAACGGAGGTCGCCGTTGGCGTTGGCGGCGATGATGTTCAGGGCCTTCTCATGGGCCTTGACCCCCTCCCTGACAGCGATCTCCTTGAGGACCCTGGCAACGGTCCTCTTGTCAATCCTCTTGAACTGGACCATCTCGGTGAGGCGGCGGAAGTTCCCGTCGAGCTTGTAGGGGTCGTTTGCTATAAGCAGGAGGGGCTGGCAGGTCGTTTGGAGGAGCTTCTTCAGGGCTGCAACACCACCACGGTCCTTTGTCCCATGGATGCCGTCCACCTCGTCCAGGATGATTATCTTCTTGTCCGCAGAGGGGTCCAGGGTGCCGGAGGAGGCCGCGGTCCCCACGACCCGGTTGATGACCCCCTGGGTCCGGGAGTCCGAGGCATTGAGCTCTATCCTGTCATAACCCAGCTCATGGGCGATGGCATAGGCCGCCGAGGTCTTGCCGGTCCCCGGCGGGCCGTAGAGTAGCAGGGCCTTCTTTGCCGGGCCCCCCCTCCTCCACCCCTGGATCCAGTCGAGGATCTTCTTCTTCGAAGTGAGGTTGCCGGCTATATCCCTTACCCTTTTCGGCCTATATCTCTCAACCCAGGTCTTCATTTGGATTCCTATTATCCCCGCTTGATATAAAATATCTCCGGAAAAGGGGGTTCGAAACACCAAAAAAAGGACCAATAATCGGGACCAAATGATAACCTTTATATGGGTGGAAATCCTATTCTCCCACAGGCTCTGATAGAACTGGATTTTCGTTGAAGATTTAGGGATGAATTAGGTGAAAGAGGAAGACGACTACAAGGCTGAACAGATCGAGGTGTTGGAGGGTCTCGAACCCGTCAGGAAGAGGCCATCCATGTACATAGGGAGCACCAACACCAGGGGGCTCCATCACCTGGTCTATGAGGTGGTGGACAACTCCATAGACGAGGCCCTGGCCGGGTACTGCAACAACATAAAGGTGACCATCCACCTGGACGGGAGTGTTACCGTGGAGGACGACGGCCGGGGGATACCGGTGGAGGTCCACGAGAAGTACGGGAAATCCGCCCTGGAGATGGTCATGACCATGCTCCATGCCGGCGGCAAGTTCGACCACAAGGTCTACAAGGTCTCCGGCGGCCTCCATGGGGTGGGGGTCTCGGTGGTCAATGCCCTCTCCGAGTGGATGGAGGTGGAGGTAAAAAGGGACGGCAAGGTCTATGTCCAGAGGTACGAGAGGGGAAAGCCGGTAAGCGAGGTCACGGCCATCGCCGAGGCCGATACCACCGGGACCAAGGTGAGGTTCAAGCCCGATGACGAGATCTTCGAGGAGACCACCTTCAGCTACGATATCCTGGCCTCGAGGCTTCGGGAGCTGGCCTTCCTGAACCGTGGGATAACCATCCACATCGAGGACGAGAAGACCGAGAGGACCGAGGAGTTCTCCTATGATGGGGGCATCGTGGAGTTCGTGGAGTACCTCAACAAGAACAAGACCCCCCTCCACCAGAGGCCCATCTACTTCTTTAAGGAGAAGGACGGCACCCAGGTGGAGATCGCCATGCAGTACAACGACTCCTACAAGGAGAACATCTATGCCTTTGCCAACAACATCAACACCAAGGAGGGGGGTACCCACCTCATAGGGTTCAAGGCCGCCCTGACCCGCTCCATCAACGAGTACATCAGGAAGAACAAGGTCAAGACAGGTATATCCCTTTCCGGGGAGGACGTTAGAGAGGGGCTGACCGCAGTAATCAGCGTCAAGCTCACCGACCCCCAGTTCGAGGGTCAGACCAAGACCAAGCTGGGCAACAGCGAGATAAAGGGCATCGTGGAGTCCCTGGTGGGGGAGGGTCTGTCGGAGTTCCTGGAGGAGAATCCCCAGGTTGCCAGGGCCATCATCGACAAGGCCGCGGGGGCCGCCGAGGCCCGCATCGCTGCAAGGAAGGCCCGGGAGCTCACCCGCCGCAAGAGCGCCCTGGAGTCCAGCACCCTGCCGGGAAAGCTTGCCGACTGCCAGGAGAGGGACCCGGCAAAGAGCGAGCTCTTCATCGTGGAGGGGGATTCGGCCGGGGGCTCGGCCAAGCAGGGCAGGGACCGCAGGTTCCAGGCCATCCTGCCTTTGAGGGGCAAGATACTCAACGTGGAGAAGGCCCGGCTGGACAAGATCCTCAGAAACGAGGAGATTAGGGCCATGATTACCGCCATCGGGGCGGGGATTGACGAGGACTTCGACATCGAGAAGACCCGCTACCACAAGATCATTATCATGACCGATGCCGACGTGGACGGCGCCCACATCCGGACCCTGATTCTGACCTTCATCTACCGGTACATGGAGCCCCTCATCATCGCTGGCTATATCTATGTGGCCCAGCCCCCCCTCTACCGGATAAAGAAGGGGAAAACCGAGTATTACTGCTACAACGACCAGGAGCTGGAGGCCCGGGTGGACGAGTTCGGAAGGCAGGGCTACACCGTCCAGCGCTACAAGGGCCTGGGGGAGATGAACCCCACCCAGCTCTGGGAGACCACCATGGACCCCCAGAGGCGCACGGTCTACCAGGTGACCCTGGAGGACGCCATGGAGGCCGACCGCATCTTCACCATTCTCATGGGGGACAAGGTGGAGCCTAGAAGGGAGTTCATCGAGGCCCACGCCAGGGACGTGACGGTCCTGGACGTCTGAGGTGCTGTCATGGAGGACGAGGCAATAGCCCAGCGGGTCATCCCGGTGAACATCGAGGACGAGATGAAGAGGTCCTACATAGACTACGCCATGTCCGTCATCGTGGGCCGGGCCCTGCCCGATGCCAGGGACGGCCTCAAGCCCGTCCACCGCCGCATCCTCTATGCCATGCACGACATGGGCATCCGGTCCCGCACCCCCTACAAGAAGTGCGCCCGCATCGTGGGGGAGGTCCTGGGTAAGTACCATCCCCATGGGGACATGGCCGTCTACGATGCCCTGGTGCGCATGGCCCAGGACTTCAATATGCGCTACCCCCTCATCGACGGCCAGGGGAACTTCGGTTCAGTGGACGGGGACTCGGCGGCGGCCATGAGGTACACCGAGGCCAGGCTGGCGAGGATCGCCGAGGAGATGCTCCTGGACATCGACAAGGATACCGTGGATTTCCTTCCCAACTTCGACGAGTCCCTCCAGGAGCCCGAGGTCCTGCCCGCAAAGCTGCCCTGCCTCCTTGTAAACGGCTCTTCCGGCATCGCCGTGGGCATGGCCACCAACATCCCCCCCCACAACCTCACCGAGGTCATCCATGCCACCGTCATGCTGATTGACAACCCGGAGGTGGAGGTCCATGACCTCATGGAGGTCATAAAGGGACCTGACTTCCCCACCGGAGGCATCATCCATGGAAAGGCAGGTATTGTCAGGGCCTACACCACGGGCCGGGGTGCCCTGAAGATCAGGGCCCGGACCGAGATGGAGGAGACCAGGACCGGGAAGACCCGCATTGTCATCACGGAACTGCCCTACCAGGTGAACAAGGCCCGCCTCATAGAGTCCATCGCCGAGCTTGTCAAGGACAAGAGGATCGAGGGTATCTCGGATCTCAGGGACGAGTCCGACCGGGAGGGCATGCGGGTGGTCATCGAGGTGAAGAAGAATGCCGTGCCGGAGATCGTCCTCAACCAGCTCTTCAAGCACACCCAGATGGAGTCCACCTTCGGCATCATCAACCTGGCCCTGGTGGACGGGGAGCCAAAGGTCCTGAACCTCAAGGAGACCCTCCAGTGCTACATCGGCCACCGTCAGGTGGTGGTGAGGCGCAGGACCCAGTTCGAGCTGGACAAGGCCGAGAAGAGGGCCCATATCCTGGAGGGGCTCCTGACGGCCCTGGACAACATCGATGCCGTGATAAAGCTCATCCGGGGCTCCAAATCCGTGGACGAGGCAAGAGAGGGTCTTATTACGAGGTTCGAGCTGAGCAAGGAGCAGGCCCAGGCCATCCTGGACATGCGCCTCCAGAAGCTCACGGGCCTGGAGCGGGAGAAGATCGAGGCCGAGTACACCGAGCTAAAGGAGAAGATCGCCTGGTACCGGGAGGTGCTGGCCAGCGAGGAGAAGATCCTAGGCATAATAAAGGAGGAGCTTCTGGAGCTTAAGGAGAAGTACGGTGACGAAAGGAGGACCGAGATCAGGGAGGCCGAGGCCGACCTGGACATCGAGGACCTCATCGCCGAGGAGGACATGGTGGTCATCACCACCCGGGGCGGCTACATAAAGCGGGTCCCGGTGGAGGTCTACAGGTCCCAGGGGCGGGGCGGAAAGGGCGTCATCGGCATGGAGACCAAGGAGGAGGACTCGGTCAAGGACATCTTCATCGCTTCCACCCATGATTACATGCTTTTCTTCACCAACCGTGGCCGGGTCCACTGGCTCAAGGTCTACCGGCTCCCTGAATCGGGCCGCTACTCCCGGGGCAAGGCCATCGTCAACCTCCTGGAGGTGGAGCCCGGGGAGGGGGTCACCGCCACCTTTGCCATAAAGGAGTTCAAGGAGGGCCACTACCTGATGATGGCCACAAAGCTGGGGAAGGTCAAGAAGACCGAGCTTACCGCCTACTCCAGGCCGCGCCGGGGTGGCATCATCGCCATAGGGCTCCAGGAAGGGGACGAGCTCATCGAGGTGGTGATGACCGACGGCTGGAGGGATATTGTCCTGGCCACCAGGGACGGGAAGGCCATAAGGTTCCCTGAGGAGGATGCAAGGCCCATGGGCCGGCCTGCCATGGGGGTCAGGGGCATCAGGCTTAGAAAGGGGGACCGGGTGGTGGGCATGGTGATAGCGGATGAGGAGAAGTCCCTTTTGACGGTAACGGAGAACGGTTTCGGGAAGCGCACCCCCTTCAGCGATTATCCCCTTCAAAGGAGGGGCGGGCAGGGGGTTATAAATATAAAGACCACCAAAAGAAACGGCAAGGTTGTTGGTATCCAGGCGGTATCCAAGGAGGATGAGGTCATGTTCACCAGCGCCAAGGGAATCGTCATCCGCGTCCCGGTAAAGGGGATTTCTGTCATCGGTAGGAATACCCAGGGGGTGACCCTCATGAGGCTCCAGGAGGGAGACAAGCTGGTGGGGGTCGCCAGGGTGACAAAGGAGGAGGACGATGATTGAAACCGAGTTCGAGCAGCGAAAGAAGAAGATAACCCGGGATGTCCTGAGGTGGGAGGAGTGCTACGAGCGCTTCAAGGACAAGTTCGACGAGCTGGAGGGCTATGAGCAGAGGATCCGGGAGCTGGAGAGGGAGCTGGAGAAGAGGAGCATGGTCTTCGGGGTCTTCAAAAAGGAGAAGAACTGGTTCCAGGGAGCCACCCTGGTCTATCTCATAGCCTCCTATATATTCGTCTCCCGGGTGGTGGCGAAGATCGGCAACCCCTGGTTGTTTTTCTTCTCGGGTCTCCTGATAGGGGCCTGCGGTACCGCCCTCTTCAAGATATGGCTGGAAATCGAGAGAGGGGCGGATTAAAAAAGGAAGGGGCGGGTTAGACGGACGCCCCGATCTTGAAGATCTTTGTGCCGCATTCAGGGCATACGCCCTGGACAGCGGGTTTGCCGTTTTTCATGGTGATGTTCTTTGCGTCTTTTATATCCCTCTTTGCCCTGCATTTCACACAGTATCCATCTACCAAAATAATCACCTCATTTTTTTCCTAACATCGACGCCACCCCTTAAAAACCTTCTGATAGGAGGGGCCATGGAGGCGGTCCCGGCACTATTGAATTTTTGTTCACTATAATTCAATTATTTTTACATTCATTAACTTTCTCTGTGATTACAAAGGGGAAGGAATTCCTCACACCTCCAACCCTGCCTACCTCCTCCCACCCCCCTTCGAATCCTTCCCCTTTCCTCTCTTTTTCCGCAAGTTCTATATATGCACGTTATAGGAAGAGCTATTGATGAGCTCCAAATGGATTCTTATCCCGGTGCTTCTTTTCCTGACTTCGGGCTGCACCCTTGGTACGGGGGGCCACAGCATAAACCTGGACAGCGAGGTCATCCCCAGCAAGGTGTCCCTGGAGGACCCGGAGCCCATCTACATCCTGGCCCATGCCAAGAACATCGGCACCTCGGCCGAGACCATCTCCGCCGACGTGATAAAGACCGAAGGGCTGAACGTGGTGAAGCCCGAAAAGACCGAGTTCATCCTCAAGCCCGATGAGAGCCGGGACATCACCTTCACCGCCACCCTGGAGGAGAACGCCGTGCCAGGGGATTACATCATCGACATCCAGATCAGGACCAAGAGTGGAGATCTGGTCTGGGACAGGGCCCGTCTCCGGGTGGTGGAGAAGAAGGGGCTCCTCTAGATTCTTTCCTTTTCCAGTCCCTCAAGCCCCATGTTTATCAGGGCCTCCACCTCCAGGGAATCTTCCACCCTGTTCACATATTCGGGGTCCGCCCGGGTCTCCGGGTGCTTGGGCACAAAGAGGGAGCAGCAGTCGTCGTGGGGGAGGACGGAGATGTCATAGGTACCTATTCTCTGGGCCTTCTGGATGATCTCCTCCTTGTCCTCGCCGATTAGTGGCCTGAAAAGGGGCAGGGTGGCCACCTTCTCGATGGTGCCCAGGTTCTCCAGGGTCTGGGAGGCCACCTGGCCCAGGCTCTCCCCGGTTATCAGGGCCTTGGCCCCCACCCTTTTTGCAATCCTTTCCGCCAGGCGCAGCATCATCCTCCGGTAGAGGACCATCCTGAGCTCTGCCGGTGTCCGGGTCCATATCCTCTTCTGGATGTCTCCCAGGGGGATGGTGTAGAGGTCCGATGGCCCCTGATATCCTGCCAGGACCCCCACGATGTCCCTGACCTTCTCCAGGGAGGCCTTGCTGGTGATGGGAAAACTGTGGAAGTGAAGGAAGGTCACCTTGAGGCCCCGCTTCATCATCTGGTAGGCGGCCACCGGGGAGTCGATGCCTCCGGAGATGAGGGCCACGGCCCTGCCTGAGACACCGGTGGGCAGTCCTCCGGGACCCTTTACCCTTTCTGAGTAGACGTAGGCGTCCCTGTCCACGATCTCGATGAAGATGGTCAGGTCCGGGTCCTTGAGGACCACTGTTTTTTCCATTTTCTCATTGACGGCGGCACCCACCTCCCTGTTGACCTCCAGTGAGGTGTGCTTGAAGGCCTTGTTGGCCCTTTTGGTCTGGATGCGGAAGGAGTCGAAGTCGTGCTTCCCGGCTTCGGCCAGGGCCGCCCTTTTCATCTCTTCCAGGTCCTGAGCGCACTTCCTGGCAGGGGCGAAGTACTGGATGCCAAAGACCTTATGGAGGCGCTCCTTGATGCCTTCCAGGTCCGCCTTCTCCCCCATCTCCACCACCACCCTGCCGTAGGCCCTCCTTACCTTCTCTGCCCCCAGGCCCTTCACGGCCCTCCTGATGTTCTCCACCAGGCTCTTCTCGAAGATGGGGCGGTTCCCTCCTTTCAGGGCGATCTCGTGGTAGTGGACGACGAAGCAGTCGTAGGTGGCCATCAACCTCCCTTTTAGGGAATATTTTTAAATAGTTATCTTATAATGAGTACCTGTAGTTCCAAGGTGCCCGTGGCGCAGCTGGTTAGCCGCGGAGCCTTTTCTTTAGAAAAGAAAACCCTCGGGAAAAGAAACATAAGGTAATGGTTGCAAAAACAGGCACAAGGGCCCGTGGCGCAGCTGGTTAGC
>CAZHQS010000060.1:0-10392 GCA_964534545.1 Candidatus Hydrothermarchaeota archaeon
AGTCGCAATCCTTGTTTTACTGGAATCGTCTCTGCAACAGGCCCTTGAAATAGTTTGATTTGGATTTACTCGGTGATATGGTCTTCTTTTTGAAGGTCTTGAAGGTAGGTCGGTTATCTGCCTGGGGGTATATAAAGACCCACCTTTTGAGTACCTAATATGGGAATCATAACCTCCTGCACAGGTTTCTGTAGAAACAGTCACGGCACTTCCGCTTTGAGCCGGTGGCCTCCGGCATCCTCTCATACTTCAGGACCTCCTCCATCCTTTTCAATATCTCCATCAATCTCTCCCTCACCCTAGTAGTAATCTCGATCTCCACAACGGAACCATCTGCATATCTCACATACCCTTTTGGCACCCTCTTCTTCATAACCTCCTCGATGGCCATGGCCTGAGCCACCACCTGATACCTGTGGGTATCGTACATAACCCGGGGTCTCTCAGACGCCTTGAACTCCACTGGATATGCCTTATCACCATCCACTAAGATGGCATCCACCACCGTGCTGAACCCGTATTTCCTGGAATACAGCCTCACCCCGGACATCCTGGGCAGCCCCGGCATATCACCCACCAGTCTTGTCCTTCTGGCTCTGAAACTCTCATGAAATTTCTGTCCTCTCACCATCTTTGGGGTGGTCTCTTTACCTGCCCTGATACAGTACCTGAAATATATGGTCCGCGGGCAGAAACAGAAATCCACGATATCCCTTACTGCGAAGAATCCCTCTCTGTCCATGACTCTTGAAAGAACACACAGAACTTCTCCTTGAACTGCTCCTCATCGAAACCTCTGCCGATAGTTATCCTCTTGCTCATACATTTGCTGCACATAGGGAGTATGAATACACAGTCATCACCTCCATGCAAAATATCCTCGATCTCCATGGCCAACATCTCGGTATGGTTCCTGTCCAGCTCGCCCAAGAAGGCACTCTTCTGCAGCCTCTCCAGTCCATAATCCTTGCACTTCTCAGCCACCCTGCCCCTGCTCTGGTTATCTGATATATCATAGATGACCCATACTAACATTATCACCACCTGTGGACAAAGGGTTTGTAGGTTTTGACCTCACTGTTAACAAACCTCGCCAGCTCTCGTGCCTGTTTCAGAATCACATCTGAGAAGGTGACCTTTCTTCCCCTATAGGTCAGCTTGGTCTCCAACCTGGACATCACGGCCTCCGCCGCCAATCTTCGTCCCCTCTCGTTCAGATACATCCCTTCATCGACGCACTCCCTGCTCATCTGATTCCTGACCGCCAGGGTCACCATGCACCTGTCCACAACAGCCTGCCTGAACTCTTCTATCAGGTCAAGGACTAGGGAAGGTTTTCCATACCTATCAGTGTGTAGGAAACCCAGATACGGGTCCAGGCCGGAGATTATACATGCTCTCTCGACCTCGGAGTACAGAATCCCGTACCCATAGCTCAAAAAGGCGTTAAAGACATCCTCCGGCGGTCTCTTGCTCCTGAACCCGGAATACACGGACTCTGGAAGAACCTCTTTCAAGGCTGCAAAATAGATCTTCGAACCCTCTCCTTCAAAACCCAGGAGCCTGTTCCGCACCTCATCTATATCGCCTTCAAGGTCATCAACAGCCTTTGAAAACTTCAGGATATCTTTCCCGGCATTCCTCAGGGAATCACTTTTCCTGGTCTTGGCCAGACTCTTCAGGAAAAGGCCCATGTTCTCCATTTTTGCCCTGATAAAGGATTTTGCCAAGGTCGTACCTCTTGTGAAATATGCCTCAAGCTGGTTTCTCCTGGTCAGGGTCGTGCCGCCGAGCCTGCAGGGATAGATCCTCACAAAAGGCCGGCCCCTTCTGTCAAGGCATACGATGTCGATATCCTTTTCTGCAGCCAGCTCCATGGCATCGGTGGAGATGGCAGAACCCCTGAGGACAAGAACCTGAGAGACCTTATCTGCGGAAAATTCTTCTTTTCTGTCTCCGGAACTTATCACCAGCCTGTTACCCTTCTTTTTGAGATAGGCCCCGTAGTCATCCACCACCAGCCTCATTCTTCACTACTCCGAACCCCTGGCTCACCCCTTTTCCCAGACCCAGAAAATCGGGTATCAAAAAATTGGTCCTGAACTCGCCGGTCAGCCCGATCACATTAATGCCCTTGTATC
Source organism: Candidatus Hydrothermarchaeota archaeon (assembly GCA_964534545.1). Classification (GTDB taxonomy): domain Archaea; phylum Hydrothermarchaeota; class Hydrothermarchaeia; order Hydrothermarchaeales; family JAADFM01; genus JAADFM01. The sequence goes on from CAZHQS010000060.1 coordinate 2,142, forward strand.
TCACCCCCATCGGGTCCACATGGGTGTGGGCGGATAATCTCTTCCTAACCACCACCCCCAGGCCCTTGCACATGGACAGGATATTTCCCACCAGTATCCGCCCGAGCATCTCCTTCTTCTCCTTCCAGTCTCTCAGTTCCATGTAACGCCGGTAGTTCTGGCTGTTAAAGGCAAGCCATGGGCTCGAAAACCTGTACTGGACCATACCCTTTGTGGGCCTGACATCATCATTGGAAGAAAAAATCCTGGTTCCCTTAACGGTGTATTCAGACCTCCCTAATTTGAGGGCCTCTATCTCCTCTGTCACCTCTATAAGAACCCTTCTGGCCTCCTTTCCAAGCCCCACCATCATCGGGACGCCTTCCAGGACCCTGTACTGCACCTTGGGATAGACGTTCAGCACACCGGTCCCTGTGTGGTTGTGGAGTATGGAATACTCCTTGAACCTCCTGCCTATATACCCTCTCAGCTTTGAAGCATCCTCCTCGATGCGCCTGTCGGTCTCGAAAACGACCCTGGTAACCTCCATATTAAATCCCCCTTAAAACTTCACGAACCGTCCCTGCTCCATCACCCCTTCTATATCTGGAAACGCTATCATGATCATGGCCCGGGTCTCAGACACCAGCTCCTCAAACACTTCCCTCCCCACCGGACTCAGACCATGGGCAAGAATGGAATTGTTCCTGCTTCCTAGAAGTTCTTGAATCTTCCTCCCGCTTTCGGAATCAAAATACCACCTGCCCAAATCGTCACCCAGATCCTGGAGGAGTTCGTACCCTTTCTTCAGTCCGATCCTGATCTTGCCATCCGTATCCCTTAACCTTTTATATTTGGGTCCCAATTCCGTGGGCAGTTTTTCTATATTAACATTGGAAGTATCGATACCAAAATGCGTCTTCAACCGGTACTGGGCCACCATCTCCATACACCGGTATAGCCTTGCAACCCCGTCGTCATATTTCCCCTCATCTCCCCGCCGTTCTGCATTGAGAAAGACATCCGCAATAACGTAGATATTGTAACCCTTCTTTTTTTCTTTGAAAAACCTCAAATTGCCCTCAATACCCTTTATCTGCCCTGTATAATCCTCACCTGTAAGATTTGCTATATTCTCAAGTATGCTCCTGGCATTGAGAAGCTTTTTGCTTACCTGAACCCCGTTATAACTTATCTCAAACCGGTCCCAGGCGAAATAGGCCTCTGCCACATCCTTCATGGCGGTAATAAGACTCTTCTCCTTTCGATCCTGCACCTTTGCCAGGGCGGACTCGAACTCCCTTATGGCTCCCTCAAACTGATACCGATTGAACAGATACACACCCCGCTCCTTCTCCCGGATAGCAAAAAAATCAAAGGGGTTTTCCTGGGACACTATCCTTTCCGAACCGGTCTCCACCACCCCGAGACCTCCCTTTGACCGTTTCGTCCCCCCCACATAGGTAAAGGTGCAACCGTGGACCACTCCATAAAGAGCCACACCCGCAGACATGGACTTGGTCCCGCCGGTGTAATCTATGAGGACATCCTTACCCTCAATCCCCTTCAGCTCTCTGGCGCATTTTAGATACACCTCCATGAGGTCCTCGGGGTCCTCTACCACCACTGTCTGGTGTTCCACCCTTCCCTTCAGGCCGGCCACCACCGTCCCTATCAGCGGCACACTGGCATGACTTGCGATAAAATAAACCCTCTCGGGAGAATGCTCCTCTATCGACTTAACAACAGGCTCCGGCGAACCGCCGACCGTCAGGATCATTACCCTGCTCATCGCCCTTACCCTTCGTAAGGCTTTAACACGGCCCATCCCATGGGAATGGTGTTTCCCTGGACGTCCAGGAGCAGTTTTCGGGTCTTGGGCTCCAGGGTCCTGTGCCCGGTCACCGGCCAGTTCTGGATATACTCATCCACCACTTCCAGTTCCTCGGCAAGGATGAGTAAAGATGTGGCAACTGCTCCCGAACCCTGACCAAGACGGATGAGATAAGCCTCGGACTCGGTTTTTTGCTCCTTGATGGTGGCAATCAACCTCTTCAAAAACCCCTCTGCAGAAGAAACACCCCTTTCCCGGTACCATTCCATGTCCCTTTTGCACACCGTGATGTAATAATTGTTTATGATTTGGGCAAGGGTCTTCAACTTGAACTTGAACCCCAAACCCTTGACATGGAAATAGAACTCCTGCTGAGGTTCCAGCACCTCGAAATAGGCCGGCATCTGACGGCTGGTTCCTGCCACCTTCGAACCGTACACCGCCGTCCTCACATCCTTCTTGGGATATGTATCAGACACCTCTATAAGAGATGCAAAATCCAGGTCTCTTTTAAAGAGATTGATCCCCTCTTTCAGGTAATAGTCAAGACCGATTCTATGGAGGATTTCGAGGAACCCCTTTGGTTTATGTATGTACTTTGTCAGATTCGGCCTTTTCATACTAATAGCAATCGTCTTTTGCTCCTTGCAAAGGCAGGCCCTGATGACCTCCTTCAGTTCCGGTACCACTGACTGCTTCTTCAACCCATAGTACAGAAGGGCAGACCACATCGCCCCTTTGATGGAACTGCCCGGGATGTAGGGTACCCCTCCAGTCCGGACATGTTTTTTAATGGATGGATATGGAACCTTCAACCCTCCCATAACCTCCAACTTCAACCTCGTTTTAATGTACTCCTCTTTTGGACCCCTATCAAGAAAATCCCCGAGATAAGGAACCTTCTCGTCCTTGATAAACCTGACAAAGGCATCGACATCAAACTCGGGGTCCTTGAACATTGACTCCACATCACAGAGTACAAGTTCCTGCCCCTGGACAAAATACTCCACGGGTAATATCTCCTCATCACAGCCGATGTGCACCGGCGAAAGTATCTGGATACTATATTGATCGGGGGGATCCGGTGAAGTTTCCCACATCCATGCCGACAACTCAGCCATCCATTCCCACCCCCATGTAGAGACCCCATTCCACGTTTGGCGGGTCCTCTGAGACCATGAGCACCCGGCCTCTGAGGTCTGCCTCAGTCCTCAGAACAGACCCCGGTGTGAACATCATCACCGACCGCCTGAGCCACCCTGTGCCTGTAACGCCCCGTCTGATTTCGAGGCTGTAATATGAACTCCTGAGATCTATAGCCTTCAGCTCCTCAGGAGACGGGTTGTAGAGGGACAGGAGAACCCTGGCATCTCCATCCTCCCGTAACCCCTTGAAATCCTCAACCTCTACCCTGAACTGCCCGCCGCCAACAGATACATCACTACCCAACCCCCTGTCCGAAAGGAACTCCATAGCCCCTCTGAGCTTTCTCTCCGTATCCGCCGAATCGGCTGCGAGGATAAAATACATACCGCTGTTATTATACCTGACCCCTTCCCGGTAGAAAAACTCCATGGACTGGGAGGTCAGCCGGTTGATGGTATTGTGAGGGATGAAGTCATGGACTACCCCAAAGTCCAGTTCGAGTTCCCCGGGATAGATGACCCTGGCTTTTATCTGATAGACCCTGTCAATTCCACCGATGATATCCCGTTCCTCAAGGCGCTTTTCGACCATGGCTTCGAATATCTCTTCATGCACAAACCCTGCTTTTCTGTATCTTTTCCTCTTATCCAGATAATTCGGGTCATCTCTGCCCATATTCCCTGGCTCAAGGAGCGGTTTCGGATAGAAGACATGCCGCTCATCCTCATCCTTCACGAAAGGAAAACACGAAGATACCCTGAACCCCTCATCCTTCACTAAAGCATCTGCCTCCTCAGCGCCATAGAGCTCGCAATATGCCTGGATGAGGGCCCCGGCAACCGTATCGGAATGGACTTCAGAGGGAAAAAGGGACCTCGGTTCCAGGAACACCCTGAGGAAATGGTCCATGGTGTCACCTATAGCTTGGCGGTTATCTCATCGAATTTAGCAAGGGCGGTATCCACATCCTCAAAGGTGGCGACGGTCTCTGGGGGTTCTCCATTCTCATACATGGCGGCGTCCCGGTATAATATGGCAACATCGGTGAACTCCACCTTTCCATAACCCCTGGTACCTGAACCTCCGAGATAGCTGTTTTCAAGAAGGGAGAGGGCCTCCAACGGATACTTCAAAAGCCCTGCGTCATCACCTTCATACAGCCCCATCACCAACTCCATGTTGAATTCGGTGCCTGCCGGGACACGTTCAAATGTCCTGGGATTCTCTGCCTTACCCTTGAGCCTGTTTATCATGTTCTCGGTCTTGTTCTCAAGTTCCACATTATCCTCTTTTGTAAAACAGTCCCGGACTATGAGGCGGGTGGGACCCCGTTCCACATCTGCGGTACTCCCGAACACGAGGCATATAGGACACCCTTTGTCTTTGCACTGGTGGGGTTCTCCTAACTTCTTCGCCTCCTTCACCTTACCGGTTTTAAATTCCAGAAGAGAACGCATCTTCCCCTTGAGGGAAGAGCCCGGTATAATGGGTCTCCTTGTGCGGGGGTCCAGAATCACTGTTTTGTCAACACCGCCAATATCCACTCCAGATTCTGTCCCGCCGATATGCATTCCTGTTCTACACCTTATCTTCCCTTTAATGAAAACATTCTTCTCAAACTTCATCTCCGACCACCACCGCGACGTCTTGACTGATTTTTATCCTTCTCCTCATAATACTTGTGATATGCCACAATCGCCTCGAAAAGGCTTGCAAACTTCAGGAAATTCTCGACTTTTTCATCATCTGTTCCTTTGTCCACCTTCCTGAGGCATGCGGTCATGAAGTTGAAGTACTCCTCTGTTATAAGCCCCCTGCCCCTCGCATAGGCGAACTGGGGTGTCAGCATATAAAAGTCCTTTTTCACAACATTCCAATCTTTTTCATTCTTCAGGTCGGTCTCTATCTTCTTGACGGCATTGAAATAGCGCCGTAATTGAGCTGTTTTCACCCGCCCTTTTATGTGTTGAGCAAACACATCCGCAATTCCCTCTTGGGGAGCGAACTTCTCCTCCTGAAGCTCGCTCATCCTCTCGAGCCCTTCAATACGTTCTAATACATCTTTAAACTCCATCTCAACCACCTCTGCTCCTTGTCCTTAAACTCGCCCATGATACCGGCACCCTTATCCAGGGCATCATGTCCATCAGCACATCATCATAAAAGGAAAACGCCTTTTTGTCCTTGAGGTTCCGCGCCAGGTTGTACCTCACCAGGGGAACGTATCTTTTTCTGTTAAACCGGCTCTTTTCCAGGTTTTCCGGTCTTATATCCCTGAATGTATAGTACCACTGCTCTAAGAGAGAATAAACGAACCCCTTGGTCACCTTCGCCTGGAGTACGTCCCGCTCAAACTTTCTCCCGAGTTCCAGCAGCTCTTTGAACCCTTTTATACCATTACCTCTGTGATCTTCACTGTCCCACAGAACCGTCTCACCGAAAACCGTCACACTGTCTTTTGGAGCCTTGTCGGTAAAATGATAGACATGATCCTTGGATTCATCCAGCATCTTCTCCGCCGCCTCGGCCCCCTTACCCATGGGGAACTTCCGGCCTGTGATGGCGATACCTGCCGAAATTGTAAGGTTTGGATTCCCTCCGCTGAACCGCTTGAACTCATCCCTGATAATCACTGCCGCCTCTACTATGTGGTCATAGGGACCCACGATGAGGAGGTCATCCCCGCCGGAATAGGTGATATAGGATGTCGGAATCCCCCTGGAAGAACACTCCTTGCACACCCCAGTGCAATCTCTGACCCGGTACACGTTATACTCTCCGGACTCTCCATCTTCTTCCGGAATCACTTTGATCTCCACCACTCCTTCCATCTCTTTGCACCTCTCACACAGCTCAGGATATACCTTCAGAGACCCTATAAGCTTGTTGAGATACCCTGTAAAAAAGGTATCCAGCATGGTGCTCAGGAAATGGACCCTGGAGATAGACGCCATCTCTCCAAGCCCCTTTGCGAATATCCTGCCGAGATTGTCCACATCGGCCTTCAATATACCCAGCTTGGCCGGTCCGATGGAAAACTGGGCAATCTCTCCAAAACTCACAACCCGGTGACCTCTCATAGGGACTTCCGTACCCACGTATTTGAAACTGTAGCCCACCGGTGTATCGCTGTCATCAGGTGGAAGGAACTCCGACGAATTGAAGACCACGACCTCATCGAGACGTTCACCTACACCCTGAATATACCGCTGCGGATTGCCATCCGAAACCAGATCAAACTCCACATCCAGGATTTTGGTCTCTGAACCGAGATCTCTTCCGATTACAAGGACCTGGGACCTGACAAGTCTGGCCCCTATATCCTCGTACTTCTTACATTTACGGCACGGCTTTTCACCTTTGGACTCCCCCCCGCATATCGGACAGTGCATACCCTCCGGGATGATATCTCCTTTGGGTTCAAACATCCCCGGTCTCATGATGGAGGAATACCTCTGATATTTGGCCTTCATCGAGCGGCGGCCCAGAACCTCCTCCTTGAATCTACCGAAATTCTTCACGTCCTCTGGTGATGCCTCCACCCAGTACATGGTGAGATACAAATCGGTTCCGTGTTCTTTGTAAACCCACCGGGTAATCTCCTTTTCGATATCTTCCAGCTTTCTCCTGACCTCCTCCGTATTCGGGGCTAAGATCAGGAAATTCCCGCCGGCATTCCAGAGGAGGGATGTAGGCGCAAGACCGAGCTCCCTTATGATTTTCCGGCAGACTCCCTCGGTGAGCAGATACAGATAGAACGATCTCCCCCTGAGCCGTCTGGCAGCCCTTTTGGCAGCCTTCTGAGCATTGTGGACCTGAAAGATGAAAGACTGAATACCCGAAAGGTCGCCCTCGATGAAAAGGAAAAACCGCTTTTTTTCCTGTCTTTCCAGGGAAGCTGAAGTGGTTGGGTCCTCCAGATGAACCCTGTTAAGGCAATGGGCAATGGCTGCGGTTGTCTTGAGATGGTCGTATAAAGGTATATTGGGAACGGTATGATAACCGGCAGACAGGACTGTAGAGGTATATTTTTTCAGCAAACTATTCATCGTGATATACCATGCTCGAAAATCATCTGTCGGCAGGTTCTGACACTCTTTTTTGAAAGAATCCCATAACTCTTTATAAGATGCATCAAGCCCCTCTTTGGGAATATCCTCCGCAGGGAACAGATTTCCGGGTTTGAATACGCACGGGCGAAGATATGCAGGTTCAAGAAACTTGGAGTCTCCCCTGCCTATATCCACCTCGCTCAAAACTGATATCAAGGGTTTCTCAGCAACACCATCCTCATCCGTTTCCCGGTCCATGGCCGAGGAGAGGTTGTCTGCCTCTGAAACTATCCTTGCGAGATTCCTTACAGGGCTACCTTTGGCCAATCCCGATACCCTGAGATGGTTCGGGTACCCCACCATATCGTGATGCCTGGAGACTATCTCTGCTACCAACTCGCGGTCAATATCCTCTGGAAGGGAGAGATTTTCTACAAAGGTTTTAGAAATTTCAGGATGCTTTCCAGATTCTCCTGCCCTCTGGCCGAACTTTCCAATATCGTGCAGCAATCCTGCAACCATTACCTCCTTTTCACCCGACATCTCCTTGCCCACTTGAGGTTTTAACATAATAATATTTAAAGATACCGAATCCTCGTGACTGTCAACTCATTGGAGGTTGGTAGGATACATTTCATCTGGTTGCTCCACATCTTCCGGGACCGCCACCTTTTAGATGCTTCTCATAAGTCTGTTTCAACCCCCGAAAATTTGACAATCCCCCTTTCTTCCAAGGGTGATGGCAGGGAAACTTCCGATAGAAAGAATCCGTGTTGGCAGCTGATACCGAAGATATCTGGGCGATCTCCAGGAGTTGGCCAGGAGCATCCAAGAGGTCGGTCTACTTCATCCAGTCGTGGTCAACGAGGACAACGAGCTCATCGCTGGCCAGAGGCGTCTGGAGGCTGTCAAACTCCTGGGGTGGGATGAGGTACCAATCAACAGGATCAGCTTCCAAGACATCGTCAAAGGGGAATATGCTGAGAACACCTGCCGCAAGGACTTCCTGCCCTACGAGGCCGTGGCCATCGCAGATTAAGACCGCTGGAAAAGATGGCAGCCAAAGAATAAATGTCTCTTGGGGGCTGAGATGGTCTCGATAAAGGTGTGGAAAATTTCCACACCTTCAAGCTCTTCAGGTCGGACAGCCTAGGGCCATCAGTTTAGCAGAGGGGGCACCAGTTTAATCTGGTAGCTACCAGATTGAAAATCCCGGAAAAACCCCCCTTCGTCTTTATAT
>CAZHQS010000061.1:0-10121 GCA_964534545.1 Candidatus Hydrothermarchaeota archaeon
AGAAGGGGTGGAATTCGACGGCGATAGGGTGAAAAGGGAGTTCGTCATCTAGGCCTTGTCGCTGGAGTTCAGCTCCCGCATCCTCTCCTCCCCCATGACCTCCCTGATGATCTCTGCCACGGCCTCGGGAACCAGATGCTCCCACCCCTCGCCCGAGAGTATGCGCCTCCTTATCTCGGTGCCGGAGTACTCCTTCCGGTTATAGAGGGGCGGGGTGACCACTTCCACCCCCTGCTCCTTGAAGAGGCGTTTCACCAGGGGGTTGCCGGAATAGACCCGCTGGAAGGGCGGGGTGAGGCTGAAGACGTGGCTGACCCAGAGGGAGTTGTTGTTGACATCGTTTATGGGGATGATGTAGGAGGGCTTCCCGGTCCCCTCCTCGAAGAGGCTCTTGGAGATCATGGTCAGCCTCTCCCCTGCCGTGAAGGGGTTCTCCAGGGAGTGGCTCAGCTGGGCGGAACCGATGCCGATGATGACCTCATCCACATCCTTCAGGATCTCGTTGATGACATAGATATGCCCCAGGTGGAAGGGCTGGAACCTGCCCACCAGAAGACCCCTCAGAGTGATATCCTCACCTCCTCTCCTCCTTTTACCATCAGGGTCTTCCCCGCATTCCCCTGGTTCACAGCTATCTCCAGGTAGCCGGAGCTACCAACAAGGCTGATGAGGTCCCCCTGGCGGGAGTCCCCGTAGGTCTCCTGGAACCCCATCCTGTATTCCTTGCCCCCTATCCCGAGGGACACCAACGAACCCGGCATAAAACCCATTATCTCCAGAAGGTCCCTTTTAATGTTTGTGATGATGTTGCCGAAGTGGTCCACACAGATAACCTCGCCATGGACGGTCCTGTCCTTTACCTCCGCCTCCCTGATGTCCAGGCGCTGGACCTCCTCTGTCTCGGTGCCGAACTCCTCCGGGCTGCGACCGCAGGCGAGCCTCGCTGCCACGGGGGCAAAGACGTCCCTGCCGTGGAAGGTCCTGGATGGGGACTCCATGGTTATATGGTAGGCCCTTTCCACCTCCACGAAATTGAAGACACCGTTATCCGGTCCCACGTAGGTGTACCTCCCGTCCTGGATGATGACCCCCCGCCTTTCCGTGCCCACCCCGGGGTCCACCACAACACAATGGATGGTGCCCTCGGGGAAATACCCGGCCGAGGTATGCAGGACGTAGGCGGCGTGGCGAAGGTCGAACTCCCTGATATCATGGGTGATGTCCACCACCGTGATATCCGGGCAAATGGAGTATATAACGCCCTTCATGGTGCCCACGTATTCCGACCAGCCGAAGTCTGTGGTGAGGGTAACTATCATCCCGTCCCCTCCAGGAAGGCGGCGATGATGGAGCTCTGGGTCACAAGGCCGGCCAGCCTGTCCCCCTCCAGGACGGGGATCCTCTGGTAGCCGGTCTTTCTCATGTGCTCGGCCACGGTGCGAATAGGGGTGCCCACATCCACCGTCAGGATGTCCATGGTCATCACCTCCCCCACCTTCATGGTAGAGGCCCGCTCCCCGATGAGAATCACATCTCGGTGGGTTATCATCCCCACAACCTTTCCGTCCTCCACCACCGGCATGCCGCCTATGCCCAGGCGTATCATCTTGAGTTTGGCCGAGGCCACCACGTCCTCCGGACCGATGGTCACCACATCCTTTATCATGACAGCCTTTGCAACACGCTCCTCCATAGTTAAATATCAGCACAATAAATAATAAGGTTTCTACAGAGGATGTAACATGACTCAGATGAAGGCCGCCCTGAGGGGCGAAGTTACCGAAGACATGAAGGAGGTTGCTGCCCGTGAGGAGATTCCCCTTGAGATTCTCATGAGGAGGATAGCCGCTGGCAGGGTCGTCATCCCAAAGAACGTCAACAGGCCCCATACCAGGCCCCTGGGCATCGGAGAGGGTTTGAGGGTGAAGATCAACGCCAATATCGGGACCTCCGCGGACTGCCCCAACCTGGAGGCCGAGCTGGAGAAGGCAAGGGCTGCCATCGAGGCCGGGGCGGACACCATCATGGACCTGAGCACAGGAGGAGATTTGAGGGCCATCAGGAAGGAGATCCTGAAGATGGGGGTCCCGGTGGGCACGGTGCCCATCTACGAGGCCGGGGTCAGGGCCGTCAGGCAGGACAAGAAGATAGTGGATATGGAGGAGGATGAGCTCTTCACCGTCATCGAGGCCCAGGCACGGGAGGGGGTGGATTTCATGACCCTCCACTGCGGTCTGACCCTGGAGAGCCTGGAGAAACTACAAGGGCAGGGGCGCCTCACCGGCATCGTGAGCCGCGGTGGCTCCTTTCTGGCGGCATGGATGCTCCACCACGGGGCCGAGAACCCCCTGTACGATGAGTACGATTACCTCCTGGAGATGGCAGCCGAACACGATGTGACCTTGAGCCTCGGCGATGCCCTAAGACCCGGCTCCACCGCCGACGCCACCGACCGGGGGCAGGTCCAGGAGCTCATCATCCTGGGGGAGCTGGTGGACCGGGCCAGGGAAAAGGGCGTCCAGGCCATGGTGGAGGGGCCCGGTCACATGCGCATGAACGAGATCGAGGCCAACGTCCTCTTCCAGAAGAAACTCTGCCGGGGCGCCCCCTTCTATGTCCTGGGCCCCCTGGTGACAGACATCGCCCCGGGCCACGACCACATCACCGGGGCCATCGGCGGGGCCATGGCCGCCTATGCCGGGGCAGACTTCCTATGCTACGTGACCCCTGCGGAGCACCTGGCCCTGCCGACCGTAGAGGATGTCAGGCAGGGGGTCATCGCCTCCAAGATTGCGGCCCATGCAGCGGATATTGCCAAGGGCAGGGATACAGAGAGGGACCGGGAGATGTCAAAGGCTCGGGTGGAGCTGGACTGGGAAAAACAGTTCGAGCTCTGCCTGGACCCGGAGACCGCCAGGGCCTACCGTGAAAAACGACACCCCCAGGACCCCAAGGTCTGCACCATGTGCGGCGAGTTCTGCGCCATGAAGCTTTTGAAGGATTATTCACAGAAATGAGCTAACCTTTGAGCTTCTCTTTGTAGTCGGCCAGCTTCTTCCCCAGCTCCTCATCTCCCACTGCCAATATCTCCACCGCCAGGAGGGCCGCGTTCTTGGCATTGTCGATGCCCACCGTCGCCACCGGCACCCCGGGGGGCATCTGGGCCATGGACAGAAGGGAGTCCATACCGCCGAGTTTCACGTCCTTGGGCAGGCCGATGACGGGTTTCGTGGTATGGGAGGCGCACACCCCGGGCAGGGCGGCACTCAAGCCCGCCACCGCAATGATGACCTTGGCATCGGTACCCTTTATCAGTTCCTCCACCCTGGCCGGGTTGCGGTGGGCCGAGGCCACCTGGGACCCGTAGCCCACACCGAATTCGTCCAGGACCTTCTCCACCTTCTCCACCAGGTCGGAATCCGACTTGCTTCCCGATATTATCAGTACATCCATTCAACCACCATACTTTTTCAGTCCTTCTTCAATCCTTCTTATGCCCTCCTCGATGGTCTCCATGTCCGTGGCATAGGATATGCGGATGTGGCCCCTGCCCCCGTCCCCGAAGGCCTCTCCTGGCACCACCGCCACCCTGGCCTCTTCCAGGAGGTAGTTGGCGATCTTGAAGGAGTCCTCCTCATAGGCCGAGACATTGGGGAAGGCATAGAAGGCCCCCTTGGGCCTGATGCAGGTCACGTCATCTATCTCATTGAGCATCTTGTCCACGGCATCCCTGCGCCTCCTGAACTCCCTCACCATATCCCGCACACACTCCTGGGGACCCTGGAGGGCCGCAATCCCGGCCATCTGGACAAAGGAGGTCACGTTGGATATGGAGTGGGCCTGGATACGGGTCATGGCCTTGATGACCTCCGCTGGCCCTGCGGCATAGCCCAGCCTCCAGCCCGTCATGGAGTAGGCCTTGGACATGCCGTTGATGGTGATGGTCCTCTCCTTCATCCCGGGCAGGGCGCCGATGCTCTGGTGAGTGGATCCGTAGATGATATACTCATAGATCTCGTCCGAGATGACCATGAGGTCGTGGTCCTTTACCACATCCGCAACAGAGCGCAAATCGGACTTCGCCATAACGGCACCGGTGGGATTGTTGGGGGAGTTGAGGATCAAGGCCCGGGTCTTATCTGTGATCTTATCCTCCAGGGCCTCGGGGGTCAGCCTGTAGCGGTCCTTCTCCCTGGTGGGCACGAAGACAGGCACACCGTCGGAAAGCTGGACCATGGGGACATAGGAAACCCACCAGGGGTCAGGGACGAGGATCTCGTCACCGGGATTAGTGATGGCAAGGATGGCCTCGTAGAGGGCCTGCTTGGCTCCCGGGGTTGCGATGACCTGGGTCTCGGGGTCGTAGCTGATGCCGTTGTCCTTCTTCAGCTTGGCTGCGATGGCCTCCCGCAGCCCTATGATCCCCGGGGTGGGAGTGTAGTAGACGAAACTGTCCTCCACGGCCTCGTAGAGGGCGTGCTTGATGTGGTCCGGGGTATCGAAGTCGGGCTCCCCGGCCCCCAGACCCACCACGTCCACCCCTTCGGCCTTCATGGCCTTGGCCTTGGCGGTGATCTCCAGGGTGGCGGATGGTTTCACCTGGGATACTCGCTGGGATATCATGGACTCCCCTTTACCCGGAAAGGTATAAAAATCTATTTCTCAGTAACAAATTTATATCCCCAAAGGACAGTTCCACTGCATGATGAAACTTGATAGGAGATTTCTCAAGGAAGAAAAGGGGCAGACTTCCCTGGAGTTTGTGGTGATGATGGGCGGGATAATAATCTCTGCCTTTCTTATATACGGATATTATACCCGGTGGAGCAAGACTACCAGCGAACCCCTGAACGCATCGATCCACAACGCCAGCGAGCTTATGGGAGACAGGATAACAAACGAAATCGCAACCTAATCATTTTTCTATAAAAGGGTTTTCTACTCTACCACTTATTTATCCATCCAACCCCTAATCCGTGGCCGTTAGTAAGCTTTAAATATCTTAAAAACTATCTAAATCCATTATGGAATCCTATAAAGTCTATGAAAATAAGGGACAACTCAGGGTAACTATCCCCAAGGCCCTGGCCGTGGCCATGCAGATAAAGCCCGGGGATCGTATTACTTGGAGAATTGACCGTGGGGATTTGGTTTTGAGGAAAATCTAATATCCCTTTCCCCTGTGGAAAAATCTCAGAAGATAAAGCTTCTCCCCCTCCACTGAGTAAACCAATCTATACGGGCTGACCCTCACGCTTCGTTCTCCTTTTAAGCCGTGTTTCAATGGTTTGCCGATATCTGGATTCTCGATTATCTTCTCAATCTGTTTAATTACCCTCCCCTTGGTCTTCCGGTCCTTTATTTTCCTGATAGAAGCTTCGAACTTGTTGGTCCGGATGACCTCTTTTATTACCACTCCTTGATCTCCTTAAGAAAATCCTCGGTTTTAGCCTTCTTATATTCCCCCCTCTCGATTTCTTCCCAGGCTTCCCGGACCTCTTCCAAAACCTTGAAATCGGCCTCTTCTATGGGGCTTCTGACAGGCTTCATTATCAGCATCCCCTTGTTTACATCCACGGCCAGAGGTGTCCCAGGTTCCAAATTTAAAATCTTTCTAAATGCCTTGGGGATCACTATCTGGCCTTTAGTGCTTATCCTAGCAATCTCAGTTCTTCCCATATCCCTGTAAGGATTTCTTACCATTGGGAAAATAATTGTAACTTCCCCCAGAAAAAACACCCTTCCGAGGCCATATCTCGGGCTCTGACCCTACCCCGGAGATGATAAAAGCGTTTCAAAATAATAAAAAAAGAAGAGGGGAAGAGTCCCCTACTCAAATACTATCCCGATAGCTGCTGTAGAAAGCATAGACGAGATACACCAGCCCCAAAATGACAACGGCGATGACCACTGTTACAATGTCATCCAGCCACTCGCTGAAACTGTCAACGGCGTTTATGCCGGCGTCCAGGGTGTTGTTAACCTGGGAGCTGGTTTCTCCAGACTTCATCCCGTTCAGGATTTTTACCATCAGGCCAATGACGATTGACGTCATACCGATGAGGATGACGTACTTGGGTATCTCCTCAACGGAGGTGCCGGGGTCCTGCTTTTTCATGTACTCGGCCAATGCCTTTCTATACAGTTTTCCGAACATCCCGAACATTGTATCACCTCTTTTAAACTTTAAAAAAAAGGTGGACCTGATTCCTTTTAAGTCCGGGATACCCATTATGGCCCGTTTTGGCCCAGTTCTGCCCGGTCCTTCCAGAATTTATGGAGATACCCGATTATCGCAGAGAATGGGACGGCATCAGGGTCAAATCCCATGGTTTCGACCATGTACTCTTTGACTTCCTGGAGTTTTTTGTCCGTCAACCTGGTACAGCGATACCGGCCCACTTTTCACACCTTCTTTACACCTTCACCCCCTACCCCGGTCCCGGTTTGGCCCACGGCAATATTTCTCGGAAGAGAAATATTCTCTTTTTGTGCCTTTTTGCGGTAATAATAGGCCATTTGCCGGCAGTGTTTGGGCCGTCCATGTTTGTCCATGGTGCAGTATTTCTTATCCCGGCGTGGGCTTTTATTTTCGTAATAAATGGGCTCACGACAAAAGTCGCACCGCACGATATCTTCCTCCTTCTTTTGGGCATATCTTACCCCTGCCCAGAACCCCTTCCAAAACAGCGGATCGCCCATCATCTCACTTCTTTACGGTACTCTCGGACCAATTTTCTTATCCTTTTTCCTAGCTCCAGGAGTTCCTCCTCCGACAGTCCTCGGAGGTTCCTTTCGTTCAGCCCGAGTTGCCGGGGGCTTAAACCGTATTGCCTCAGCTTCATTTCCTCATCCTCCACGCTACTAATGCCGCTAAAGTTATCAAGAACCCGATGGTTGCACTCGAAGACTGTTCTAAAAGACTGAGCCCCATAGCCATCACGAACCCCACCACGAAGAGAATCGGAGCAGTGGGTGGGTGATAGGCCCCAAGGAATGCCAGGGTCAGGGCCAATAGACCACCACCGAATATCCCAATCTCACCCCACGGTCTTGTAACAGTCTGGTTGTTGACCAGCCCAGAGGCCACCGTCTGGGATTCCGGGGAGAACCCGGCCGTTATCATGTACCAGTATTCCGTGTCATTGGTCAGGGTACAGGAAAGGGAGACGGACGTGCCCGTGGCAGAATCGTTGCAGTAGTAGGTCCAGTTCCACGGCCCTTTCTTCCAGGTGTGCAGGCTGGCCCTCGTCATGACGCCCTTGGAATCTGCCACGGTGCAGGAGAGTACCCCCGTGGACATGTTAAAGGAACAACTGGAGGAGATGGACTCCTTGGTCAGGAACCAGTACCCAGCTTCTGACGGGTCCAGCCGGAGGGTGTTGGAAGATTCGGTTATCATCCTCGGTGAGAACTCTTTCAGCACGTTACCCTCCGAATCTGCCACTTCAAAGACGTAATACTCGTTCATAGCTTTGAGACGGATAGCGGTTTGGCCCACTTCATCGGTCAGGGACATCCGCTGGACCACCCAGCTATCTTCGTTGTAGTTGTACCGCTTGAGGCGGAGAATGTAACCGTTGACGGTGTTCCCGGCGGAATCGTAGATGGTAAATGTTGGCAAACTGGCATAGGTGGAGTTCAGAAGTGACATGGTGACGTAATTGGTGACGTTCGTAACCGGTAGGTTGCGGATGTACCAGAAGGATGTAGGCCAGTTATCGCCGTTGTGGTAGGTTACATCCACGTCTATGGTGTTGCCTATCCAGTAGTTGTCTACGCAGATGTCCAGGGAGGACGTTACCGAGGTATTCTTTACCGAGAACTCGTATTCCTGCCCGTTGGCGGTCAGGGTCATGGCTGCCCCGATAGTAGCGTTTTCTACCAGGGTGTAGTAGTTATCCTCGTCGGTTACATTAAACGATAGGATTTTTATGTCGTTGCCGTTGGTGCAGGTCTGGGTGGGGTCTATGTAATGGTAGTAGGTCCAGTTAGCACCGTAAGAAGTGTTCACGCCGTCTTTCTCGGCCATGGCCGTCCAGTATTCGGTCCCGTCAAAGATGGTCCGGGTGATGTAACAGGAAGGATTACAAGATGTTTCGTTCTCTCTCAGTTCGGCCAGGGTGCCGTTCTCGTAGTAGACCTTAAACCAAACCCTATCCAGGTCGCCGGAAGTGTTGACGGTGAGCTGGATGGTATCGCTGGTTATTAAGCTGCCGGTGGTGGGGGAGAGAAGGGAGAACCAAGAATAACTAAGGTCGTCTAACTGGAGGATCCCAGCGGTATCGGAAGATATGTTAAGAGGTACCAGACTACCATTTACTTCGGTCCACTGATTGATTCTGGTAGTATTTAAGTCAGCGGTTTGGGTACTGTTCAATTCGCCAACCAAGGACCAATCTATTTCGTTGGCGGTGTCTACACTAATGTTGGACGGGTAAGCCGGGACGTAATACCACAACCCCTCCTCGAAGACCCGGCTATACTCGCCCGATCCGCCATCACAAGACCGCAGAGGATTCCACCCGCTACCATCGAAACAATACCAATCCACCGCATAGATGCCGCCCCCCACCCCGGCGTCTATAAGCAACTGGACCGGATTTTGGTTTTTACAGCTATCAGGTAGGCTGATGTTACTCCTTCCGCAAAAGTCCCGCACTTCCCACCATGCCGGGAATAGAACGGAATAGTTTAACCGCAGCGTGGCGCTGCTTTTGTCTACATTATTGTAACCGTAGGTGGACCAATTTCCATCCGTTACGTTGCTCAAATCGGTCCAGGGCCCCCCGGCGGTACTAGCGTTGGCGTCCTCTTGGAAAGCAACGGTATTACTAGGACCTTGGAGCCCTGTCAAATTTATCGTTGCATTAGTCAAAACCGCTGTACTTGGAACATTCAAACAAACCGAATCGTTACTTTCTGCCTGATTAAAGGTGATATTGTAGGCCGTTCCGAGATTACTGCCAGTACCACAATCGTAAAACTCGTTGATCCAATCCGCATGAACCGCCGGAACCAGGAGGAGCACCAAGAGGATAGAGATTAACCTAATTTTACCCACCCCCAGACTCTTTTTTGGGTATTGTAAGAGGAAAATTATCAGACCGGGGGAGAGGGAGAGGAATGATGGAAAAAAGGGGCTCCCCCGGCCATCCTTTGCCGGGACTTTCATATTTTTCCTCCCCTCTTCTTAGGTTTTTTGTAGGAATAGCTTTTACATGCAGGACATGCACAAGGGCTTTTCGTCCTTGGTTGCCAGACATGGCCGCATCGTAAACATTTCATGAAAGAATCCGTAAATATGATAATATTTAGAGGTTGGAGTACAAAGGTACCCATTGGTTACCTACCTTTTAGCAAGTTGTCCATGTGTTCGATTATCTGGGAATCTGTAGGGGTAAAGCCTAATTTCCTTCGAATTTCTTCTCTCCTCTCATTTAATATCTTCTTGGCTTTATTGTCCAAGTAACAGTTATAGGGCATTACCCAATCAACCCCCTATCCACCCATTCGTCCATGATCCTGTCAACCTCTGACCGTGGGATTCCGGTGTTACCAAACTCCACCGGTGGCCGTGGGTCCTCCAGGTGGTCCAGTAAGGAGCAATCGGACGGCATCACATGGTAGGCCAGCCATAGGCGGAGTCTCCTTACCCAGTTCGTCATCCCGATCCCTCCAAGTTTTTCAATATCAGTCTTTCGAGATATTCTTGAAAGGGCCTTGGAATCTTCTCATAGACCTCCTGGGTTACCCGGCAGCTCACCACCATGGGTTTTTTCCGGGTTACTTTGCGGCATGTATAGCAATACCGAGCCCTCCGATCTCTTTCGCAGATGTCAGCCCCGCATTTTTGGCAGAATTTATGAATTCTTCGGCCAAAATCCTGGGGTTTGTGGCTAGAGTTTGGTAGACCACGGTTAGCCATGACTTCCCCTCTTTCCGAATGGTATTGAACTTCCATTTTTCCGAAAATTCCGGGTCCCTGTCCCCTGGGGGGCCTCGTTGGACATCCGTATCCATCCAATAGGGCAGAAAATAGTAGCCGATTTGTCCAGGTATTGCCCGGCGTCCTTGCAGCTCGGGGCCCTCTGGCAGTTGTGGCAGGTCCGGCGGGGGCC
>CAZHQS010000062.1:0-9797 GCA_964534545.1 Candidatus Hydrothermarchaeota archaeon
ACCACGGCAGGGTCCTGGTCATCGGGGGAAGCCAGGAGTACCTGGGCGCCCCTGTCCTGGCGGCCCAAGGGGCCCTGCGCAGCGGTGCCGACCTGGTCTACCTCATGGTGCCCGAGATCAACTTCCAGGCCGCCAGGTCCATCTCCCCTGACCTCATCGTCCGGAAGTATCCAAAGGACCTCTCCGGCAGGAGGGAGGGCCAGCTAATCCTGGACCTTGTCGGAAAATGCGACGCCGTGGTCATCGGCCCGGGCATGGGCCAGGCACGCAGATCCGATGCGGGGGTGGTGAAGCTCCTGGAGAGGATGGAAAAACCGGTGGTCATCGACGCCGATGCCATAAAGGCCCTGAAGGGGCGCCTCGACATCCTCAAAAGGATAAATGCTGTCCTCACCCCCCACACCAGAGAGTTCGAGGCCCTCACAGGGAAGGTCCTGCCGACCGACCTGGAGGGCCGAAGGGAGCTGGTGCTGAACTCCTCCGAGGCCCTCTCTGCCGTGGTCCTCCTGAAGGGCCATGTTGACATAATTGCCGGCTCCGGCCAGGTGAGGCTCAACTCCACCGGCAACCCCGGCATGACCGTGGGGGGGACCGGGGACGTCCTGGCCGGGGTGGTGGCAGGGTGCATGGCCCAGGGGCTGGGCCCCTTCGAAGCGGCATGCTGTGCCTCCTTCCTCTGCGGCACCGCCGGGGACGAACTCTACCAGAGGATGGGTTACGGCTTCACCGCCAGCGACCTGGCCGGGGAGCTGCCCTTCACCCTGAAGAAGGTCATGGACTTCCCTTCCCAGGGCGGGTTAAAAGGTAGACCATAAGACCCGCCAGGGTGAGGCTCGAGGCAAAGTACATGACGCCGTCAAAGCCGAAGGACCCGGCCACCAGGCCCCCGAAAAGGGGACCAATGGCCATGGAGATGCTGGTCACTGAGCTCATGAGGCCGATGGTGGCGGCCTTCTCCTCGTTGGTCCTGGTCAGGTACCTCAGACCCCCTACATAGAGGAGGGAGAAGGATACCGCCAGGAGGAACTGGAAGGGCATGATGAGGAGATAGTTACCTGGGAGGGTGTAGGAGAAAAATACCAGGGCCGAGAGGGATAGACCTGCCGTGTAGAGCCTCCTGTCGTCTGCGAAGTCGAGCCTGCGCATGACCAGGAACTGGGAGCCCGTGTTCACGAAGTATATCACCCCTATCCAGAACATGTTGGCCCCCAGGGTGGAGAGGAATAGGGGGAAGATTACCCAGATGGAGAAGGCCCCGGTGTGGCGCAGGAGCATGGGGAGGTAGATGTGGCGGTTCCTCTTTATCAGGCCCCAGGGGAGGAGAGGGGTCCTGACGGGGCGGATCTTCACCTCCTGAAGGCCCAGGGAGATCAGGAAGGAGACCAGGTAGAAGGCCCCGCCCAGAAGGAATACCCCATAGAAGGGAAGGAGGGGGTGCCGGGAGGAATACATGCTGCCCAGCTGGGCGATAATACCCGCAAGGATGCTCCCCAGGGCCCATCCCAGGGAACCGTAGGAGCTGAAGGTGCCCAGCCGGCCCCCGGCCTCGAACTCATAGGCGATGAGGGGGGCGGTGTAGATCCCTATGCAGAGACCGGCAAAGGCCCTGATTATCATGAGCTCCAGGGGGTCCCTGGCCAGGGTCTGGAGGAAGAAGGCCAGGGTAGAGAGGAGGAGGCCGGTGTTGAGGAAACGCAACCTGCCCTCCATGTCCGAGGCCCGCCCGAAGAGGTAGGAGGATATGAAGATGGCGCCCCCATAGACCGCCCCGATGATGCCGATCTCTGCGCTGGTGGCCCCGACGCCCTCGGCGAAGACCGGGATGAAGATGGCGGACATCATGTTGGCCGCATTGGAGAGGAGCAGGATGGCGCTGGTCTTCATCTCAACTCTCACCTTGTTAGGTTCTCTGATACCATGTTTATTGACCACCCGCCGGAGGAGGCGGTGCAGACCCTCCCATAGTTTGCCAGATTGTAACCACAGAAAAGCCGGTGGGCATTTATGAAAATTCTCTAATCCCCTCTAGCCCTTCTTTTGAGGAGATAGGCTGCCCCACCTACAACGACGGTTGCTAACAGCAGGAGCGCAATCCCTTTTCCAGCACCGGGCCTCTCCGCAGGGGCAGGGGTAACTTCCGGGGTCGGCCCTGTGGTGGCCTGGGCCCTGACCCCCGGTGGCCTCGTGGGGACCGGAGTCTCCTCCGGGACCTCTACCCGGGGCGGGGGGGTGGTTACCGGGGGCTCTGTTTCTTCCGGGGCCTCCACTGTTGGCACCCTGTATCCCGAACCCACCTCCCCGGTGATGGCGAAGTAGGAGAAGCCGGGGGTGGTAGCCCTGAAGTATGCATAGTCCGCATCCTCGGAGAGGTAGGAGGTCTCCAGGACGTCCCATCCGGTGGTGGCGTCCCTCTGGAGGAACACCTTTGACTGGCTTATATCGTTCTCCTTGAGCCAGGAGACAGGCACCTGGAAGTCCACCACGGCCATCTCCAGCTGGCTATTGGTCACCCCGGACGTGGTCAGCTTCAGGTAGGTCAGCACCTTCCCCACCGGGTCCGGCATGGAGGGGTAGGGCTTCTTCTCCAGGACCTCGGCTGTCACCTTCACGTTGTAGACGGTGTCCCTGGATACAAGGGCGACCTTGGAGATGAACACGGTGTCGAGAAGGTCAAACAAGGCATCTGCCATCTGCCCTGCCTCCATCTTCTTGATGATGACGCCCCTGGAAACACCGCCACCGCCGCCGCCACCGATGGCGACTCCCACCTCTTCAGTCTCCACAGGGATGGACAGGGTTATGGCCTCAGCGTTTGATGAGGTAATGGTGACATAGATGTTCCCGTCAGTGGGGCTGTCTGCCGTGACCGTCCAGGAGACACTGGCACTCCCACCGCTCCCCCCTGCCCCACCGCTTATGGTCCCGAGGACCTGGGAGGAGCTGCCGGATACGGAAAACCCTGCGTCGCTTGAGATGGTGGCCACCACATCATTGGCATCTGTTTCCCCATAGTTCTGCACGTTGATGGTGATGGTATGGGTTTCCCCCGGTGCCGGGTTTGCGATAACCCCACCAACTCCGTAGACAGAACCATGGCCCATGGTGGCCGAAAGGGAAGGAGGAAGGACGATGTCAAAGGGGCTTGACTCCGCACTGGAGGGGGACCCTGCCACTGTTATTGTGGCGTAGATCTTCTGATTGGTCAGGGCCTGGGACGCCAGGGCCGTGGTCCAGGAGACGCTGGCGGTCCCCGAGCTGAAGGATTTCGTGGTGCCCTCATCCACGGATACACCGCTGGGCAGGTCCACCAGGGTCACCGCCCCGGTACCGCTCAGGCCCGAAAGGGTTATTGTGAAATATTTCCCCGTCATGATGGTCCCCGGATCTGCCCCGGCCTGGGATATGGACACAGTGGCTGCGTTGACTGCCGGCAGCAGCAACAAGGCCAGGAGGACCGGGAATACCCTCCTCATCCGGACCACCCCCCAGATACCCCGAACCATTCGTAGAGGTATTCCTTATTGGGTCCATCCGAGATCAGCAGGGAAACCATGTACTTCCCCTCCTTCCATTGGTTTGCCGGGGCTATCCGCAGGACGCCATAGCCGTGCTGGTCTGTCCGGACATCCTGCACCGTGTAATTGGACTCATCCAATTTGGCAAACCCAAGGCCCGGGACGTCCCCAAAGATGGCGGTAACCGTTATGTTCGCCCCCTCAATGGGGGTCTGTTCGAAGTCGTAGACCCTTGGTACCAGGGTGATGTTGTCCGAGACATTGAATTCCCACCGGTGCTTCAAAAGGAGCATGTCCGTATTGTTATACATCTTTATCTCCCACTCAGGCTGGTATTCCCAGGGGGCCTCCGTAGTCCCGTTCTCCTTTTTCCAGAATACCCTGTCCCCAAAGGAGGTGTGGCCGTCATGTATGCCCCTGGGCAGGCCGTGCCATCCCTCCGTCATTCCGGTTTCGTTGCCGTAGAAGTCCATGGGGAAGTCCGAGATGGACCACCAGGGCTCGGTGATGTTCAGGTCGTCATCGGTGAGGATCTCTGTCACATCCCTGATGCCATCCTCCTCATTGTCGAAGGTAAGGGCATAGTAGGTGGCGTTCTTTGATCCGTCCATGTTCAGGTCCAGGTCCACCGCCCCTTCCCCAATCCTTGCGAAGTAGCTCGTTGTGTTGTCCCTGACTCTGATACCTGCCCCCGGATACATGGCCAGTCCCAGGTCGGCGATGGAGGTGAAGTTCCCTATCACGATCCCTCCCCAGGGATCCGGACCTATCCTCGCCAGGTAGAGGTCCTCTGTGAAGTTCTCCCCGATTCTTACTCCCCTGGCATGGGAGAAGTTCCTGTCAGCGCTTGAGACAAACCACGCCTTCTCGGCGCACTCCTCGATACCCCAGGCGCTGCACATGGGATAGGTTTGGTTGGTGTCCTTGGCCAGGATCACATCGAAGAGGGTCCCGCTGATATTGACATCCTGCATATAGGCCCATTCCATGCCCCAGTCTGAATCGTTGCGCAATGGCTCCATGACCGAGGAATTGACCCCGGGAACCCCGAAAGCCGCCCTCCAGCAGGGACCGCCGCATTTTGTTGAATGCCAGGTATCGATCTCTAGGACCGTCAGGTTATAGGTCCTCTTATCCTGCCTGATAAGGATGGAGTCTCCCACCGTATAGTTATCTGCCAGGTCCTCCCGGGTGAAATTGCAATTGGAGTCATTGTTCCTGTAGAGCACGTGGCTGTCGTGGTTGTAGAGGAAGTACTGGCCCTCATCCCAGGACCTCATGGGCGTGCAGTTGCTCCAGTCGGCGGCGCATGTGGGGGGCGGTACACATCCCTCGGGCCCCAACATCTCGGCCTCGGAGAGGACCCCTTCGATGATATTGGTCAGGTTGCGTCTGTCCGACCTTATCCTGCCAATCTCCCCATAGCTCTCCCAGTCAAACCTGTACAGGGGCAGGGGTTTGAATCCAGATACATAGCCGCCGAAGCCCCTGTCCACATCTGTCAGGAAGGCCCTCAGGGTGGCCCTGGGCCACTTCCATTCCTCCAGCTTCTCCACGGTACTGCCATTACGCGCCGTTATTTCAAAGGCGTACTCGCCGGAGGGGAGGCCGGAGGCGCTGAGGTTTATGCTTATCTCGCCGATGCCGTTGATGGGCTGGTCCAGGACCGGGGAACTTAAAGGCACCACCTCAGAGGGGGTAAAGGCGATCTGTTTCCTGACGTTCTCTATGGAGACATTTACCAGGATGGGTTCCCCCGAGGGCTTGGAGACCATCACCGGGATGGTCACCCTTTGCCCTGCCTTGAAATCCCCGAGGTCTGCCCAGTCGCTGGTCCTGTTGGAATAGGCCATAACCCTGCTGGCCCTGGGGTCTATGCTGAAGAGGGTCAGGGTGTCGTTGAGGCCGAAGGTCCTGTTCTCCCTGCTGTCGCTTAGGGAGATGGCCCTGGAAAAGTTGCCGTCCACCGAGAAGAAGAAGGTATCATAGATACCGGCTGTGGTGCTGTCCACAAGGGCGATGAAGAAGGTGGTGTTGGTCAATCCATCGCCGTTGAGGTCCAGCCCCCTGTCCCTGTGGGTCCGCTCGTCCCAGCCGCCGAGGCGGCGCTCCTCCACCTGCTCCAGCTTGATATTGCCGCTTTTTGACAGGGAGGTGTCTATGTAGGCCCCTGTCTCGGCCAGGACGTTCTGCCCCCTCAGGGTCACCCTGTGCTTGCTTATGGAGGCCACCTCCCACAGGCCGCCGTAGGGATCGGATATGACCTCCCCCACCGTGGCGTGGGGAGCTGAGGAGAGGTCTGTGCCGTTGCTCATCCAGAGGTGGGTGGTGTTGTGGTAGAGGTAGACCTCCCTGGTCTGGTTAAAGAGCTGGCCCCACTCCTGGCCCAGCCACTCGTCCTTCTTCAAGTCCCTTATATAGCCGTGGTGGAAGTTGGAGTAGTTGGAGGGCGGGGTCATCACATAGCCCACCTCGGTCTCACCCACCCAGCGGGAACCGCAAATCTTCCCGTCCCGGTGGCGGACCCTGAATCTGGACCCGGTGGAGCTTATATCAACCACTGTCCAGTTTTTGTCATCCCCGGTTATGGTGAAGTTGTCGCCTTTTGCATACGGGACCCCATTAATCGTTAGATTAGTCCCATTGGAAGTGACATTGACAGGCCCAACTTCTCCTGGATAGCATTCCCCATCAGTCTCTCTCCATTCCCCATCGGTTCTGATGCAGAAAGTTCCGTTCCATGCTGTTCCCCAGTCCTGCAGCCACCTCTCATTGTCGCATCTGTCGCCGTGGTTGTCCACATTGAGCTCCCTCTCGGGCGAGTCCTTCCGGCCCACCCAGAGGTCATCGATGCAGGGGATGGCCACAACCATGTCCTTGACCGCAAAGTATATGCCCTCCTCCTTTGTGACTCCCTCGGTGTCGTTTACCAGCACCTCGCCCCAGTATTCCCCGGCAGCCAGGGAGAAGCCCGAGAGGTTGATGCCAAGCCGGATTTCATTGGGCTGGGGCCGGGTGGTGTTGACATAGGAGGTGTTGACCTTTATGGGCCTGCCCCTCTTGATGTCATAGAGCATCTTCAGCCTGGTACCGTCCAAGCCCAGGTTGTGGGGGCTACTGTTGAAGTTCCAGCCCAGGGCGGTGACCTCCAGTGTCTCCTCTGGGCCGAAGACCGGCGGCCAGTCCTCCATACCTCTGTAGTATATATTCACATAATAGGAGGCATAGCTGAAGTCAAAGTCCCCGATGTCCGAGCCCAGGTTCGTGGTGACCTTCACGTTGGCGCGGTAGCTCCCCTCGTCCCGCAGACCGGTGATGTTGACCACATACATGGGCACCTTGGGACATTCCCCTTCCCCGCAGGGAAGGCTTACGTTTTCCACGCTTATGGTGGCGGTATGGCTAACCCCCAGCGGCGGCCACACATGGGTCTGGAGGAGGTTCTCGATGGAGACATTTCTCACCTCATCTGTGATAATCTCCCACCCCCTGGCGGGGTCCCTGGGTATGATTCCAAAGGTAACCGGTGCACCTATCTGGAAGGTGCGCCTCTCCTCCTTGACGGTCAGATTGCCGTCTTCTGCAATCACCGGCACCGTCTCAACAAAGAAGTTCCTGACCTCGAACCAGGCAAACCCGAAGTAGCTCTCATTGGGGTCGGCAGGGTTTGTCACCACCAGGTCCACACCGTACCAGCCCGGGGGGAGACCGGCGGCGGAAGTGATGTTCAGGGTGGCAGAACCGTTGACGACGGTACCCTTTATGACGTTGAAATCGGTAATCTCTTTGCCCAGCTGCTCGTTCATCAGCCTCTCGACACCGACAACCAGACCCTCGCATCCGGTGCAGGAAAGGCCCGAGGTCTGACCCATGTCGAGTCTGGCGCCCTGGTCTATATCCACCAGGTTGATATTCAGGGATATGTTGCCGGTGGAGGCGAAGACGCAGGGGCCAAAGCTATCCACCCGGCAGACGGGTTCGCCCCAGACCATGTACTTTTTCAGCATGAAGAAGGCGTTCCCAACACCGCTCTCTACAGACCCGCTGAGATTGGCCTTGAACCTGAAGGCCACCGAGAAGAAACCCTCGTCGCTGGGGGCAGTGAAGCTCAGGGTCCCGTTGGTGATGTCCTGGCCGGTGATGTTCTTCACCGGGATCTCCCTGTAACCCGGGAAGTGCCTTTCCACCTTGGTTATCCGGGCATCCAGGATCTTGCTGGCATCGAGTTCCTTCAGGTTTGAAAGGTCTGTGACCTTCAGTTTTATTCTGACAGTGGTATTGGGAGTGAAGAACTTGAAGTCCTCCCCGTTGAAATCCACGGTGCTACCAACGGCATAGAGCCTCTGCACCCCGAAGGTCTCCCCGGCAATCTTCTTCTGCCCCTGGTAGTCTAACTGGAGGGTCACCCTGTAGACCGCCGTCCTGTTGGTGGGTGGTTTGAATACCACCATGCACTGGCTCAGCAGGGACTTTGGAGGCATTTCATCTGGGGGGGGCGGCCCTCCCGGCATACTTCCTATGAAGTTGGTGAGGTTCATGGAGGATATGTTTACCCTGTGGGGGACACCCCTGTCATCCACCAACTCCAAAAGCGCCAGGTCCCGGCATTCATCCCTTGGGGTCGAGGCGTTGTCGATGGGTATGGTCTTCATCCCCTCCGGACCCTTGGCCATGAGCCCCCCGGAGGCTATGTCCGACAGGACGACCAAGAGGGTGATGTTCTTGTCCGGGGCAAAGGCGTTCACCTTGGCCTCAGGGCTGTCCGAGTCCCCTATGAAATCGGTGTTTATGGCATGGACCTCAAAGCCCACCGATTCTATGGAGAAGCCGAGGAGGACTTCCTGGACATCTGTTCCGTTTTTCCCGGTGATCCTAACGCCGTACTTCCCGTCCGGGGCAGCTGTGAAATCCAGGTCCTTGGTATAAATCCCGGTGGATGTCTGGGTCAGGGTGACTACAACCGAAGTCCCGTTCGGATAATAAATCGCGGCACTGGCCGATGTAAGATTTATCAGGACCCCGGACGGGTCCTTTGATACGGCTGTTATCCTGAGCTTTGGATTGGGGGCAAAGACGCTGGCGGGATTATCGTTCAGGTCCGTGATCCTGGCCGACAGTTTGAAGGTCTCCACAGAGAATACCCCAATCCCCATGCTTTGGTTGAGGCTGATGGTGTAGGACCCAGGGGCTGAAGGCGCCGTGAAACTTGAAAGGAAATAGCCAAAGGCATTGGTGGTGTTTGTGGTGGAGTTTATGATATTCCTGCCTTTGTCCTGCAATGTTACGTTTACAAATCTATTCGGTACCAGATTCCCATTGGCATCCTTTGAAAGGACCATAAAATCGACCTTATCCCCTGGAGAATAGGTGTGGGTCTTCCTGGGCCTTGCCAGAAGGACGGCTCCCCCGGAATTGAAATCCATCTCCCCGATGGCATAGCCCTTGAAGGGGTCGCCCTTCTTCAATGCAACCTCTACATCCGGATAGGTCCCGTTGTCCTCTGTGTCGTTATAGAGCTGGAATAGGTTGTCGTCGTCCACATAGAGGGTGTCGTAGCTCCCGTTGAGGTTCTGGTCCACCAGGATGAAATGATAGGTTTTATTATCTATGTCTGCTGTGCCGTAGTGGAGGGTCGTGGAGAGGGACAGGGCCAGGAGTTCGGTGAAGTTACCGCCATACTGGCCACCGGCGGTTACTGTCCTGGTGGTGTTGACCTGTATTATGGTGGTACCGTTCATCAGACGGGCCTCAAGGCGGACAACCTCAGGAACAACCCTAAAGTGGAGGGGGACAAAAGCGCTGCCGTCTGTGAGATTGCAGACTATGTAGTATCGCCCAGCACTGACATTGAGGACATAGGAGAAATTGAAGCTTTTGTTCACGCTGGTTGCATTGAGGTAATCAAATCCAGTCCCATTCTCATGGTAAAAAGTCACGTCTATGCCAGTGGGGGAGGTGCTGTTGACGGTCCCCTGCACCCTCAGGGTATCTCCAATGGCATATATGGTCCTGTCCGAGGAGGCCGTTATCTGGGCTGCGCTGGCGCTGGGGGGCAATAATGCGAGGAAAAACAGCAGCACCATGACCCTGCCCGCCTTCATTTGCCAACCTCCTCCAAAATATTATTTCATCTTTCATGATAAATAGTTTTTTGTGTGACCTACTATCTTTCCGG
Organism: Candidatus Hydrothermarchaeota archaeon; assembly: GCA_964534545.1. GTDB lineage: Archaea > Hydrothermarchaeota > Hydrothermarchaeia > Hydrothermarchaeales > JAADFM01 > JAADFM01. The sequence continues at coordinate 9,691 of CAZHQS010000062.1, forward strand.
TGGGGATAAACTGAAGCCTGGACCGGCGTATTGTTGCTAGGGCTCGATCCTCTCTATCTCGAGGCCGTCGAAGTGCCTGTCGAGGCTCACAGCACATAGGCGGGAAG
>CAZHQS010000063.1:0-9746 GCA_964534545.1 Candidatus Hydrothermarchaeota archaeon
CTACGAAACAGTGGTATCAAGTGCTAGTGGGGTTCTGGCCCCTAAAATTCGGAAGGTATATATAGAATTCTAATTCGTTTTTGAATAAGGAGAGATGAGATGGCAAAAGAAAACTATTTTGTCTCTTGCATGAAGTCATGTAAATGTAGTCAAATGAACTACGTGGGTTGTGGGAGGAAGTTTCGTTGCATATTACACAATCTGAATATAAGAATTAATAGAGTGAAATGTAATGGAGATAATATAATAGTTAACTTTACAGCTTTTCATCGAAAGAGCTATACGAGATTTGAAGAACAGAATTATGAAGTCTCCTTTCCAGTAACTGAACCAAAGGCCCCAATTATTGAAGATATTGAAGAAAAAAGGCCATTAGGACACATACCAGAAGTTATCAAAGAAAAAGTGAGTAACCAATGTCACAAATGCGATTATTTAATTTCAGGTCCGAAATGCAATAAAGGTTATAATATTTCCGACAGTAGCCCGTGTCCCGGTTTTTTTAAAAGACTTTATTAATTGTGGAAATTGCTGTTATAATGGTAGAGTGATTATTTTTGCCCCTCTGACTGTGCCACATGCTATATCGTAGAGTATTGATTATCTTCTGGTGAGGGCGGCAGGGAGGTGGACTGAAGGTCGCTTCGCCCCGTCGATACGGCAAACTTTGCTCAATAAAATTACATGAAAACAGATTCCAGTTTCACCAGGGTGGCGCCAGGTTCCAGGAGTTCTATCCGGGCGTTTTTTCCTACTCTAGTTCTGGAAATGTAACCCCTCTTTTCCATAGAATCCAAATTTTTCCTGACTTTGTTGATAAATCTTATGCGCTCCTTGTTGAACTCCTTTTTTCGACTTCTGTGTTCTTTTTGTTTTTTGGTGTCCTTTCGGTATACTGGCTTTCTGGGTGGTTCTTTCCCCTTGTAGAGCACACCATAATCGATGTAATCCATAAGGTCTATAATTCGGTCCACTTTGCCTCCCGCATTTTTAATGGCCTTTAGAATCTCCAGTTCTTCCTCCTTGGGTGGTTCCATCTTCAAAACGGGCAGTTCGCTCACATGTCTCACTCCCCGGCTGAGATAGACCTCATCGCAATTGCCGCCCATCAGTTTCTTTAATTTATCGAGATCGTCTGTCTTGCATGCTTCCTCAAGGGCGGTTGTGATGTATTCCTTGGGACTCACATAATACAACCTTGCTCCAAAGAGAGAGGCTGCCATGAACCCTGCAAAGAGCATGATCTTGGTGGCGGAGGACAGGTTTATGAAGACCTCTGCCTCCTCGTGTTCCTTGATGAGCCTAGCGATAAGCTCCAAATTGGACTTGTAGTCAAAAACATCAGTTTCTTCAACTTCAACCTTCATAACAGAACCCAGAACGGCCACGAGTTTATCGATTATCTTCCTTGCAAGGGCCTCTTCCTTTTCAGTCCCTTTCTTCTTTAAACTTCCAGTAATGAGGATAACTTTGGTAGCTGGGATATGTTTGAAAACGAGGAACCTATCTGGGGAGTCCATCCCCACGGGAACAATGTGCACAATCTCCTGCATAAAATACACTATATCCCTCATCATTTATGAATTTTTATAAATATTTCAATTTTTTCTAATACTGTTTTTCTCAATTCATAAATAATATGTGATCAACTTTAATTCATGATCTCCGGAGACCCTGAGAACGGCATTGATTGTCCACATAGAATCCTAGCCTGCACAAATGAAAGGTATGGGTACTATTATGGTAACCATATTCTATCATTGGATATGGAGGGTGGACTTGTCGACTTTGGAGGCATCTCTATCTCGGGGAGAGGTGCATGAAGGAGGTAATAAATGGTTGAAATAGAGGTATCTCTACATTGTTTGAACAGATATGTTGAACGGTTTGAGAGAGAGGTCGAAAATGTTAATGAAGACCTTTTCCAACGAATTAACGCCGAGCTGGAGAAGGGGCACTTCTGGTATGACCCGCTAAACGATGTTTTCTTTGTAGTCTATAAGCATCTCAAAACCTATGTTGCCGTCCTTAGTGAGTCAGGCTTGAGACTCCTTACAGTATATCCGTATACCAAGAGAACCAAGCGAAAGCTTGGGTGTGCCTATAGGATTGAGAACCCATTGGTGAATTAATAGAGGTGGGCTAAAATGAGGTGGATTTTTTTGCTTGCGATGCTCTTGACATTGCCGTCAGTGTTTGCTAATGGGTCAAACATCAGCGAACTATCCTTCGTTGTAGGCCCGGTCGTGAAGCTCCGCCCAGTAAATGACCTGATCACGGCTGATGAGGACGGGCTGATCGAGCTCTTTATGTCCAATCCGGACCTCAACGGGGTCACCCTCCATGTGGAAGCCTACGTTTCGGTTCCCAGCGGGATTCATGTGACTGGCGAGGGCTTCGGCCAAACCGACGCAGCCGGTACCGTGTACGGTACTTTTGACGTGCCTCCGGGTACGGCCAGGACGGTCCACATCAACATGAAGGCCGACAAGACCGGGGAGTTCATGGTCCACTTCAGCGGAATGTACTATCCGGGGGACAACAAGGATAGGTACAACCCCCTGTCCCTGACCCACCCCATAACGGTGAGAGAGCCGTCCAAGGTGACCGAGCCTGCCGAGGAGGTCACCTTCCTGGACATCCTGAGGACCGAGATATCCTGGTCCGTAATCGCCCTGATCTTCGTGGTCCTCGTGGGACTGGCCCTTTTGAAGAGGTGAGCCATGCGGGAGCTGCTGGTCCTCCTTGGGGTGCTGTTGTGCGTGATGAGCCCGGTAATGGCCCAGGAGAACGCTACTGAAATTGCTATCGGGTCCACCACCGGGGGTTACATCAACCCTGCCTACGACATCGACTGGTACGCCTTCAATGTCAGCGAGGGGCCCCAACTGGTATCGGTGGACCTTGATGTTCCTGCTGGTGTGGACTATGATCTGTATATCCACGGACCGGACGCCCAGGACAGACTCTTCAAAACCAGCATTCACTCCGGGGACGAGAGGGTCCTGGCCGTGTTCCAGCCAGGCAGGTACTATGCCAAGGTGAAGGGCCATTACAGCTGGCACTGGAGCGACCAGGATGCCTATACCCTGAGGGTCTACAACGCCACCAGGATAGGGGATAATGAGGCGGTACAGGAGTTCATAGGGTACGAGGGAGACATTGACTGGTACGTCCTGGAGTCGGACAACAGCTCTCTGAGGCTGCTTCTTGGGGTCCCTTACAACCAGGACTATGACCTGGCGGTCTACGGCCCGAGGGACCTCACCTTTGTAACAGATAGACATACCAACGGCATCGGGATCAACGAGAGCATATTTCTGGACGAGACCGCTGCAGGGCACTATTTCATCAAAGTGTACGGTCACAACACCTATGACTGGTCCGGGGATGTTCCCTACACTCTATCGGTTGGGAGGGAGATCGGGAACCCTAAGTCCGAAGACCCTGTGTCAGCAGAGACCCTTGTCCTGGGTACATCGGTTCAACGGTACCTAAGCACCAGAGGGGACGAGGACTGGTATACCTTCCACATCAACCAGACAAGCTACGTGTCCGTGGAGCTTGGGGTGCCAGAGGGGGTGGACTACGACCTTTACATCTACGGTCCAGACAAGGAGGAGAGGCTCTTCAAGTCCAGCGGGCGGAGCGGCCACGGTGTGGACGAGAGGGTCCTGGAGACCTTCATCACAGGCACATACTACGTGAAGGTGAGGGGGAGGCAGTCGTGGGACTGGAGCGACACATCGAGCTATTCCCTCAAGGCCTACATCCCTCCTCCTCCCTCGGTGTCGATTTTGCATCCGTCGGGCGGCAGTTCCTACATCTATGGGGAGGGTGTGAAGCTCATGGGTTCTGGTAGTGACTCGATAGACGGGGAGATAAGGGGGGCCTCATTAAAATGGAGTTCCAACAGAGACGGTGCCCTTGGTACTGGGAGGGAGATAACCGCAGACCTCTCCATAGGCCACCACACCATCACCCTGACGGCCTCAAACAGCAGGAGAGAGGAGACATCCGCCTCGGTAAGCGTCCATGTGTTTTCCCCTCCCGTGCTGATAGACTCAACGCCCACTGGGGCAGAGGTCTACATAAACTATGGATATGTTGGGAAGACCCCGGTGAACCTCACGGGTCTTCACGGGAGCTATAGTGTCAAACTTTCCAAAGAGGGCTACGAGGAGATCGAAAAGGAGATACTCTTCGACGACACCGGATTCTCCTTCTCGTTTAGTTTAATCCCATTGCCCCGGGAGGTGATAGATCCCCCGGTCTCAGCCCCCTTGCCACCTCCTCCTGTGGAAGAGAGGCCCCGTGAGGAGAAGGTCATAGTCATCAACGAGGTGGCCCCAGCAGAAGGTCCCAAGCCCAAGCTCAGCGTCCACCTCCACACAGACAAGACCACTCTACGGGTCGGGGAGACCTCGGGTCTCGCCCTCTCCGCCGTGAACCCCATCACCAACCTCCCGGCGAACCTCCAGGTCATCCTGAAGGTTGCCCCCGGGGTCTCGGTCTCGTCCTCTTACTTCGCAGAAACTGGCTCAGGCCAGTACACTTTAAGGTCCACGATACTGCCCGGAGAGTCAAAGCAGATCACGGCAGATATCGTGGCCTCGGCCCCTGGTAACTTCAGCATGACGGGGGAGGTCGTCTACTATTTTGGAGAGAACCGGACGGAAGGTGGAAGGAATCTAGTCGAGCTGCCCTTGGTGGTGGTTGTAGAAGATGATGGCACTCCACCCCATGAGGTAGAGGAGGTTCCCCAAGGGATATGCGGTCCTTCTCTGATCATGGCGATATCTATTTTACCAATATTTACCAAATATTAACGAAAAATGAGGTGAGGAAATGAAGATGGCGGGAGAAACAAAGACTGGAAAATCAAAAGCACTCTTTCTAATCCCATGCTGTTCAAGAAAAAGCCAGGGAGGAGACAATCCAAGTTGGTTGAACATAAAAGATAATACTAGTGTAAATAAACTAGGTTTTCTGGATAGATACCGAAGGCAATTGATAGACTTTTACTCTGAACTAGACGAGGATAAAGCACCAGATTACTATAAGAATAGGGGGGACAAGTTTCAACGGCCAAAAAAGGTTCACAAGGCATGGAGGAAAAATCTCGGATTATTAAATTCCAATACCAAGCCAGCAATTAATAGGTACAGCAGCGGCAAATTATACCGGAATCTAAATAGCCGTATTGTCGACCAATTAAACACTGGGGCCATTGACAATGTGTTGATAGTGTCTGCTCTTTTTGGGATTATTTACCCGACGGATCTTATTCCCGACTATGAACTCATGATGACAGATAAGACATCGAAAAACCAATCTGTTTCAGGATTCTGGCGGGATACCTTTAGGAACGAAGATGTATATGAAAAACTAAACAGAATAATCTCAAGCTATGATTATGTATACTGTCTTATGAGTGATTCAAGTGGATATCTCGGATCAGTCATGGATATCATATCTGGAACAAAAACGTTTCATGCGAGATTTCCAGGAGCAGGACAGAATTCGCCATCTCTCTGGGGTAAGGTACTAAACGAAGCACTCTTAAAAGGTGCCTGTAGCCCAGACGAAGTAAATAAAATAGTTGAGAATTATAGCGGGATTATGGGGGAAGTAGGTCATTACGGTATCAAGAACACTGCAAAAAAAACCGGGGGTTTTGTTAGAATGGGTTTGACAGATGGAATAAGGAAATTTGTATGTGAAAGCTACATAGAACCTGCTCGAAAGAGAAGTGAGAAGGAAATAACCATCCGTGCCGGGGATGTCCACAGCGCAATGGGATTGAGCTCTAGGATGCCTGCAGTTTGCTCTGCTCTAAAGTCAAAACTCGAAAACCTCTGCAACGTGGAAATCACCAATATCGAGGCCCCGCCAAGCGGCCAGGGAGCAAATTTCTATGTGACATATAGGATTTTGGATAACAATAGCATGAGTACCCTTCATGAACCAGTTCAGGAAAAGAAACCGTCAGAACCATTAGACGAGTTGAAACCTGGTACCGGAGATATCCCAGATACGATAAGGAAACTATCTCAACTAAAAGACGATGGAATTATTTCTGAAGAAGAATTTGAGACAAAGAAAAAAGAACTTCTTGATAGGCTCTAAGAGAATTTACCGGGAATGGTGACAACTGAAATGATGTGCCAATGGCTTCATGAAGCCCTTGAAGCCCTACCTGTGGTAAGATATCCCTTCGATCTGAATGTTCTCCCTGACAACGGCATTTACTTCTTCTATGAAGAGGGTGAGGTTTGGGGCCACGGTGGCGACAAGTCCCGGATAGTGAGGGTGGGCACCCACCGCAATGGAAATTTCAAGAGCAGGATGTGTGACCATTTCTTAATTCGGAGGGAGAGGTGGATGGAGTTCACTGCAAAAAGGCCTGCCCCCAAGGACCGGAGCATCTTCAGGAAGAACCTGGGAAGGGCAATCATTAACTCCTCGGGGTCAGGGTATCTGGACACCTGGAACACCGACTTCACACCGAGAAGGAACCGGGATGAACGGGGCCACCTCAGGGACATCGGATATGAGAAGGAGATCGAGGAGGAGATCACCAGAACGTTGAGGGACAAGTTCTCGTTCCGCTACATCGTCCTGGACGATCAGGAGGAGAGGATGGGGTCCGGGGGGCTTGAGGCCAGACTCATCGGGACCCTGGCCCGGTGTAGGGAATGCAAGCCTTCGGCCAACTGGCTTGGGAACTCGTCCCCTGTAAGGAAGATCCGTGAAAGCGGCCTGTGGGTCTACCAGCATGTAGACGCCCCAGGGCTTGATCACTCAGATAAGGAAAAAGTACAAGATATCATTAATGATACCCTGGAGGCGTTAAGATGAAAGGATGGATTTGAGGCCCTCGATAGTTACGATTGGACCGTTGAATTAGAGGTGAGAGTATGAGTGACGTGCCTACGTTCGAAAAGGTGTGGGAGGACATCTTGGAGTTCGCTGAGAGGGAGAGAAGTGTTAGGACCCTTGACCAGAAGATCTTAAATAGAGTAGTTGATGTGCAGAAGGACCAGATCGTCGTGGTTTCGGAGCGCACCGGGAAAGAGCGGCCGGTGAAGAAGGAGGACGTGAAGGCGGATTGGGAAATACTTGCCGGCAAGGGGACCTTGGTCAACGGCGAGGAGAAGAGCTGGCACGGCTCCATCATCGCGGCCTTTCTGGCACAGCTCCCATACATCTCATACACGCTCAGACCCAGGACTCTGTACCTGAAGTAGGGATAGATGGAAATGAACACGAAGCGTGAATTGGAAGACAAAAGGCAGTCAATTGATGTCATAGGTAATGTCAAAAGCATCAGAAAGACCAAAAACGGGCATGTCTTGCTCAAAGTTGATACCCCTTCAGCGAATTGGCCCATGTTGATTACAAGGGAAAACCACGAGCTTGTTGAATCCTCTCAATTACTGAATATTGAAGATAAGATCAAGGTGTCTGGAAAGCTTTTAATGAAGGGCGATTTGGTAATAGCGACTGATTTCTCTCATAGACTTCAGTAAAATGAAGCGGAGAAGCATAGAGACCGCTGTGGCCGACATGATAAACGCGGGGCTCGACATGGCCTCTGCTGAGGGGGATAAATAGTTACCTCAACCTTGACGAAACTTTCAAGATAAGACTATACTGGTGGCTTAATCCCCCCTTCACTCCACCTTACTCCCGCTCTTCACGTCCTTATCCGGGGTGAGGAGGGCCACCTTTTTCCCGTCCACCGCCGCCAGGAGCATGCCCTCGGAGACCTCGCCCCGAAGTTTTGCGGGCTTGAGATTGTTTACTATGACGATGGTCCTGCCCACCAGCTCCTCCGGCTTGTAGTGCTGGGCCAGGCCTGCCACCAGCTGCTTCTCCTTTTCCCCCACCTTTATCTGGAGCTTCAGCAGCTTGTCGGCGCCCTTCACCGGCTCCACTTTAAGGACCTCGGCGGTCCTCAGGTCCAGACGCTTGAACTCCTCGTAGGTCACATATTCTTCTTCCACCTTGAACATCTCCTCGTATTCCGTCACCCGGCTGGTTATCCCCTTGAGCTCGGCAATCTTCTTGTCGTCCAGCTTGGGGAAGAGGGGTTTTACATCCTTCAGCTCCTGGCCTGCCTCCACCCTGGCCCTGCCCACATCCTCCAGGGTCCCCATCTCCATGCCGAGCTGATTGCATATCCTCTCCGCGCTCTCCGGCAGGAAGGGGCTGATGAGGACTGCCAGGTCGTAGCAGAGGTTGGCGCACACATAGAGGCAGGTGGCCGCCCTCTCGGGGTCCTCCTTCACGGCCTTCCAGGGTTCGCTCTCCTGGAAGTACCTGTTGCCCTCATCCGAGAGCTCGAAGACCTTCTTCAGGGCGTCCCGCAGGCGTATGTCCCAGATGAGGTCCCCGACCTCCCTGGCATACCTTTTCCCGGCCTCCAAGAGTCCCCGGTCCCTCTCGGTCAGCTTCCCCTCAGGGACCCGGCCCTCGAAGTTCTTCATGGTAAAGCTCAGGGTCCGGTAGATGAAGTTGCCCAGGTTGGCCACCAGCTCCTTGTTGACCCGCTCCTGGAACTCCCTCCACTTCCACTCGGTGTCGCCGGTCTCAGGGATAAGAAGGGTCAGGTAGTAGCGCCAGATGTCCGGGCTGGTGCTGGTCTTCGATAGATTCTCGCAGAAGATGCCAAAGCCCCGGGACTTGGATATCTTGTCCCCCTCGTAGTTAAGGTACTGCAACCCCGCCACCCGGTAGGGCAGGGTATAGTCGCCGTTGGCCATAAGCATGCCCGGCCAGAAGATGGTATGGAAGGGGATGTTATCCTTGCCGATGAAATGGAATATCTTGGAATCCGGCTCCTGCCAGAAGCGCTTCCACTCCTCTGGCTTGCCGATCTTTCCTGCCCACTCCTTGGTGGAGGAGACGTAGCCGATGGGGGCATCGAACCAGACATAGAAGACCCGGTCCTCGAAGCCCTCCAGAGGGACCTTGACCCCCCATTTGATGTCCCTGGTGATGCTTCGGGGTTTGAGGCCCTCGTGGATCCAGCCCAGGGCCATGTTCACCACCTGGGGGGACCACAGCCCCCGGTTGCCTTCTATCCATTCCTGCAATTTAGGGGATAGGCGGTCAAGACTCAAAAACAGGTGCTTGATGTCCTTGAAGACCGGGGCAGAACCGCAGATGGCGCACCTGGGAGTATCCAGCTCCTCGGGGTTGAGCATGGTGGAGCACTTCTCGCACTGGTCCCCCCTGGCCCCCTCATAGCCGCACTTGGGGCATATGCCCTCCACATACCTGTCCGGGAGGACCCGCCCGCACTTCTCGCAGGAGGGGAGCCTCAGGGTCCCCTCCACCACGTAGCCGTTCTTATATACCTTCTTGAAGAACTCCTGGGTGGTCTCGTGGTGGATGGGAAGGGATGTGCGGGAGAAATTATCATAGGATATCAGGAGCCAGTCATATATTTCCTTGTGGACCCGGTAGTACTGGTCGCAGAGGGTCTGGGGGTCCACCCCCAGCTTCTCCGCCGATACCTCGATGGGGGTGCCGTGCTCATCCGAACCCCCGATGAAGACGGTCTCGTGGCCGGCAAGGCGGCAGAACCGGGCGAAGATATCCGCCGGCAGGTGGCTCCCGGCGATGTTCCCTATATGAGGGACATTGTTCACATAGGGAAGGGCGCAGGTGATCAGAATCTTTTCCCTTGGCATGGGCCATACTCTGGTTGGAAGTGTATATAAAATCAGCGCTCATTG
>CAZHQS010000064.1:0-9720 GCA_964534545.1 Candidatus Hydrothermarchaeota archaeon
GGTTCTGGTGACTCACTTCTCCTCTGCCAGCAGGTCTTCAATCAGCAACCTCACCATGAGGTCAATTTCGTCCTTGGGCTCAAGCTCGACCCGCTTCCCTTTGAGGGCATCGAGAATATCCCTCGGCAGCCGGAAAGACACAACCGTCGCCATGTATTGCGAAATCTATCTCACACCCTCTCCCCGACTAAATAGGTAGCCGTGGCCCCCTTTATTCTCACCCTCAGCCGCTCCCCCAGTTCGCCTTCCTCAAGGACCACCAGTTTGTAGCTGTCGGTCCTGGCCTGGAGGGTGCCGTCCTTTCCCTTCTCTGTGACAAGTACCGAGAACTCCCGGCCAAGGAGCCTTCTGTTCCTCTCCCGCCCCATCTCCTGGTGCAGCCGCGTCAGCTCCCTGGACCTCTCCTTCTTGTACCTGTCCGGCATGTCCCTGAGGCCGGCCGCAGGGGTCCCTGGTCTGGGGGAGAACCTGGTGATGTTCAGGACCTCGGGCCTTATCTCCTCTATCAGTGACCGGGTCCCCTCGAAGGCTGCCCCGTCCTCAGTGGGATAGCCCACCAGGACGTCGGTGGACAGGGTCATCTCCGGGAATTCCTGCCTGAAGGCCCTGACCAGTCCCTTGAAATCCCCCAGGGTGTAGCCCCTTCTCATATCCCTCAGGACGGCGTCGTCCCCACTTTGGACGGGCAGATGGAGGAACTTGTAGACCTTCTCGCTCCTGAAGGACCGCACCAGCCTATCCTTGATATCCATGACGTGGCCTGGGTTCATCATCCCCACCCGGACCCTGAAGTCCCCGGGGATCTGGCCAATGGCATCCAGAAGCTCGGGCAGCCTGGTACCGGTATCCATGCCATAGACCCCAGTATCCTGGGCGGTGAGCTGGATCTCCTTGAAGCCTGCGGCAACGCACCCTTCCACCTCGGCCACGATTGCCTCCAGGGGATAGCTCCTCAACCTCCCCCTGGCCCTCCTGGTGCCGCAGTAGCTGCATCGGCCGAGGCACCCCTCGGAGATGGATACAATGGCAATAACGCCCCTCCTCCTCTTGGGCATTTGGGGCTTCATCAAACTTCCCTCCCCCCTCTGGACCCATCCCCCATCCTGGAGACCCCGCACAGCATGGTTTATTTGTCCCAGGTCCCTGGTACCCAGAACCACGGCTGCCCCGGAAGCCTTGGCGGCAGCGGGGTTTATCCCAGGGAGGCAGCCGCACAGGATGACCTTCTTCCCGGCCTTCTTCAGAGCGGAGACCCTTTTCAAGACCTTGCGCTCGGTGCGGTCGATGACCCCGCAGGAGTTGATAACAGCAATGGTGCACTCCTCGGGGGTGTCCACTACCTGGAACTCCCTCTCCAGGAGTCCTGCCATTATCTCGGTATCCCCTTTGTTTGTGGTGCAACCGAAGGTTTCTAGATAGATCTTCATGGGCGTCACTTTCCGGCGGAAATAATATATTCATTTAACATCTCAAGATGGCATATGAAAAAAGTCGAGGTCTTCGGCCTGGATACCCTGCCCCTGGTTAAAAAAGGGGACGACATCCCGGGGCTGATAATCACTGCGGTAGGGGGATCGGGTCTTGAGATCGAAGACGGCGATATAATCGTGGTGACCGAGAAGATAGTCTCCAAGGCCCAGGGGCGCCTCCTCCCCCTGGAGTCGGTGGTCCCCTCCAGGAAGGCCCAGGACCTCGCCAGGGTCACCGGCAAGGACCCCCGGCTGGTGGAGCTGATCCTGGGGGAGTCACGGGAGGTTGTCAGGGCCGGGGAGGGCCACCTCATCGTGGAGACCAGGGACGGACATATCCTGGCCAACGCGGGTATCGACCAGAGCAACATCCCCGGGGGGTTTGTGAAGCTTCCCCCCCTGGACCCCGACGGGGTGGCGGAGGAGATCAGAGGTGAGATCATGAGGAGGACCGGGAAGAGGGTGGGGGTTGTGATCTCGGATTCCGTGGGCAGGCCCTTCCGCTCGGGCTCCATAGGTGTGGCCATCGGGTCCTCGGGGTTGGCATCCCTGTATGACAGGCGGGGGGAGAAGGACCTCTATGGCCGGGAGCTGGAGGTCACCCAGGTGGGGGTGGCGGACTGCATCGCCTCCACGGCGAATCTCGTCGGAGGGGAGGCGGCCGAGGGGATCCCCGTGGTGTTAATCAGGGGATTGGACTTTCCAGGGGAGGGCCGGGCCGCCGACCTGGTCAGGCCAAGGGAACAGGACCTCTTCAGGTGATTTGGATGATCACCCTCCTCTCCGGCGGCACAGGGACCCCAAAGCTGCTCCAGGGGTTCCTCCAGGTGGTTGATGAATCCGAGATTGCCGTCATCGTCAATACCGCCGAGGACAAGTGGCTACCCCACGGTTATTTCTCCCCTGATGTGGATACCGTGGTCTATACCCTGGCAGGAGTCATAGACGATTCCTGCTGGCATGGGATAGCAGGGGATACCTTCCATACCCACCGCCGCCTGGTGGAGATGGGTTTTGACGAGTACCTTGAAATCGGTGACCTGGACCGGGCAACCCACATCATGCGGGGTGAGATGATGAAAAGGGGGATACCCCTCTCGGAGACCATCGGGGTCCTGTGCAGGGGTTTTGGGGTATCGGCCAGAGTCTTCCCCATGACCGATGACCCTGTAACCACGGTGATCTCCACCCCCCGGGGTGAGATGGATCTCCATGAATATCTCATCAAGAACAGGGGCGAACCCGAAGTGGAGGACATCACCATCTCAGGGGTGGAGGGGGCCAGGGCCCTCCCCCATGCCCTGGAGTGTATCAGGGAATCAGAGAAGGTGGTCATCGGACCCAGCAACCCAGTAACCAGCATCTCCCCCATCCTGGGGGTTGGGGAGATTGCGGCGGCGTTAAGGAAGAGGAGAGACGACTGCGTGGCCGTCTCCCCCATTATCACCGGAAAACCTGTGAGCGGTCCTGCCGACAGGTTCCTGGAGGCCTGGGGGATAGAACCCAGTTCCAGGGGTATTGCCCACCTATATTCTGATTACATCTCAAGGCTCGTGGTGGATGTCAGGGAAGGGGACTTTGAGCCCCCCCGGGGGATGGAAGTCTTGAGGACCAGGACCCTCATGGTTACAGATGGGGACAAGAGGGACCTTGCAGAGTTCATCCTGAAGGGGTAGAAAGCTTTTATTGCCGGGACGGAGAATATCCTCCATGGATGCCAGGTATATCGGGGCATGCGCAGAGCTTGCCTGCCTCCTGGAGGTGGCCGCCCCCAAGCCGGGAAACGTCAGCCGATTAAGGGATTTCTCCGACACCCGCTTTGAGCACTTCCTGGCCAGCGCGGTTGCCCTTAGGGGGGTCTGTGAGGATGCGGCCGCCAGGGGTCTTGATCTCGCCTGTGGCTCCCTTGAACCCGAGGATCTGGGCCTCGGTTCCCTCATCAGGGAGGCGGTCCTCCAGACGAAGGCATGGCAGGGAGGAAGGAACACCAATCTCGGGATCGCCATCCTCCTGGTTCCCCTTTCCGCATCGGCAGGTATGACGGCAGAGCAGGGGGAATTCGACGAAGGGGATTTGAGGGACGGGGTGGATTATCTCCTCCGGTCCTCCACAGCGGCCGATACCGTGGAGCTGTACCATGCCATAGGAGAGGCAGCCCCAGGGGGTCTGGGGGAAAGGGAAGAATTGGACGTCAGAGACCGGGATTCAATAGATATGATTATTAAAGATAATATTAATCTATTTAAAATAATGGAGATTACAGAAAACGATTCAATCGCAAAGGAATTAATAAATAAATATAGAATAACTTTTGAAATTGGATATAAACATATAATGGACCGCTACACTATAACAGGTGATATAATAGATTCTATTTTATTTGGATATATGACTATCCTCTCCCAGGTCCCTGACACCCTCATCGCAAGGAAGGCGGGGGAGGAGAAGGCCCGGGAGATATCCCGGGTCGCGGGGGATATACTGGAGGGCGGCATGGACCCGGAGGCCCTGCGGGCCTTCGATGAGTCCCTCAGCTCCGAGGACAACCGGCTCAACCCGGGCACCACCGCTGATCTGACGGTCTCATCCACCATGGTTGCCCTTCTAAAGGGGGTGAGACCGTGATGGAAAAACTGGGGTTCAGGGAAGGGCGGGTAGTGGAGGCCATCGTGACCACCTTTAACAAGGATGGGACCCCAAACGCTGCGCCCATCGGGGTGCGCAGAGAGGGGGACCGTCTGGCCGTGGGGGTCCACCAGGGCTCTGATACGGCCAGAAACATCCTCCGGGAAGGGGTCTTCTGCGTTAACTTGGTGCTGGACCCCTATCTTTTCCTGAAGACGGCCCTTTCCGGCCACGGTGGGGAAGGCCAGGAGCTCCCAGGGGATCATTATGGTGTGTGTGATTCCATCCCCTCACCCTGCTTAAAGGATGCCGAGGCGGTCATCGAGGTGAGGGTTGCTGACAGGAAGGAGCTCATAAGAAGAGATAGCCTGGGCCGGACAAAGTTCCACAGGTTCCATGGAGACATAGTAAGGGTAAATATAATTGATCCGGTGCCAAAGGGTTACAATCGTGCTTTAGGGGCTGCAATTGAGCTTGCTATTGAGTTATCGAGGGGGAATAAAAAAAATATAAATAAATATATAAAAATAATGGAAAAGACTCTTGAGCAACATGAATTACATAAAATAAAGCAGTTTTTGGAAACGATTGAATAATCTAAGCCCTGGCCTTATCCATGGGGAGCATGTATTCCCGCTGGGCCCGGGTCCCCCTCCTTTCCAGGTATCCCTTGTTGTAGTATCTGGCAAGGTAGGTGGAGACAGAGCTCAGGCTTATCTCCTCCCCATAGACGATCTCGTACTCCATCTGGATATCCTGGGACCTGACCCAGTCATCTGGATGGGCGTGTTTTAACAGGAGGAAGACCTTCTCCTTCTGGGTCAGTTCCTCCGGCCTTTGCTCAAGCCAGGAGGGTCTGAAACCCTTCCCAGGGTCCTTGAATCCCAGCACCATCCCTTCGATTGGTCCCTCCAGCCCATAGACATATCTGAGGAAATGGGAGACCTCGTGTTTTACTTCCTCGGGGTCCAGGTCCTCTAGGCTCCTTTCAATGGACTCCTTGCCCTTTGTACTTTCCAGCCTGATATCCATAGGCCCCTCTTCGTCCTTGAGCACATAGTCCAGGTAGGCCTGGACCTTCTCCTGCACCTTTGTGAAGGGGAGTTTTTCAAGGGCTATTGACGAGGCCCCCCTTGAATCGTTAATCTCGATTCTGATACTGGAAAATTTCATTTTCGATCACGTTAACTCATTAACAAATGTTAACAAGGATAGTTAATTCATATAAATAGCTTCCTATTGACGTAATTATCTATATTTATATATGTTAACAATAAAGAGGACATATAATATATGCTTGTTTTTAATAAAAAAAACAAATCGAAATATTTATATATAATGATGTGTGAATAATGGTATTAACTCGTTCACAGAACGAAGGGGGTACAAAAAGATGGACTTCCTGTTGGAAAAGGCGATGGAAAACACGAGAAATGAAAGACGCCACATCCCGACCCAGGAGGTTGGGCAGGCGAGAATAACTGTGGTGGGAAGTGGTGGAGCCGGGAACAACACCATAAATCGGCTCTACAACATTGGGATAAGCGGTGCACAGCTAGTGGCGGTAAACACCGACCGACAGCATCTGGAGGTGATAGAGGCTGACAAGAAGATGCTGATAGGGACCGAGCTTACAAAGGGCCTTGGAGCTGGCGGCTACCCTGAGATAGGCGAACAGGCCGCCCTCGAGGCAAAACCTGAGTTGAGGAGCATCCTGGAGGGCTCTGACCTTGTGTTTTTGACAGGCGGCCTTGGAGGGGGGACAGGGACCGGTAGCCTCCCTGTCATAGCAGAGGTTGCCAAGCAGACCGGGGCCGTGGTGGTGGGGGCCGTGACCATGCCCTTCAAGGTGGAGAGGGCCCGCATCGGCAAGGCAAAGGAGGCCCTGCTCAAGCTTAAAAAGGCGGCGGACAGCGTGGTGGTGGTTGATAACAACAAGCTCCTGTCCCATGTTCCAGACCTGCCCATAAACGAGGCCTTCGGGGTGGCCGACGAGGTACTGGCCAGGATGGTCAAGGGCATAACAGAGACCATTGCAGTGCCAAGCCTTGTGAACCTGGACTTTGCCGATGTCCGGAGTGTTATGCAGGACTGCACCGAGAGGGGTGTGGCCATGATCGGTCTCGGGGATTCCGACACCAGGAACAGGGCGGAGGAGGCGGTCATCCATGCCATGGAGAATCCCCTCCTGGAGGTGGACTACCGGGGTGCCACGGGAGCCCTTGTCCACATTACCGGCGGGCCGGACCTGACCCTTGGGGAGGCCAACAGAATCGGCGAGCTGGCCACCAGCTATCTGAGGGACGATGCCTCTGTCATCTGGGGTGCCAGGATAGACCCCGAGTATGAGGGCAGGGTCCAGGTCATGGTTATCATGACCGGCGTGAGTTCCCCCGATATCCTGGGACCAAACGATACTGCCCAGGGCCTCCAGAGGCCGACCTACAACAGCAACAGCCTCCTTCAAAACTATATGAGGCCGCGCCCCCGGGGTGTCTACAGGCCGCCTTCGGTGACCAAGGACAAGGTTCAAAGGCCTGAGAGCCTGATGACCAATGTCCTGAAGGACTCGGGCATCGACTATATCGTATAGTCTCAGATGAGGGGTATAGGAAGATGACCGTGGTTTCAGAAAGCGCCCAGAGGTCGAGTATGCAGGGACTCAACGCCCCTGCAGAGCTCGACAGGACCTATTCCATCCTCTCCTATGGTGACAGCCCTGGCACCATAGAGGACTATACCCTCATACCCGTGGACCAGGAGGGTCTTGTGGTTGTAAAGAACCTGGTCTGGTTTGAGTAGGAGGTGTCCGGAATGGAGAGGCGCAAGGTTGTTGTACTGGGAAAATATGATGCCGGGAAGAGCACCCTGATAAAGAAGCTCACCGGCAATGCCCGCAACGTTCAGCACAAGGGAATCACAGTCTCCCTGGACATAGGCTACAAGACCTTCGGGGGGAAGAAGCTGTATTTCTTTGGCACCCCCGGCCAGGAGAGGTTCAAGTATCTGAGGGAGATCCTTTCCCGGGGTCTGGACTGTGGTATTGTGGTGGTGGACTCCACCCGGGACCTGACGGAGGAGGACAAGGAGATCCTCGACCAGATAAGGGCCATGGGTGTCCCCTATATGGTCTTTGTAAACAAGACGGACAAGGGGAACCTGAACTATGATTTCGGTGTGCCCACGGTGAAGGGATCTGCCCTGCGGGGCGAGGGCATGAACGAGCTGGTGGAGACTGTTCTGTCTTTGACTTGATGGAGGTGATACAGATGGAAGCCGGTAGCAGGAAATTTTCCAACACTGCCGTCAAGATAAACGTGATAAAGGGTGTTTTTCAGGAGGGAGAGAAACTCAAAGGCAGGGAGATCGTGGACAGGGTCCGGGCCCAGGGATACAAGGTAAAGGACTCCAACCTGAAGATGTTCATCTACTACAACATGCTCTATAAACACCTGAAAAAGGAGGATATAAACGGGGTCAACCACTACAGCTTGATCTAGGGTCCGCCCCTTTTCCTTTTTTAAACCCCTCTTATCTCTTTTTCCAGCAATCCCCTATGGATGGTCGGTACGAACCATCCCTTCTGTCTGATGATAAGTTCCTTTGTTAGCCGCCTTTTTTCCCCTTTAATATTCTTCATAGAGATCTCCCCTATAACCCTGTCCTATCTTCTGGCGCTTCTAGAATATATATTTATTTTGAATATATATTCAACTACTTTAAAAGGCCTTCAACTGCCGAAGACAACGCCCTCCACGTGGGTGTCCCGTTTGAGGAAATGGCGCATCATGGGCGGGGTGATGATGGTGGTGAAAACGGCCAGGAGCACGAAGGCGGAGAAGACGCCTTCACCAATGCTCCCATAGCTGTAGGCTATGTTGGCGGCGGCCAGCCCCACGGCCAGCCGGGTGGTCATGGCCGAGGCCATGCCCACGGCTTCAGGGGCCGAGAACCCCATGACGAGGGCAGGGAAGAAGGCCCCTCCACCCTTGCTGATGATCGCCACCAGGATGAGGGCCGTGGCAAAGAAGAGGTCCTCCCGCACCTGGAGGATGCCCCCCAGGTCGGTGGCGCAGCCTGAGACAAAGAAGAAGATGGGGATGAAGAACCCGTACCCGATGGCATTGAGCTTTTCCAGGAACCAGCCCGTCTTGATGGCCTCCGATACCGCAATCCCTGCAAAGAAGGCCCCCACGATAGGGTGGAGGTCTATCTTCTGGGAGACCATGGCCACCCCCAGGAGCACCAGGAGCAGGAACCTGGTCTCGGCCTCGATGGACACCATGAACTTGGGCCGTTTCAGGGAATAGTCGGCCAGTTTGGGCACTGCATAGAGGATGGCCATGAAGAATATAACGAGGGTGATCACATAGGACAGGGGGTCGAAGGGGGTGCTGGCCAGGGCCTTTATAATGATGGCCAGGCCCACCATGCTGGCTATATCGTCCAGGACAGCCGCCCCCAGGACCGTGGTCCCCACCCGGGTGCCCAAGATATTGAGTTCCTTGAGGACCGGGGTCACCACCCCCACCGATGTGGTGGATAGGATGATCCCTATAAGGGCCTTGATGAGGGGGGGATAGCCGAAGGCCCCGGCCAGGAGGTATCCGCAAGCAAAGGGTACCAGGAAGGTGAAGGCTCCAAGGAGGGTGGCGTTCTTCCAGTTCTGCCGAATGACCGATGGCCGCATCTCCAGGCCCGCCAGAAACATCAAAAAGATGATGCCGAATTCACTCAAAGAAAAGAGGAGATCGCTCTTCTCCACCACCCCCAGACCGTTCCATCCCAGGACCATGCCGAAAATTATGATTCCTGTGACCTCCGGCAGCCCCACCCCCCTGGACAGGAGGGGGGAGAGGAAGGCCACGGCCATTATGATGAGGAAGAGGAGAAGGAGGTCCACCCTATCAACCCTTGAGCTTCATGGAGACCCGCCGGCACTCCTCCCGGTTGCCCACCAGGACCAGGATATCACCGGGCAGGATCTTGTGATTCTTATCCGGGTCGATCAGCCGGCTGCCCCTCATAATTGCGGATATGAAACAATTGCGGTTTTGGAACTTGGAGACCCGCGCACCAGAGGCCGGCGACTTCTCGCTGACCTTGACGAACAAGGTGTCGAATTCCCTGGTGCCCATGAGGGAGTAGTTGAAGGCTGCGGCCTCGAAGTAGTAGGCCAGTATCAGGGGGGGTGAAACCGCCACGTCGATGCCCAGGGCCTGGAACATGCGCTGGTTCCTGGACTTGTTGACCTTGGCCGCCACCTTCTTGGCCCCCAGCATCTTGGAGAACTCGCATACCATGAGGTTCTTCTCGTCGCTGGGGGTCAGGGCCATGACCACCTCGGCCTGGTCCACCCCCACCTTCTTCAGGACCTCGGGGTTGGTGGCGTCGTCGTTTACCACCTGGAGGTGGTGAAGGGAGGCAACACTTTGGGCGATGTCCTTGTCTATCTCCACCAGGACCACGTTGTAGCCAGCGCTCTTCAGGCTCGTGGAAACATATACTCCTATCTCTCCTGCACCCACGATGACAATCATGGTATTTTTTTAGTTCTCGCCCTTAATAAAACTCTCGACCATCTCCCTGGCCACGTTGTCGGGATACTGTTCCGGTGGGGTTTTCA
>CAZHQS010000065.1:0-9719 GCA_964534545.1 Candidatus Hydrothermarchaeota archaeon
ACTGATAGTAATGGCCAGCTATCGAACCATCCAGATCACCCCCAAGGAGTACGAGCTTCTCATGCGCCTCCAGCGCCATCTCCTGAGGTGGGGGACCAGGAGCATCGAGGAGTCGGTGGGGGGTGGCTTCACAGCAGAAAAAATCCTCTCTGACCTGGACAGGGACAGCCTCGCCAAGGGGGCGGTGGCAGGCCTTTCCATGGCCCTGACACTATATTTATTAGAGAGGAGGGAAAAGGAGGAAAAGGAGTGAAGTCCCCTTGATTCGCATCTCTAAGATATCGTTGAAGAACTTCAAATCCTTCAAGCACCTGTCCCTGCCCATACCCGAGGGCTTCACCGCCATAGTGGGGCCCAACGGAAGCGGCAAATCCAATATCGTGGATGCCGTCTGCTTCGTCCTGGGCCGCAGCTCATCCAAGTCCCTGCGGGCCGAGCGCTTCTCAGACCTCATCTTCAACGGGGGGAGGAAGGGGAAACCTGCCAAGGAGGCCACCGTGTCCCTCTACCTGGACAACAGCGGGGGCGAGATTCCGGACGCCCTCCCGGAGATAAAGATCTCCAGGACCGTGGACCACACTGGAAACAGCGTCTACCGCCTCAACGGGAAGCGGACCTCGAGAACCGAGATCCTGGACCTCATCTCCCAGGCCAACATCAGGCCCGACGGCCACAACATCATCCTCCAGGGGGATATCACAGGCCTCATCGAGATGAGCCCCCGGGAGCGCCGGGAGATCATCGACGAGATCGCCGGTATTGCAGAGTACGACGACAAGAAGAGGAAGGCCCAGCGAGAGCTGGACAAGGTCTCTGACAATATCGCCAAGGTGGAGGCCGTCATGGGGGAGGTCCGCGAACAGCTCCAAAAGCTCGAGAAGGAGAGGGACGACGCCCTGCGCCACAGGGAACTTAAGGAGAAGGTCAGGCTAATGAAGGCCGCCCTCCTGCGCTACCAGGATAGGGAGATGGGCGAGAGGCTGGGGAGACTGAAAACCGCTCTTGAGGAGGAAGGTGCTTCCATAGAAAGGGCGGGCCGTCATATGGAGGTCCTGAAGACAAGACTTGAAATCAAAAAGAAGGAGGCCGAGAAGCTAAGCTCACAGATCATCGTCAGGGAGGAGACCGAGCAGTTTTCTATCTTCCGGGAGATTGAACGGGTCAAAAACGAGATGGAGAGGCATGATGAGAGGATTGAGGACTTGAAGGATGGTCTCTCCAACATTCACCAGCGCAAGGAGACTGCCAGGGAAGGCATCAAGGCCGCCAGGGAGGATATAGAGACCCTGGAGGCCCAGACCAAGGAGCTTGAGGAGGAGTGCAGGGAGATAGACGACCGGATTGCAGAGATCAAGGATGAACTGGACTCAAAATATAGACGGATTTCCGAGCAGGACGAGGTGGCCCTCCAGTACAGGGAGGACCTGGTCCATCTCAGGGAGGTCCTGGACCAGGAGCAGGGAAGGCTCTTGAAGCTCGAGCGGGAGATGGCCCTCCTGGAGGAACAGTTGACGGGAAAGAGGGTCTTCTTCGGTGACCTGGAGGCCGAGGTGGAGGAGAGGAAGGGGAGGCTGAAGGAACTGAACTCAGAGCTTGAGGCCGCCCAGAAAAGGAGGAGGGACCTCCAGGAGAGGGTGGACCGAAGTGGGATTACGGCCTCCAGGCTCCAGGAGGAGCTTACGGAGGTGAGGGCTACCCTGGGGAGGGTATCGGTGCAGCTGGAGTCCAAGATAGACGCCCATGCGAAACTCAAGGCTAGGTACCAGGCCTTAGAGAAGATCACCCAGAGGAAGCTCTCCTTCAACAGGGCCATCGATTCGGTCCTGAAGCTTCGGGATTCCGGGGAGGTGGAAGGCATCTACGGCACCGTCTCGGAGCTGGGCAAGGTGAACCCCAAATACTCTCGGGCCCTGGAGGCCGCCGCCGGCAAGGGTCTGGAGTTCATCGTGGTGAAGGACGAGAAGGTGGCCGAGAGGTGCATCCAGCATCTAAAGGAGACAAAGGTGGGGAGGGCCACCTTTTTGCCCTTGAACAAACTGAAGCCCCGTCCCCCCCACCCGGCGGTCAAGGAGATAGCAAGGGGTGCCCTGGGCTTTGCCGTGGACCTGGTGGACTTCAAGGAGGAGTACAGGAAGGCCTTCGAGATCATCTTCCGCAACACCGTGGTCATAAAGGACCTGGCCTTTGCCCGGAGAACCGGCTTCGGGAGGGCCCGCATGGTGACCCTGGAGGGGGACATCATAGAGGTTTCTGGTATCATGAGCGGCGGGTTCTACAAGGCAAGGGGGCTGGGCTTCGAGGAGGTGGACGCCTCCAAGAAGGAGGTGGAGGCCCTGGAGAAGGAGGTGGCAAAACTCCAGAAGGAGAGGGATTCCCTCAGGGCAAAGGAGACGGAGTTGAAGGCAAGGCTGGAGGAGAATGAGGCCTTGAAGACCACCGGGGCAGGAGAGATTGAGGCCCTCTCCGACAGGATTAGGCACGCCAAGGAACTCATCGAAGACACGACCCAATACATCGCAGAGAAGTCCCTGGTTTTGAAGGAGGCTTCCAGGGAGCTCAAGGAGAAGGAGGGGACCCTTAAGGGGCTGGAAGAGGAGATAGGGAAACAGATGAGAAGGGTTGATGGTCTTATAGAAAAGAAGAAGGCCCTGGAGGAGGAGCTGGAGGGTTCAGAGGTCCAGAAGACCCTGAAGTCCATCAAGGCTTTGGAGGAGAAGATCCTGGCCTTGGAGAGGGAGCGGGAGGCCAAGCGCAACCAGATCAACTTGAGCCAGTCCAAGGTGAAGGAGATACTTCTGCCCAGGATCAAGGAGTACGAGGCTGTTCTCGAAGCGGGGTCAGGGGACAAGGCCTCCATAGACGAGTCCATCAAGGCCATGGAGGCCAAAAAGGCCGAGCTTGAAGAGAAGATGAAGGTCTTAAGGGAGAAGGAGGAGGCCATAAAAGGGGAGATACGGGAACTCAAGGGCAGGAGGGATTTCGCCCTCAGGGGTGCAAAGCGCATTGCCGAGAAGCTGGAGGCCATCTCCGAAAACCTGGAGAGGTCCAAGAGGAGGTCCGAGGACCTGCGCATCGAGATGGCAAGACTCGAGACCCGCCTGGAGGACATCCGGGGGGCCCTCAAGCAGTTCCAGGACGTGGAGGTGGATATGGAGGAGGAGATGGACCCTGTGGCCATGGAAAAGGATATCGCACGGATGGAGGTGGAGCTGGAGCGCCTGGAGCCCATCAACATGAGGGCCATCGAGGATTATGAGGTGGTCAAGGAGAAGGTGGGGGTCTATGTGGACAGGACCGACCGCCTGCTGAGGGAGAAGGAGTCCATCCTAAGGCTCATGGGGGAAATCGAGACCAGGAAGCACCAGATCTTCATGGAGGTCTTCGAGAAGGTCTCGGCCAACTTCAGCCACATCTTCTCAAAGCTCTCAGAGGGGGGCTCGGGGGAGCTCCTCCTGGAGGAGGAGAATCCCCTGGAGGGGGGTCTTGAGATAAGGGCCTGCCCTGCCGGGAAGAAGGCGCCGAGCTATCTGGAGGCCATGTCCGGGGGGGAGAAGACCCTCACCGCCCTCTCCTTCCTCTTTGCCATCCAGCGGTTCCAGCCCGCCCCCTTCTATATCCTGGACGAGATAGATGTGTCCCTGGACAAGACCAATGAGAAGAAGATCTCCGAGATGATTGCCGAGTCCTCCAGGGGAGCCCAGTTCATCGTGGTCTCCCACAAGGACACCCTCATGTCCTCGGCCAACCAGCTCTTCGGGGTCTCCAACGAGGACGGGGTATCCAAGATAATCGGAGTGGAGTTGGAGGAAGTTGCTGGCTGATACTCTTCCGGACCTGGAGGCCGGGGCCGAGATGCACCCGGTGGACATGCTCATAGAGATGGTCATCGCCGAGGAGATGGACCCCTGGGACATAGATATCGCAGATATCGCCAACCGCTTCGCAGAGAAGGTCAGGCAGATGAAAAGGGTGAACCTGCGCCTGTCGGGAAAGACCCTCCTTACCACCGCCATCCTCCTCAGGATGAAGTCCGAGGCCATCCTGCCAGATGAGGAGGAAGTGTCTGACCTGGGTTTCGGGTTCCTGGAGGAGTTCTGCGAGGGATTCTCCAGGGAGGAGGTCAAGGGGCTCCAGGTGCCCCTCCGCAGGAGGGCGGAGCGCAGGACCACTCTCTTCGAGCTTATCGACGCCCTCCAGCAGGCCCTGGGGGAGGAGATGATAAGGAAAAACTTCCCCAAAAAACCCAGACGCAGGCCCAAGATGGTCATCCAGGTGGACGAAGGGGACATCAAGGAGCGGATAGGGGACGTGTATGAGAAACTGAGGGCCATGGGGGAGAACCTGAAGGTAATCAACTTCTACGACCTCCTGCCCGAGAGGAGGCGCAACCTCATCGTGGAGATGCTCCTCTACTTGCTGTACCTGGACAACCAGAAGAAGATAAAGCTCTGGCAGAAGGAGCTCTTCGGAGAGATATACATTTCGCTGAGGAATGGAGGATGAAGAACCTAATCGAGGCGGCACTGTTTGTGGCCACCGACCCGGTGTCCCTGGAGGAGCTGAACCGGGTGACCGGGCTGCCGGTGGAGAGGATAAAGGGGTACATTGAGGAGCTGATTAAGGATTACAAGGGGCGGGATGGCGGCCTTGAGGTCATAAGAATCGGGGATGACCGGTATGCCATGCAGGCCAAAAACGAGTACGCCGAGATACTGAAGGATTTCGTGAAGCCTGCGGTGGAGGGGGAGGTCCTCAAGACCCTGGCCTACATCGCCCTGAAACAGCCCGTCCTCCAGGCCGAGGTGGTGAAGGCCCGGGGTTACCTGACCTACGAGCACGTCAAGACCCTGGTGGCCAAGGAGTTCATCACTGCCGAGCCCTCTGGCAGGAGCAAGCTCCTTCAGACCACCAAGAAGTTCGCCGACTACTTCAACTTCCCCCAGGATATCGAGAAGCTGAAGAGGATTTTGGGTAGGAAGTTGAGCGATAACATGTGACCCCATACGTCATTTGAAATTTTATTCAAAAGCTTTATATATCGGATATGTAATCCAATATGTCATGAAGCCCCCAGAGGGGGGGTGGGCAAAAGGCATCAATGAAGAGTGCGAATTCATAGACCTGGAAGAGTGCATATGCACCTATATAGATGTCCTTAAAATGAGGCCAGCCCTGGACGGCAACTGTAGGTGTCCTGGCTGCCGGTCAGCCCTCCTGGAGATGCGGGGGAAGAAGCTATTTAAGACCGCGGAAAAGGGCAATTAGAATCCTTTTTGGGCAGCAAAATCCAGATTGAATTTTTTTTCAAAAAAAACTATATAAGCCAACTGTATGTATATCAGCTATCTTAATGATAAGTGGAGGGTAAAATCCTGTGACCCTGGAGAGCAGAGTCTTGGATATTTTAATCAGTAAAGATGCCAGTGCGGAAGAAATTGCCGAAGAGCTGGATCTGACTGTGGAAGAGGTTGAGAGGGTCTTGAGGCGCCTCAAGGCAGCCGGATTCCTCATAGAGATCAGCCCAGCCTAGAAAAAATCTTCCATCCTCTGGGAATCCAGGCGGCGGTTTTTGAATATCTTCAACCGCCAGCTCTTTCTAGCAAAATCCGGCAGGCTCTTCTTCTCCTGGTACCATTCTCTCAGGAACCGCACCGTCTTTTTGTCCGAGGTGTAGCCGCTGCCCAGGTCTCCGTATTCCATCTTCAGCTTCTCGATCTCTCTGTCCCTTGTGACCTTGGCGATGATTGATGCAGCCGAGACCGGGGGATACAGGTCATCGGCCCTGTGGGCGATCACCAGCTTGCAGCGGTGGTCCAGGACGGACTCTATGTGGGCCCTGAAGTTGTCAGGTTTCACATCGGCGCAATCGATATAGGCGGCATCGGGCTTTAAAAGATTTATTATCTCGCCGAATCTTTCCCCTTCGAGCCTGTTAAGGCTAACCCCTTTAAGGAGGAAGGAATCCAGCTCCCTGGGGCTGATAATCATGGTCTCTGTCTCATACCTCTCAACCAGGAGCCCAAAAAGTTCTTCCCGTTTTTTTGGTGCAAGCCTCTTTGAGTCCCTTACCCCCATGGATTCAAGAGTTTCCATCTCCCCTCCCGGGCATTTGAGCCCTGCAATCACCAAGGGACCAATGACCGGCCCCCTCCCTGCCTCGTCAAGTCCGCAAATCATCCCATCAAATCTCAAGCTTCTTTCTGTCCAAAGGCACAACCACCACCGGGCAGACATGGGTCAGCCCGACCTGTTTCACGACCTCCAAGGTAACGCTCCCTAAGACTCTCTTTTTTAAATAGTCCTTCCCCTTGGCTCCCATGACGATAAGGGCGATATCGTCCCCTCTGGCCCTTTTTATTATCTCCTCATGGGAGTAGCCTTCCACCGACTCTGTTGTGCACTCAATGCCGTGGGCGGTACATGTCTCCCAGGCCCTTTCGAGGGCTGCCCTGCCCTCCCTTTCCAGCCTCTCCCTCTCTTTCCCATCGACCTCTGCGTGGATAAGATATTCGTGCTTGTCGAGGACAAAGAAGGCAACTACCGGTAGCCCGGTCTTTTCTCCAAGACGGGCCGCGTATTTGACCCCCACCTCGGCAGGCTCAGAGCCGTCGGTGGCAACAAGTATCTTTTTCTTCTGGGGCATCTTCCATCACAACTAGCCTAAGTCCTCCCTGAGCTCATCCGGGAGCATGTGGGGGATGTCATCAATGATAGGGTACCATCTCTTGCACTCCGTGCAGACCAAGACCTCACCCTCTATCTCCTCCAGGCCCCCGCTGCACTTGGGACAGGTGGTCTTACCCTCCATCCTCTCCTTGTAAAAGCGGATATCATCCTTCCTGCAGTAGAGGAAGCCCTCATCCCTTCTGTACTCCACGTCCTTTTTGCACATGGGGCATGCGAGGATATCCAGAAGTTCCTGGCTTACCGGCATCAAATACCTCCTTGTTTGATTTTATCCACCTCGGTGATTAAAAGGCTTTCGGCCAGCTCCACCTCCTTCGGGGTATTGACGTTGAGGGCAAAGGGGACGTGCTCGGTGACAAATATACCCTCGTCCTCCTCTGAGAGCCTTCCCCCATCCACCACGTTCACCCCCGCCGGGACCATCCCGTCCATCACCAGGGTGGCTTCGAGGCCGTGGCTCTCCATCACTTCAAGGGGGACTACCACCGCCATGGAGGGCCGCCCCCTGGCCTGATACTCTGCGGCAACCAGGTCAATATCGGCAGGGGTCAGGAGGGGCAGGTCGGAGGAGACCACCAGGGTCTTTCCAAGGCCCAACTCCTTGATGCACCACTGGAGGTCCTCCACAAAGCCATTGCCCGGCGCCCTGATGAACTCCTGCCCCATGCTGGAGAGGTACACCTCGGTTTCCGGGGTGGAGGGGCTTGTGGCCACCACTATCCGGTGGATGGCGGTGGATCCCTCCAGGGCCTCCAGGACATGGTCAATCATGGACCTTCCGGCCAGGGGCACCAGGGGCTTCTCTCCCTTTCCCAGCCTCTCGCCCTTCCCCCCGGCCATGACCAGGGCATCCAGCTTCATAGGAGCACCACCAGGAGGGCTGCCAACCGGGCCAGCTCGTTGGTGGCCCCCAGGACGTCCCCCGAGATGCCACCGAAGGTCCGCCGGGACACCCGGTCCATGACAAGACCCACGACAAGCCCTGCCAGCACCGCCCGGAGCCCCCACGTCCCCAGGAAGAGATAGGCGATGATAATGGAGAGGACCAGGCCGGTCATGAAGACGGGGTGGTTTCGCTTCACCTCCCTTGAGAAGGCACTGCCCATCCCCTCATGGGAGGGCCTGCCCACATAGAGGACAAAGACCATTGACATCTTGGCCGCCGTCTCCGCCGCCACCAGGGCCAGAAGGGGAAAGGGGAAGTCCCTCAAGGCCAGGAAGGTCAACAGGAGGACGAAGAACCCCATGGCAAAGCCGCCGACTCCTGTGTCCCGGTCGTGCATGGCCTGGAGGCGCCTCTCGGGGCTGCCCCGGCACATGAGGCCGTCGCCGAAATCAAGGAGACCGTCCAGGTGGTGGAAGCCGGTTAAGATAAGGAGGACAAAAAGGGCCAGGGCCAGGGCGGGGTCGGGGGTCAGGACCTGCATGAGTACATATCCCGCCCCTGCCGCGATTATCCCGATAACAGCCCCAACCACCGGGAAGAGCCAGGTCGCCCGGGCCATGTCCTCTATCTCATCCGGCATGTCCATGGGGATTATGGTGAGGAAGGCCAGGGCGCTCTTTAAACCCATGAGGACCATATTCCACTACTCAACCAGCAGTTTATTTAAATCTTCACCAGGGGCGTCACAGACAGGCCATACATGGAAATAGGCACCTGACTTCTGCCCGACCCCCACGGCCCCCTTGGCGGTATAGAGGGCCCAGGCCCAATCCGGCTCGAAGATGCTGCTGGTGGATGACCAGTATCCATCCCGGATATCTTCGAAGGGGTGGTTTGGTGGGAGAGCTGGGCTGTGGCGGCTGCAGTCCACCAGGGATTCCAGCTCGTTGATGTTGGGCAGACGCCACCCACCAGTCCCCTTTGAGCGGTGATTCAATTCGGCAACCGCCTCCAGGGCCTCTTCCCAGGTAACCGGCCTTCCTGTAAGGTCAGCCTTCCTGGACCAACATAGGCCCGTAAGTCGGTCGACTACACCATGGCCCACGACCTGAAACCTCGGTTCAGGCCAGGGGATGCCAAAACGAAATTCCCCGTCCTGCCCCGTCCCCTTACATAGGATTTCATCCCCCCTGGCATCATAACACCTCCTCTGGCCGGTGGCAGCCAGGACCTGGCTGCCTTCTCCCCGTACCGGCCAGACAAGATAGTACCGGTCCTTTGCCCCATAGAACATGCGGGCGCCTTCCATGTGCACGTACCAGGCATAGGCCGGGTTGATGGCCGCGGTGGTGGAGGTCCAGTACCACCCCTGGAACACATTGGTGAAGGGATGGCCTTCCGGCAGGGCGGGCTTCCTGGTCTGGTGGCTCATGAGGCTGCGGAGTTCACGGCGGTTGGGGAGGCGCCAGTCAGAGAATCCAAAGGCCTTCTCGGCGTTCATACCTGCGATATAATCCAGGGCCTCCTGCCATGTCATGGGGAACTCCGCAGGGTTGGCATCTCGAGTCCATTCAAGGCCGGTGAGACGGTCCAATACTGTATCACCCTTTGGTTCAAATCGGGGCTCGGGCCAGGGTATGCCTTTTTTGAATTCCGCATCCTGACCGCTCCCCGGACATGGGACTTCCCTGCCTGATGTGTCGTGGCATGTCCTCTGACCTGTCTGCAAAAATCCCTTGACCATGACTCCCTATTATTATCCCAGGGTCTTGAGGTATTCCAGCATATCCTCCAGGTCCTCGTCGGTCATCTGCCAGCGGGGCATGCAGGGGTCCAGGCTCTCTCCGGCAGGGTTTAACCCCTCCCTTATGGCCCGTTTAATGGTCTCGTCGGTGTAGGGCGGGTGCTCCTCGCCTTCCTCGCCGTGCTCTCCGTGCTCCTCCAGGGTCAGGTCATGGTAGCTGATGGAGGGGACCTCTTCGGTGCACATGTGGGGGATGCCACCCCCTTTACCATCTACCCCATGGCAGTTGACACAGGCTCCCCCGTGCATGTAGATCCACCCCGGGCCGCCCTGGATGGGAATCCTCTGGCCCCTTTGATTGTAACCTGTGTGGTAGATCATCTCCCCGTTGGAGGTGAATTC
>CAZHQS010000066.1:0-9660 GCA_964534545.1 Candidatus Hydrothermarchaeota archaeon
TCTACTCCCAGAACCTCTCGGGGATAGAGACCCGATTCGATACCCTGGAGGCCCTTTTGAGATGAGGATAAGGGGGCGTATCATATCAAAAGGACGGGGACGGGCTGAAGGCAGGGCCGTGGTATCTAAGATACCCGTGACCTTCCTCGGCGGGGTGGACCCCGCCACCGGCCGGATAACCGAGAGGGGCCACCCCCTCTTCGACACCAGCATAAAGGACGCAATCCTCATCATCCCCAGGGGCAAGGGCTCCACCGTGGGGACCTATGTCCTCTACCAGATGAAGAAAAACGGGACCGCCCCTGCCGGGATCATCGCCAGAGAGGCCGATGAGATGGTGGCCACCGGGGCCATCCTGGCCGGGATACCCATGATGGACTCCCTGGAGACTAACCCCCTGGAGATCAAGGCGGGAACCCCCGTAACCATGGACACGGTGGAAGGTTCTGTGGAGGTCAGGACTTGAGGGAGACGCTGGAGATAACCCCCGGGACGGTGGACTACCTGTGGGATGCGGTGTCCCGGGGTTTTTCCATTCACCATACCCTGGCCGGGAAGTCATCGGTCAGGTTCAAGGTATGGCCCAGGTATGACGTTGAAAAATCCTTCTCCCACGTGCTCTGGGCCCTGGAGAACACACCCTTCGTCCCCATGCTCAGGGAGGGTAAAGACGGCCTCACGGTGACCATTGCAATGAAAAGGAAGCGGGAAAGGCGGCTGAGGCCCCTCTACCACTGGCTGTTGCTGGGCCTGACGGGCGTTACCATGACCTGGGCCGGTCTCAAGTGGTGGTCCGAGGGGGACCTGCTGGGGGCTGTCCTCTTCGCCCTCTCCCTCATGGCCATCCTGGGCCTCCACGAACTGGGCCACGCCCTCATAGCCCGACGCAGGGGGATTGACGCCACCATACCCTTCTTCATCCCGGCACCTCCCCAGTTCCCCTTCGGGACCTTCGGGGCCGTCATCTTCATGAACTCCCCGGTGCCCCATCGCAGGGCCCTCATCCACGTGGGGATTGCGGGACCGATTTCCGGGTTTCTCCTCAGTCTGCCGGTGATTGCCCTGGGACTCAAGCTGTCCACCTTCTCCACCCTGGAGGCCGTGGAGGCCGGCGAGCCTGTCTTTCTCATGCCCCTGGTATTCCAGTTCCTGGCCGACCTCATCATGGGCCCGGTGCCGGCAAACCATGTCATAGCGCCTCACCCCATCGCCATGGCGGGCTGGGCCGGCCTCTTCGTGACATCCTTGAACCTCCTCCCCATGGGCCAGCTGGACGGCGGCCACATAATCAGAAGTGTTGCGCCAAAGCACTATGGCATGATAACCAGGGTCGTGGCCCTTGGCCTGCTCTTCCTGGGCATCCTCTGGCCCGGCTGGTTCATATGGGTCCTCCTCATCTACCTGATGACCAAGTTCCAGCACCCCGGCCCCCTGGACGATGTCACAGGGCTTGGTACCAGGGAGAAGCTGCTGGCCATCATAGCCCTGGCAGTCTTTGTCCTGAGCTTCATGCCAGTGCCGGTGGTCCCAGCGGACATCCTCCAATAGGAAAAGGTTAAATGTTTGGGTGACTGAACTATTCCCATGAAGATAGATACCGAGATCGGCTATGTCAAGAAGTCCGAGATCGTGCCCAGGGAGAGGGACATCTGCGGTATATGTAGGTACAAGGGCCAGGACATCTGCGCCAGGGATGAGATATGCCACATGCGCCTCGCCGTCGCCCTGGGTAAAGAGGTCAGGGATGTCACGGCCTCCCTGGACTATGCGGCCAAACGGGGACTCATAACCCTGAGGGAAGAGAGCACAAAAAAGGGCAAGGTGCGCTTCGTCAAGATCACAGACCAGGGAAAGCTTTTCTCGGGTAGGAGAAAATGAAGGTCAGGCGGGGGTGCCACCCCTGCCTGGTGGAGCAGGCAGAAGGTGTCCTGGACCTTCTGGACCCCCCAGACAGGGATGAGGCCATGACTCGGGTCTTCAGGTTTCTGGAGGAGAACTACCATCCTGGGGCCGTGCCTGCCGTCCTGGGCTCCCGGCTCCACCATCTGCTCATGGAAATAACGGGGGACCCCGACCCCTTCAAGGAGGAAAAGGAGAGGTCCAACGCCATGGCCCTCGCCCTGTTGGGCCATGCCAGGTCCCTGATCTCCACCTCAGAGGACCGCCTCACCGCCGGGTTCAAGGTGGCCATGGCCGGGAACCTCATGGACTTCGGAGTCTACCGTGAGAATATCCCCCAGGAAGAGCTGAGGAGCGCCCTGGAGGATGTCCCGGTCATAGACCACACAGAGGATGCCAGGGGCTTGCTGGAAGAGCCAAAGGACATCCTCTACCTCCTGGACAACGCCGGGGAGATCGTCT
Source organism: Candidatus Hydrothermarchaeota archaeon (assembly GCA_964534545.1). Taxonomy (GTDB): domain Archaea; phylum Hydrothermarchaeota; class Hydrothermarchaeia; order Hydrothermarchaeales; family JAADFM01; genus JAADFM01. Next base: position 2,362 of record CAZHQS010000066.1, read on the forward strand.
TTGACCGCCTCCTGATGGAGGTCCTCAGGGACATGGGGCACCGGATGACCGCAGCGGTCAAGTCAGGACCCATCGTCAACGATGCCACCCGCAAGGACACCGCCGAGGCAGGGATCCATGAAGTGGCCCGGGTCATTGAGACTGGCAACAATTTTGTGGGGGTTGTCCCCGAGGTCTCATCGGGGGAGTTTCTGGAGGCCTTTGAGGGGGCCGACATGATAATCGCCAAGGGCCAGGGCAACTACGAGACCTTGAACGACTACCGGGAAAAACCCATCCTCTTCCTCCTGAAGGCCAAGTGCTCCAGCGTTGCCGGAGACCTTGGTGTGCCCCAGAAAAGCAGCGTGGTATTACTCAATCTTCCGCATGACCAGACCTGAGAGGAGCTTTGGATAGAAGTAGGTGGCCTTTCCCGGCATCCTCTCCCCTGCCAGGGCTACATCCCTGACCTGGGAGACCTTGGTAGGGTTCAGGAAGAAGACCATCTGAACCCCCATCCTCCAGGCCATCTTGACCGCTTTATACGGGTCTATCTCGTAGCGTATGTGTCTCTCATCCTCCTCGATTCCCAGGACGTCCCCCAGCACCAGGGTGTGGAGGATGGTCACGTCCAGGTGCCTCCAGGCCCTTGACCGCTCCCTTATTCTCTCGTCCATCACGGCCGGGTCCTTGAGGGCCAGGGTGTAGTACTTCCCCTCCAGGAACAGGCCGAAGACGTGCTTTGAATCCGCCCCTGCCATCCCCTCGAACATCCTTTGCAGGCCCCCATCCCCGTCCCTCTCCACTTCCTCCACACGGAAGAACCTCTTCAGCCCCTGGAAGAAGCTGGTCTTGTCATAATCTATGTTGGTAACTATCCTATGGGCCGGAAGGATGGAGAGGCCCCCTGAGTCCATGTTGGTAAAATACATCATGACATAGTCATAGCCAGGGTCTTTGAGTTCCTCCCGGAGGGCCAGGGCGGTCTCGTAGCGATGGTGCCCGTCGGCGATGAAGAGTTTTTTCCCCTTCATGAGTTCAACTACCTTTCCTATGACCTCCTGGTCCTTTATCCTCCAGAGGCGGTGTATGACCCCGTCCCCGTCTTTGACCTCGACCTCAGGGTCTGAGGTTGGATTCAACAGGCCTTCGATGACCCCCTCCGGGTCGGAATAAAAGGTGAATATCTGGCTGAAGTTGGCCCCGGTGGTGCGCCTGAGCTTTATTCTGTCGGCCTTGGGTCCAGAGAGGGTCTCCTCATGGGGTAGTATCTCCCCCTTTTCGAACTCCACCAGGCGGACAAGACCGATGAAGCCCCGCATCTTTTTCCTCTCTCCCTTGACCGTGTACTCCTCTTCGTAGACATAGAGAGAGGGCTCGGGGTCCTTCTTCAGGGTGCCATCTTCAAGCCATTCCCCGAAGGTGCGTTTGGCCCGGATGTACTTGTTGTCAGTATCGTCGTCGGTGGAGTAGTCCTTCCCCAGGATGAGACGTATGACATTCCTTTTGTCCTGTCCGTAGAGCTCATCCCTCTCCTCATCGCTAATGACGTCATAGGGGGGTGCCACCACCCTGGAGATATCAACTCTCTTAGGGTTGTACCTGATACCATGGAAGGGAAGTATGTCCACCATGGAAGGCAAATTGAGGGTATTAGATATAATCTTTATGCTTACAGGGTCTCAAAGGGGTGTTGGACGGAATCGGAAAACAACTCCTCGCCTTTTTCAAGGACCCAGAATCTCCTCTCTTCCGGCGTCATTTTGTTCCATATCTCAGCAATAGGTAACTCGCCCATGGGTCATCTAACTATTACAGAGATACTTAACATAGATAAAGATAAGGGACAGCCATATATTTGCCTCATTCGCGACAGCGACCTGAATCTATGGGTGGAGACACGAGCAATCATTCCGAAGGTACCCGTGAGAACAGCTTGATTGCGAGTGGATCCAAATGGGGCCGCTGAGATTCAGAACCGGCCTTTTCTTGGAAAGAAAACCCCGGGGAAAAGAACCATATATTTGCCTCATTCGCGACAGCGACCTGAATCTATGGGTGGAGACACGAGCAATCATTCCGAAGGTACCCGTGAGAACAGCTTGATTGCGAGTGGATCCAAATGGGGCCGCTGAGATTCGAACTCAGGTCCATGGCTCCCGAAGCCACGAGGATCGTCCAGGCTACCCTACGGCCCCTGGGTGAATGGCATATCCTTTTACCCATATAAATCTATGGCATGGTGCCTGCAACTTCGACGAACGCCTTATATTTATAAGTTTTATGACGAAAAGAATATATACCCCTCTTCACCAAGAGCGGGACGAGGTATTGAGTTGGGAGAACGAGAAGAACTGGCCACCAGGATAGCAGGGGAAATAGTACTCTCCAGCAGCCATGGAATGACCATGAAAAAATGGAGGGAGATCTTCGGTGCCACGCAAAAGGACATCTCATCCCGCCTCGGTGTATCCACCTCCGTAATAAGCGACTATGAAGGCGGCAGGAGGTCCTCCCCAGGGGCGGACATGATTGGAAGGATTGTCACTGCCATGATGGAGTTCGATGAATCCCAGGGCTCCAGGGTCCTGAAGACCTTCAGCAGAAGTCTTGTGGGCAGGGACTTCGGAGGAGCCTCCATTATGGACATGAGGGAGTTTTCCGTGCCGGTATCAGTGGAGCAGCTCTGCCAGGCGATCGATGGCCAAATCCTGGTGAGGGGGGAGAGGGAAAAGGATATATATGGATACACCGCCATTGATGGTCCGAAGGCCATCCTTGAACTCTCAAGTGAGGAATTCCTTCGCATCTACGGCCTGACCTCTGAGCGGGCCCTGGTGTTCATGGGGATCACCACCGGCAGGTCCCCCTTCGTTGCCATAAGGGTTTCCCCCATTAAACCGGGTCTTGTGGTGATTCAAGGGCCGGAAAAGGTGGACCGCCTTGGCATAAAGATCGCCGAGAAGGAGAGGATACCTGTGATCCTTTCACCAATTGAGGACCCTGGGGAATTGAAGCGACGCCTCCAGGGCATCTGAAGGAGGTCGAAGAGTTTGGTAGGAATAGTAGGGTATGGTGCATACGTCCCCAAGTTTCGCATCAAGGCAGAGGAGATAGCCGAGGTATGGGGTTCGGACCCGGAGTCCATAAAACGGGGTCTGAAGATAAAGGAGAAGTCTGTCCCCAACATAGACGAGGACACGGTTACCATCTCGGTGGAGGCCACCAAAAACGCCCTGGCCAGGGCCCGGATCGACCCCAAGGACATAGGGGCCATCTACATCGGCTCCGAGAGCCACCCCTACGCCGTCAAACCCTCCTCCACCATCGTGGGGGATGCCATCGGTGCCTCCCCTGACATGACGGCCGCGGACTACGAGTTCGCCTGCAAGGCCGGCACGGCTGCCATCCAGACCTGCATGGGCATGGTGTCCTCTGGCATGATAAAGTACGGCCTTGCCATCGGGGCAGACACGGCCCAGGGTGCCCCCGGGGATGCCCTGGAGTACACGGCCGCAGCCGGGGGAGCCGCCTTCATCATCGGCCAGGACCATCCCATTGCCTCCATTGAAGGTACCTATTCCTTTACAACAGACACCCCGGACTTCTGGAGGCGGGAGGGCCAGCCCTATCCCAGGCACGGCGGCCGCTTCACGGGCTCCCCGGCCTATTTCAAACATGTGGTAAATGCCACCAGGGGGCTCATGGAACGGCTTTCCCTGAAACCCGAGGACTTCGATTATGCCGTCTTCCACCAACCCAATGGAAAGTTTCCCCGCAACGCAGCCAGGCTCCTGGGCTTTTCAAAGGAGCAGATCAAGGACGGTATCCTGGTGGACAGGATAGGAAACACCTACTCCGGGTCCTCCATCCTGGGTCTCACCAACGTCCTGGACATCGCAGAACCGGGTCAGAGGATACTGCTGACCTCCTTCGGAAGCGGTGCCGGCAGCGACTCCTTCAGCTTCAAGGTGGAGGACGAAATCCAAGAGAGACGGGACCTGGCCCCCCCAACCGAATCCTATATCGCCCGGAAGGAGTATATTGGATACGCCACCTACGTCAAGCTCCGTGGCAAGATAAAGGTGTGATGGAGATGAAGGTCGCTGTTATCGGAGTGGGGATTACCAAGTTCGGGGAGCACTGGGAGGACTCCTTCTCCAAACTCTTCGTGGATGCGGGGGCCGCAGCCATAAAGGATGCCGGGATTGACGGCAAGGATATAGACGCCATCTTTGTGGGCAACATGTCCGGCGGCAGGTTCATCGACCAGGAGCACATATCCACCCTCATCGCAGACCATTCCGGCCTAGTGCCCATACCCTCCACCAGGGTGGAGGCCGCCTGCGCCTCCGGGGGTCTGGCTCTTCGGCAGGGGCTCATGGCCATCGAGTCCGGCTTCCACGACATCGTTGTCGCCGGGGGGGTGGAAAAAATGACCGACATCCTGGCCGGGGCCACCACCCAGACACTGGCCACGGCCGCGGACCAGGAATGGGAGGCCTTCCTGGGCATGACCTTCCCGGGTCTCTATGCCATGATCGCCCGCCGGCACATGCATGAGTTCGGGACCACCAGGGAGCAGCTGGCCATGGTCTCGGTGAAAAACCACAAAAACGGCAAGCTCAACCCCAACGCCCAGTTCCAGATGGAGATAACGGTTGAGCAGGTGCTCAACTCCACCATGGTGGCCGACCCCCTGAGGCTTCTGGACTGCTCCCCCATCACCGACGGGGCCGCCTGCGTGATCCTTGCCTCCCAGGAGAAAGCCAAGGAGTTCACCGACTCCCCTGTGTATATAACGGGAAGTGGCCAGGCCTCCAGTACCATATCCCTCCATGACAGGGAGAGTATACCCATGACCGATGCCACGGCCAACGCCGGAAAGGAGGCCTACAGGCGGGCCGGGAAAGGGCCTGGAGACATCCAGGTGGCAGAGGTCCATGACGCCTTTACCATCGGGGAGATCCTGGCCATCGAGGGCCTGGGCTTCTTTGATATCGGCAAAGGGGGCCAAGCCACCGAGGAGGGGGAGACCGCACCAGGCGGTCGCATCCCGGTCAATACCTCCGGAGGACTGAAGGCCAAGGGGCATCCCGTGGGGGCCACGGGTGTGGCCCAGGCCGTGGAGATCGTCTACCAGCTCCGGGGCGAGGCAGGAAAGAGGCAGGTGGATGCCGACGTTGGCCTTACCCACAACGTGGGGGGCTCCGGCGGTACGGCAGTGGTCCACATCCTGGAGAAGTGATGAAAGATGAGCGGCATACCAAGATTCTGGAGGAACATTCAAAGCAGGTACAACCTGATGGGGGTGCGGTGCGAGAACTGCAGGAACGTATACTTCCCGCCCAGGGTCTTCTGCCCCCAGTGCCGGAGGCTCAGCAGACTGGAACCCGTGGAGCTGGAGGGAGAGGGGGAGATCGTCACCTACACGGTGATCCATACCGGTGCCGAGGCCTTCGAGAAGCAGACACCCTATATCATGGCCATTATCCAGCTGGATGAAGGGCCCAGGCTGACGGCCCAGATCGTGGACTGCAAGCCAGAGGATGTGGAGATCGGCAGGAGGGTCAAAAAGGTCTTCAGGAAGATCCAGGAGGGCGGGAAGGCAGGGCTCATCCACTATGGTTTCAAGTTCGTTCTAGCCGACGGGGATTAAACATTTCATTTTTTGCATCACTATACAGAATTTGCCGGATATTCCATATTTCGCCTGTTACTTCATTTTCTCTCGAAAATATTTATATATTATTAATGTTTAAGTTAAATCAGGGGCAGAAACCTCCTTTCTCATAAAACTCCAATAACTCTCTCTCCACTCCAAACCGGAGGTGCCCCTCCTCTTTTTTTTCAAAACTGACCCACGATATCCCCCTCCCCCATGCTTCGCTCGCAGTACTTGCACCTGAGTTTAATCTGGCCGTTGTGCTCGATGATGAACTCGGTGGCGGTGACCTCTGAGTTGGTGATGCAGTTGGGGTTGGCGCACCTGAGGACCCCCCTGACCCTCTCAGGGAGGCTTACCTTCTTCTTCTCCACCACCTGGTAATCCCTGATGATGTTTATGGTGGCATCGGGGGCGATGAGGGCGATCTTGTCCACCTCCTCGGCCACCAGCTCCTTCCCCTCCACCTTGACGATGTCCTTTACCACCCCCACCTTGGAGGGCACGTTCATGGCCACGGTGACGGTGGTCCTGGGATATTCCTCTGTTATGCCGATGATCTTCAGGACGTTCAGGGCCTGGCCGCCAGTGATGTGGTCGATGACGGTCCCGTTCTTGATCTTCCTTACCCTGATGTCCTTGTCCATTACCTTCCACCTCCAAGGACCAGGGCCAGAATGGCCATCCGGACGGGCACTCCGTAGCTTACCTGCTGGAAGTACCTGGCAAATCTTGTACCGTCCACCTCCGGGGATATCTCATCCACCCTGGGCAGGGGGTGGAGGATAACCAGATCGTCCCTGGCCTCCTTCAGGGTGTCCAGGGTGACCTTGTAGGCCCCCTTTACCCGCTCGTACTCCTCCGGGTCCGGGAAGCGCTCCTTCTGGATCCGTGTCACATAGAGGACATGGGTTCGGGGGATGGCCTCCTCGAGGCTCTCGGTCTCGTGAATCTCCACATCGAACTCCTCCAGGTCCGAGAGGACACCGCGGGGCATCTCCAGGCCCTTGGGGGATACCAGGGTGATGTCTGCACCGAACATGGCCAGCGCGTAAGCGAGGGAATGGACAGTTCTGCCGTACTTCAGGTCCCCCATGAGGGTAACGTTCCCTGTCAGGTTCCCAGTCTCCCTCTTGATGGTGTAGAGGTCCAGAAGGGTCTGGGTGGGGTGCTGGTTGGACCCGTCCCCGGCGTTGATTACCGGGTTCCGGGAGACCTCGGCGGCAAGGCGGGCCGACCCCTCCATGGGGTGCCTGATGACCATGACATCGCAGTAGTTCTCCACGGTCCTGACGGTATCTGTCAGTCCCTCGCCCTTGGATACAGAGGTTATCCCTGCCTCGGCAAACCCTATGGTCCTGCCCCCGAGCCTCCCCATGGCGGTCTCGAAGGATAGGCGGGTCCTGGTGGAGGGCTCGAAGAAAAGGGTCCCCAGGACCCTCCCCTTCAGGATGTTGCCACCATGGCCCTCCATCCTCTCGGCCACAGATAGGATATGCTCGATTTCGCCCCTTGAAAAGTCCCTGATGGATATGATGTCCCTTCCCTCAAAGTCCGGGTCCATGATTGCTGATTTGAGAGTAGGGGCTTTTATAGTTTTTCATGGCACAGTCGCATTTTCTAGTGATGGATGAGCAGAAATACCTCTCCTCTCG
>CAZHQS010000067.1:0-9438 GCA_964534545.1 Candidatus Hydrothermarchaeota archaeon
CGGCCCAGGGCAACGTGGGGCTTTCGGTCATCTCCGACTACACCGGCCTGGAAAAGGCGGTGCTCATCTTCCACATGTGGGCAGGGAGACTTGAGATCATACCCCTGCTGGTCCTCCTCTCTGGTGTCAGAGAGAGGGTGTCCCGTCCGTGAGAAACTTTTTATGTTATCCTGACCAATGACAGCAAAAGTTAGTTATCGAGAGGCTCTTTGGAATGGCAACTTTCTTCAGTTTACTTGACACAGTTCTTGGATTTTTCTTCCATCTGACCGGGAACCAGCAGTTCAATTTCATGTTTGGTGTGTTTTTCATTGCCGTAATAGTATCTATCTTTATAAACGTCATCAGATCGCGGACCATTGATCCAAAGGAGATGAAAAAACTCAGGGAGGAGATGGCGGACTACCAGGAAAGGATGAGGGAGGCCCAGAAGAAAGGGGACATGAAGGAGTTCAACAAGGTCCAGAAAGAGATGATGGCAAGGCAGAGCGCCATGATGGCCCGGTCATTAAAACCCATGATGTACACCTCATTGCCCGTCATACTAATCTTTAGGTGGTTGAGGAATTACCGCCCACTCTCAGTATTCATAGCATCCCACGGTGGGGCCCTGGTAAGGCTTCCCTTTGTCCTCCCCCATTGGGGGAACCACCTTGGTTGGCTTGGGTGGTATATCCTATGCTCTTTTTCCCTATCAAGCCTGATCAAAATATTATTGGAAGTAGAGATGTGATATATACCCCCAAGTCTTGAAAGGCCTCGGCCCGCTCTTCCTTCTCCGGGACCAATCTCCCATAAGAGAAAATTCCTGCGTGAAATTTCTGAAAATTTTTCTTTTTTGGTGGGTTATCTATAGAACCGAAAACCGAGAGTCATACTATGAAGCATTAGCTCGATTTTTTACGATGATTGAAGAAAACGTTTTTATACCATCCTGACCCATGACTGTCAGAAATTAAAGTTAATAAAAGAGAGGCAATTTTGGAGGTGAAAAAATGAAACTGATACTCCTAGGCGCCCCTGGCGCAGGAAAGGGCACCCAGGCCCAGAAACTGGTCGAGCACTACAAGATCCCCCAGATATCCACCGGGGACCTTCTTCGGGCCGCAGTAAAGGCTGGCACCGAGCTGGGCAAGGAGGCCAACGAGTACATGACCGCCGGCAAGCTCGTCCCGGACGAGGTTGTCATAGGCCTCATCGAGGAGAGGCTCAAGGAGGATGACTGCAAGGAAGGCTTCATCCTGGACGGTTTCCCAAGGACCGTGGCCCAGGCAGAGAAACTTGAGGAAATAACCGATATCGATGCCGTAGTGAACATCGCGGTGGATACCTCCATCCTCCTGGACCGCCTCACCGGCAGGCGCACCTGCAAGGAGTGCAACGCCATGTACCACTTAATCTTCAACCCCCCCAAGGAGGAGGGGAAATGCGATGCCTGCGGCGGCGAGCTCTACCAGAGGGCCGACGACAACGAGGAGACGGTAAAAAGCCGGATTGAAACCTACAACGAGAGCACCGCACCCCTGGTTGACTTCTACAGGGAAAAGGGCAAGCTCAAGGAAGTGGACGGCCAGGGCGCCATCGACGAGATCTTCCAGAACATCCTGAAGGTCCTGGAGTGATGAAGTAACGGTGCCCCAGAATACCATCTACCAGCCCCTGGACCCCATTTTCGGGGTCTTTTTCCATCTGACAGGTAACGACCAGTTCAATGCCATGTTCGGGGTCTTCATGATGGCCCTAGTCCTCTCCACCATGATCAATCTGGTCACCTCCAGGGTTATTGATCAAAGGGAGATGAAGAGGTTAAAGGAGGAGCTGGCGGACTACCAGAAGAAGATCAAGGAGGCCCAGAAGAAGGGGGACATGAAGGTACTCAACAGGCTCCAGAAGCAGATGATGGAAAAACAGAGCACCATGATGACCAAGTCCTTCAAGCCCATGATGTACACCTTCCTGCCCATCATCCTCATCTTCGGCTGGCTTAGACACTACGATTACCTGAGCGCCTATATAGCCACCCAGGGCTACCTGGTGCGCCTGCCCTTTGCCCTGCCCAAGTTCGGCACCACCCTCGGGTGGCTGGGCTGGTACATCATGTCCTCCTTCCCGTGTTCTACCTTGACCAAGAAGATCATGAAGCTCGAGATGTGACCATGATCATCACCATCGGCGGTCCCATCGGCAGCGGTACAACCACCGTGGCAGAGGCGGTTTCGTCTCGCCTGGGATTGCGGCACATCTATGCAGGGGCCATCTTCCGTCAGATGGCCCAGGACAAGGGGATGTCCCTGGCAGAATTCTCCGCCTATGCCGAGGGGAATGCCAGGGTGGACAGGGAGATAGATGAGAGGCAGAAATCCCTTGCTGCCGAGGGCAACTGTGTGGTGGAGGGGCGTCTCTCCGCCCATCTGGTGGATGCCGATATCAAGATATGGCTGACAGCCCCCCTGGAGGTCAGGGCCGAGAGGGTCGCCGGCCGGGAGGGCAAATCCCTGGAGACGGCCATGGAGGAGACCAGGGAAAGGGAGGCCTCCGAGAACAAACGCTATCAGGATATCTACGGCATCGACCTCGGGGACCTCTCCCCCTATGACGTGGTCCTTAACACAGCCCTCTGGGACGCCGAAAGTATTATCAATCTAGTGGAGCTAATGGTTAAATCCTCCAATGTGAGGTGAGAAGATGGATATCGGAACTGTTTGCACAAAACTCTCAGGAAGGGAGGCAGGGCGAGAATGCGTCGTGGTGGAGTTGATAGACAAGAATTTTGTCCTCATTGACGGCCCCGGAGTCAAGAGACGCAGGTGCAACCTCAGGCACCTCTCGCCCACAGGCAAAAGGGCCGATATAAAGGAAGGAGCCACGGGGGCGGAAGTGGAGAAGGCCCTCAAGAAGGCCGCTTAGGCATCTTGGTGTTGGAGATAGATGATGGGTAGTCTCCCTTCAGAAAAGGGGCGCAGGCTGATAGCCTTGAGGAGGTCCACCACAGACCCCGGCCATGGGAAACCCCCCGGGGAGAGGAGTATTGAGGAGCTTATTGACTACGGTTTCATAAACCTGGACAAGCCCGCCGGCCCCACATCCCACGAAGTGGTATCCTGGGTGAAGAAGATGCTCCAGGTGAAAAAGGCGGGCCATGGCGGGACCCTGGACCCGGGGGTAACCGGCATCCTCCCGGTGGCCCTCAACGAGGCCACCAAGGTGGTCCAGGCCCTCCTCCCGGCAGGGAAGGAATATATCTGCGTCATGCGCCTCCACGGAGACGCCGGGGAAGAGGACATCAGGAAGGTCTTCAGGGAGTTCACCACCGAGATCTACCAGCGCCCTCCCGTCAAGTCCGCGGTCAAGAGGGTCCTCCGCTCCAGGCGCATCTATTACATGGACATACTGGAGATTGAGGGTAGGGATATCCTCTTCAGGGTTGGCTGCGAGGCCGGGACCTATATCCGCAAGCTCTGCCACGACCTGGGGGAGGTCCTGAGGGTGGGAGGCCACATGGTGGAGCTTAGACGGACCAAGAGCGGGTCCTTCACCGAGGATGGTATTGCCACCCTCCATGACCTTAAGGATGCCTATACCTTCTGGAAGGAGAAGGGTATCGAGGAGCATATCAGGAGGGCCATCACCCCGGTGGAGGAGGCCGTGGACTTCCTGCCCAAGGTGGTCCTCCGGGACAGCGCGGTGGACTCGATCTGCCACGGGGCGGCCCTGGCGGTGCCGGGTCTTAGCCAGATCGATGCTGAAATAAGACCTGGTGACCTGGTTGCAATGATGAGCCTGAAAGGTGAGCTCATTGCACTGGGCCAGGCAAAGATGGACACCACCACTATGCTGACAGAGAAAAGCGGCATCGCTGTGAAGACCGACCGGGTGCTGATGAGGCCTGGGACCTATCCCAGGATGTGGTCCAAGGATCTGACGCTCACCTCCTCCCCCAAAACCTAAATACCATAAGGCCCTGGTTTTATCCATGGAAAAGATCGGCCTAAGGAAAGGGAAGAAAAAAGCGATTCACACCTTCGGTGTCCTTTCGGCCAGAAAGGGTTCCATCACCACCGTCTCCAGGGCCTACGAGGACGACATCTTCTGTGTTATCAACTCCAGGAAGCCCCTGGGGGCAGAGGTGGGGGAGAGGCTCTGGATAGCCATTGCCCCCTACACCGAGGAGTTTGGTCCAAGGCCCACCATGACCATCACCGAGATGGGCTCGGGTCACCGCCTCCTGGATGCCACCTTCGAGGCTGAGGCCGGGCCCATAAAGAGGCTCGATATCAATCTGGACGACCGGGGTAGGGCCAGGAACCTGGAGAGAGGTGGGGAGTATATGGTGAAGGTCTTCGGCAAGGACCGCTTCTTCGAGCTCTTCGAGCGGCGGAGCATCCCTTCGGGAAGGGGCAGGGGGAAGAAAAGCGAGCCGGACCAGGTGGGAAGGAGGCGCATGGAGGCCTTCAGGCGACTGGCCGGTGTGGAGGGGGGAGAGCGCATCCTGGATGCCGCCACCGGGATCAAGGACTACCTGAGACACTTCGATAGGATGGGAGCCCGCCTCACCCTGGCCAACATATCATCCACCATCCTTGAGAGGACAAAGGACTGGCTAAAGCCCGGGGATGCCGAGTTCGTCCAGTACGACATTGAAAAGGATTTGCCCTTTGAGGAGGGGGCCTACGATCTGGTCATCTGCGATGCCCTGCTGGAATACATCGAAGAGCCCGTGGAGGCTCTGGGAAGGCTGGCAAGGACCTTAAAACCAGGTGGCAGACTCCTCCTTTTAGAGCCCGTCCAGCCAGTTGGGCCGGTGGGCGACTTCTATCCCCAGGACCTCTGGGAGGTGGCCCTCTGGAGGCCGCTGAAGGATCCGGCCTTCAATCCCGGTGCCATGGAAAGCGCCTTGAGGGACATGGGTCTTGTCCATAGGGATATGGAGGTCTTGGAGTTCAGCTACTCCATCTGGGATGAGGAAAAATTCGTCCAGGCGGTGGCCCTCTTCAGGAGGGAATGAACCAAATAATGCAGAGCTGTTCAATTAGTTTTATATATTATGAAAGAGGATTTAATAACAAGCCAATCGCATGAGAGGTGAGGTTTATGATATCCAGGACTGCCCTATCTGTGGATGAGAAGAGTTTACCCCTGTATTCTGATATACGAGAGTTAGAAGGTATTCGGCTCGTTTACCAGCACAACGCCAGTGTCTGGGACAACTGGGCCAAGCACATCAAGGCCGGAGGGAAGGTGGTGGGGACCCTGGCCAACTCCCCCATCGAGCTGTTGAGGGCCGCGGGGGTCTTTTCGGTCATATACAAACGCCGGGAGGACCTGAACCGGACCATCATCAAAGGCAACCACGGCATGCGCAGGTGGATTTCCCACTTCGGCATCGGCGAATGCGTCTGCCGGTATGTCAACGGGAGCGCCGGCTCCCCCATCCTGGGCGCCTGTCCTGGATATGATACAGTTATAACGGATTTCCATCCCAAGATGCCCGAGTGGGACCACGTCCTGGAGACCATAGGCAAGAGGTGGGACTTCCATCCCCTGGAGATACCCCGTGGCCTGGACCGGAAGGCCAGGGAGGAGGCCATCTACGAGAAACTCATGGGCCTCAAGGCCAAACTCGAGGACCTCACCGGAGAAGAGATTACCGACGAGAAGCTCCGGGAATCCATAGAGCTCACCAACGAGGTGACCCGGGTCTTCGCCTCCATCGATTCCCTGATCAAGGCCGAGCCTCATCCGTTAAAGAGCTTTGACATCTACAACCTGAAGGTCATCTGCACCGACTACATCGGGGGCATCACTCAGGAACTCCTGGGGGCCATGTACCTCCTGGAGGACGAGCTCAGGGAGAGGGTGGAAAAAGGCGAGGGCTACCACGGCCACACCCTGCTCCTGGCAGGGGGCTTCAGGAACGAGTTCCTCCATGCCATCGACTCCTCGGGGGGCATCGTGACCGCGGCCTGGCCCTTCCAGCGCTTCACGGCCCACAGGCGGGAGATTGATACCACAGGCGACCCCTACAGGGCCCTGGCACGATGGTATGCAGACCAGTCCGGCATAGGCTCTCCAGAAGAGGATGCCGCAGACTTTAAGGACCTGGTGGACCACTACGATGTGGATGCCGTGATCTATCACAGGCAGTGCCCCTTCGGAACGGAGGGCACCTATACCAGCTATGGGGCCATAAGGGATGCCGTGGACGTACCCTTCCTCACCATCGAGGCCGAGGAAGAGGATCCGGAAGGACTGATCAAGGAGTTCCTCGAATCCCTTTAGACCTTCAATTTTTTGATATCCTAGGCTAGGGCAGGTCGTTCCGGTGTATTGAACAAAAATTATATATACTGGAATATATTTTATATACTCTTGAGGCCTATGACTGCGACAGAAGAATCAAGCTGCTGGAAGGTATCAAACGAGGGAGGGACCATTGCAGCATGTCCCCAGGGGAGTCCCGGGGAGTGCCTGCCCTTGATGACCGGTGAATTTTGCCCTGCAGACAAAAAGGTTATAATATAAAGGTATTACAACCCTTAAAGATATGGTGGAAGAGTTTGAAGCTCTTTTTTGTTCTGCTCTCGACGATGGATCCGTCAGGTGCAGCCTCTGTATCATTGGTTGTAGGATTCCCGATGGTTCCAGGGGTCTCTGTCGGGTAAGGGAGAACCGGGACGGTAAGCTCTACAGTCTGACCTGGGGTAGCCTCTCCAGCTATTCCACCGATTTCATCGAGAAGGTGCCCCTCTACCACTTCTACCCAAACCACAAGTTCCTGACCATAGGCAGCGCAGGATGCAACCTGGGGTGCAGGTTCTGCCTCACCTGGAACATCACCCAGGTGGAGCCCGAGGAGGTGGACCTGGATGAGATGACTCCGGAAGCCCTTGTGGAATCGGCCTCAGCCCTGGGGATGAAGGGTATCGTCTACACCCATTCGGAGCCCAGTCTCAATATCGAATACTACACCGAGGTCATGGAGGCCGCTAAGAGGGCGGACCTCAAGAACGTCTGGGCCACCAACGGGTTCATGACCCTGGAGGCCTTCGATTACATGGCCGGCAGCCTGGATGCCGTGGCGTTGACCATCAAGGGCAAGGAGGATTTTTACCGCAAAGTATGCGGGGTAAAATATGACAGGGGCCACATCCTGGACCTCTGTAAGAAGATAAAGGATAGGGGCATCCACCTGGAGATCGTTCATATCCTGGTCCCGGGTAAATATCTGGAGGATAACATGAAGGAGGCCATCCACGTGGCAAAGGAGACCGGGAGCCCCCTCATCTTCCTCAGGTTCTTCCCGAGCTACAGGATGGACCGGCAGAGCGCCACCCGGGAGGGTGTCCTGGAGGAGGCCCTGGAGGCAGCCTACGGGGCAGGGGTGAGGTACGCCTATGTGGAGAACATCCACTCCCACCCGGGAAAGACCACCTACTGCGAGACCTGCAAGGCCCCCCTGATAAAGAGGATGGGCTACGGCATCGTGGACTGGCGGTTGGAGGGGACCCTCTGCCCCTACTGCGAGACCAGGATACCCATGGTGGGGGAGCCGGCGTACAAGAGGAGGGAGGAGGGCTAGCCCTTGACCATCCTTCCAATGGCCTCCAGCACCCTCTCCACGTCCTCCTCGTTATTGTAGACATGGGGGGAGAGGCGCACGTAGTCCCTCACCGTGGCCACTATATCCTCTTTGACGAGTTTTTCATGGGTGATGCGGGGCTCGATTAAGGAGACGATGCCCGACCTGTGCTCCTCCCCGAAGTCCGAGGTGACCTGGAAGCCCAGATCCTTCAGACCCTCCAGAAGCTTGCCGGACAGGGCCAGGATATGTTCTTCTATCCGCTTAATCCCCACATCTAGAATCAGTTCCAGGGCGGCCTTCATGCCAAGGATGCCGGGGATGTTGGGGTTGCCCAGCTCGAACCTGGCAGCGGTGGGTTTTATGGTATAGTCCCTGGTATCGAACCTGAGGGGTTCCTCCACCGAGAGCCATCCTAGGGCGGGATGGCCTTCGATGAGCTCTCTCCTGATAAAGAAAAATCCCGTCCCCAGGGGGGAGAGGAGCCACTTGTAGCCCGGGGCGGACATGAAGTCCACCTCCTTGACGGAGGTTTCCAGGGCCCCGGCGGACTGGGCCGCATCCACGTGGAAGAGGACGCCCTTTTCGCGGCACAGCCGGCCGATGCCGTCAATGTCCACCCGGTACCCGTCCTTGTACATCACACTGGAGAGGGAGACCATCCTGGTATCATGGGTCAAGGCATCCTCCACGGCCTCCAGGGTTGGCCTTTTGATATAGTCCACCTCCACCCCCCTCTCCTTCAGGTTCAAAAAGGGGTAGATGTTGGTGGGAAAATCCTCCTCCGAGACCAAAACCCTGTCCCCCCTCTTCCAGGGGACCAGGGAGGCTGCCAGGTTCACTCCCTCGGAGGTGTTGTGGGTCAGGGCGATCTCCTCCGGATGGGTCCCCATAACTTCGGCCAGGAGCCCCCGGACCTCCTTTATCTCCCTGTACCACCCCGGAAAGGAATAGGATGCATCCCTCCCCATGGCATCAAGGAAGCCTTCCATGGCTTCCCTTACAGGGAGTCCCATGGGAGATAGAGACGCTGCATCGAGGTAGAGCCAGCCCCTGACAGAAGGAAACAGGGCCCTTGCATCATCAGGCCTCATAGGTATCTCTTCCTGTCACGTCCGTCCTCGAACTCCTGGGTAAAATTGTCGTGCTGATATGTATTCTTCGTTAGGTTCCTGGTGACGATGACCTCGGTATGGCAGCCCAGGCAGGCCCAGTAACCCAGGGTATAATTGGCCCCTGTCTCGTTTAGGTAGTTTGAATAATAGGCGCTCATGCCGTCAAAGAAGGGCTCGTGGACGTTGTGACTGCCCAGGATGGGTCCCACCTGGCCGGCCGTGGGATAGGCGGTATTGTTGGTGGTCTCGTTGGTGCCGTGGCAGTCCAGGTCGGTGCAGGCCCTGACCACCGACTTGGTATGGGAGTTGGTGAGATTGGTCTGGGGCCGGTGGCAGAGGTAGCATATCCCCACATCGGTGGAATTATCTATGGTCATGTTCAGCCACCCCAGGGTATAGCTGGTGTTGCCTGCGGCCTTCCTGTGAGCCTGGAGGACTGTCCTGGCATCAGCGGTGGCGTTTAGCTCGTCAAAGATGATCTGGTGGCATGCGATACAGTTCAACCCCGCGGCACCTGTGCTCTCGTTAATCTCCATGGTGTGGGTTCCGGCGAACCTTGCAAAGACTGAGGGCAGGACATATACCCCGAGGATCAACAGGATTATTATCGCAAAGGGTGCATATCTCATCTTCTCTCATCCAACTCTCCAAAGGTTAACCATCATATTGATTTCAATTGATTATAAAGGTTTTTCTAAAAAAGGAATATATATGCGGAGGACTAATTAAAGAGTTGGGTGGGTA
>CAZHQS010000068.1:0-9217 GCA_964534545.1 Candidatus Hydrothermarchaeota archaeon
CAGTGGAGAAGTATTTCACCCAGGCCCCGCCCCCCAGGCCCAGGTTCTTCGTGGGAAAGGGCAAGGTGGAGGAGATGGGGGCCTTCATCCAGGAGAGGGACATAGAGGTTGCCATCTTCGAGGACTTCCTGAGCTCCCGGCAGATCATGGACCTGGAGGGGGAGCTGGGGCTCCCGGTCATGGACAGATACGACCTGATCCTCAACGTCTTCGAGGCCCATGCGGGGTCCAGGGAGGCCATGCTCCAGATAGAGCTGGCCAGGCTCAGACGCAAACTGCCCTACATCAAGCTCCACGCCAACCGTCGGGTCAGAGAGGACCACCCGGGCTTCGGAAGCTCTGGGGAGTACGTGGTCCACTCCACCCTTTCAGGCATCCACAAGAGGATTAAGAAGATCCAGAACACCCTCACGCGCTACACAAAGGTGGTGGAGGGCCAGACCAGGAGGCGGCGGGAGCTGGGAAAGGTGGTGGCCCTGGCCGGCTACACCAACGTGGGCAAGACCACCCTGCTGAATGCCCTCACCGGGGCCGGAAAGCCAGCAAGGGACGAGCTCTTCACCACCCTGGGCCCCAAGACCGGCCGGCTGGAGGAGGGCACCTTCGTCACTGATACCATAGGTTTCATCAGGAACCTGCCGCCGGAACTGGTCCATGCCTTCAGGTCCACCCTCAGGTCCATCCAGGACTCGGACCTCATCTTGCTCATGTTAGACGCCTCCGATGATATGGAAGAGTTCAGGAGGAAAAAGGAGATCTGCGAGGAGACCCTCATGCGCATCGGCACAGACGGCATACCCGTCATCCATGTGCTGAACAAGATAGACCGGGCCCAGGATATGGAAGGAAAGCGGGCCCTCCTGCCCGGGGCCGTGGAGATATCTGCCAGAGAGGGCACCGGCATCGAGGAACTGGTGGCCAGGATTCGGGAGGCAGTGGCATGATAAACCCTGCCCTGGACGGCGTCATCAGGGAGATACGGGCCGGGGGGCTGGAGAGGGCCGGGAGAAAGGCCAGGACAGTGTCATGGCGGGAGAGGGATTACCTGGAGGGGCCGGTGGATGCCGGGGTGGTCATCATGCCCACCAGGGGATGCTCCTGGGGCCTCCGGTCGGGCTGCTCCATGTGCGGTTACGTCTATGACTCCCCCCTGGAGACCAGTGAAGGGATGCTCCTGGAAGGCTTCAAAGAGGCCCTGGAGAGACTGGAGGGAGTGCCCTACCTCAAGGTCTTCAACTCCGGCAGCTTCTTTGACGAAAGGGAGGTCCCGCCCGGACTGAGGAATAAGATAATAGAGCTTGTAAACCAGGCAGGGCCAAGGAGGCTGCAGGTGGAGTCCAGGCCGGAGTTTGTCAGCCCGGAGGTCCTGGAGGAGACCAGGGATGCCCTGGATGCCGAGCTGGAGGTGGGCATGGGCCTGGAGACCGCCAGCGACTATATCAGGACCAACTGCATCAACAAGGGGTTTTCCCTCAAGGATTTCGAAAGGGCCCTTGGGACATGCAGGGACGCCGGGGTGCCGGTGAAGGCCTACCTCCTGGTGAAGCCCCCCTTCCTGACCGAGAGGGAGGCGGTGGAGGATGCGGTGGCCTCGGCGGTGAGGGCCTGGGAGATGGGGGCCTCCAGGATATCTTTCAACCCCATGAACGTCCAGCGGGGCACCCTGGTGGAGGCCCTGTGGAGGCGGGGGGAGTACCGCCCGCCCTGGCTCTGGAGTGTGGTGGAGATTCTCAAAAGGACCGCCGGGAAGGTGGAGGTGCCTGTGCTGTGCCACCCCACGGCCGCCGGGAAGGCCAGGGGCGCCCACAACTGCGGGGACTGCGACGGTGAAATCGCAAAGGCCATCGTGGAGTTCTCGGTGACCCAGGACAGGAAACACCTGGAGGGCTTCGAGTGCGGCTGCAGGGATATGTGGCAGGACGTTCTGGAGCTGGAGGGCTTCGGCCAGACACCGGACGGCAGGGCCTGGGGGTGATCTTATGAGGGTGTGGTTCATCCTTCTCACGGTGGCGGTACTGGCAGGATGCGCCCAGGAAGGGATGGTTGATCATGAAGTCGGAGAGGCCATGGAGATCAAGACCCCTGCCGCCCCACCGCCAGACGCCGTAATAAGAAAACCGGCGGTGGCCGGGGCCTTCTATCCAGGGGAGAAGGATGCCCTTAAGGAGATGGTGGACAGCTACCTGGCAGCGGCCCCGAAGAAGGACTATACCGGCATCATGGCCCTCATCTCCCCCCACGCGGGATACATCTATTCCGGCCAGGTGGCAGCCCACGGATATAAACAGCTGGAGGGCCAGCACTACGATACCGTGGTCATCGTGGGGCCCAGCCACCACGTCCACTTCGACGGTATCTCGGTCTACGAAGGGGACTACTTCGAGACCCCTCTGGGGAACATATCCTTCGACAGGGGGTTGGCCAGGGCCTTTATCGAGGCGTCGGCGAGGATGACCAACCGCACCGACGCCCACCAGAAGGAGCACTCGGTGGAGGTCCAGCTCCCCTTCCTCCAGGAGGTCCTTGGAGACTTCCAGGTGGTGATGATTGTAATGGGTGCCCAGACTCAAGAGAACATCAATGAACTGGCCCGGGTCCTGGCAGAGGAGCTGAAGGGGAAGAACGCCTTGATGGTGGCCTCTACCGACCTCTCCCACTACTACCCCTACGATACTGCAGTGAACCTGGACCACCTCTGCCTCTACGATATCCTGGCCCTGGACGACGAGAAGCTCTGGGAGGACATCACAGGAGGGAGGACCGAGATGTGCGGCTACGGCCCGGTACTGGCGGTGATGAAGGCCGCCAAGGCCCTGGGGGCCACCGGGGCCGAGGTGGTAAAATATGCCAACTCCGGGGACGTGACCGGGGACAGGAGCCGGGTGGTGGGCTATGCCTCGGTGGTGATATACGGTCCTGCCAGGCGGACCTATTATTCCAGGGAGGAGAGGGAGGAGCTTTTGCGCATCGCAAGGCTCTCCATCGAGACCTATGTCAGGGAGGGCAGGGTCCCGGAAATCGAGGTCTCAAGCGAGCGCCTGAAGGAGCCGGGGGCAGCCTTTGTGACCATAAACAAGGACGGCCAGCTTCGGGGCTGCATCGGGACCACGGTGGCGGTTCAGCCCCTCTACCTCCAGGTCCAGGATTCGGCCATCGCGGCGGCCACCAGGGACCCCAGGTTCGTGCCCCTGTCCGTGGAGGAGCTGGATGACATCGAGCTGGAGATATCCGTCCTGACACCGCCGAAGCGGATAACGAGCACCGACGAAATCCAGGTGGGCCGCCACGGCCTCATCATAAGCCAGGGCATGCATTCCGGGCTGCTTCTGCCCCAGGTGGCCACGGACTGGGGCTGGGACAAGTACACCTTCCTTGCCCAGACCTGCAGGAAGGCGGGCCTGCCCGAGGACTGCTGGCAGAAGGGCGCAGAGATATACACCTTCGAGGCGGAGGTCTTCGGGGAGTGAGGATGGGACCCCAAACATCCACCTTGATTTTCGGATGTTTTTTATACTAAACCCGCCCATCTTTAACCGGACACTTTTCCCGGGGACCCTCGGGAAAGACACATAACAAGCCCCGTAGAATATGGGGGATAGAGATGGTGGACCCGACAGCAAAGATCATCGACAATTACGCCGGCGTGGTTGAGGGCGGGAATGAAGGTTCGGTCAGAGAGGTTTTTGAACATTATGTTACCGAGAGTGAGAAGATAAAAGACCAAGCGGATTTCGAGTTAAGGATGGACCTTGGCACGGGCTATCTTTTTTTCTCGGGCTTTAAAGAGAGTCATGATCTCTTCAAAGAATTGACGGAGAAACGACTCCTAAAGAACATATCTGATGACGAAAAGTGGGATACAAAAGCCCCCATCAGAGTTGTGATGGGTCCCGAGACCACAAGGTTCACCAAAGAGGTTCTCCTTTCGATTATAAAAAACGATATTAGCAACTTCAATGACGAGACTATAGAACTTCTTGAACATCTTGTTCGAAATGACCTGATAGAGTTTAGGGTTTTTCTTGACCGGAAGTTCCATGTGAAACTCTACAGCTTCTATCTAAGATCATCAATACCCGATGACATCTGGGCAGGTTCCGCAAACTTCACAAAAGGAGGGCTGACAGACAATATAGAACTCTGCATCCCCATGCAGACTACCAGCTCCACAAGGGTTCTATTCAGGCAATGGTTTGATTCCCTCTGGAGCATGGCAAGCAAAGACTTGAACATGCTTCAGATCATAGATGAGGTCAAGGAATCTAAATACCTTTACCATCACCCCAAGATATTCTTCACAAAGCTGATTCATCTTCTTAATAAACAATATCTCCTTGAGGATGAAGCCGAGGAAGAAGAGAATATCCTTCTTGAATTCCAGAACCTGAGCTTCTACATCGTGATGGAACGCCTCCAGAAATATGGGGGTTATATCTTAGCCAACTCTGTCGGCCTTGGCAAATCCTATGTGGCCTGCCAAGCGATGAAGGCATATCTGAAGCAGAAACCAGATAAAAGGTGTTTGCTCATCTACCCGCCCAGGGTGGAATCCGAGTGGAAAGGCTACCTGGATGCCTTTGGGATCTCAGATAAGGTGGATTCAATTTCTATGGGCATCCTCCAAAAACCACCCTATGGTACCGCTTCAACGGGCTACTTCGACTACAGGGAATACGCTGACAGGTACTCTTTGATCATTGCTGACGAGGCTCACCACTACCGCAACACCAGTAACAGGCAGGAGAACCTGAAACATCTAATTAGCAGCAACCAGAAAGCCGATGTTCTTTTCCTTACAGCTACGCCGATTAACCTGAGTTCTGAAGACCTTTTCAGTCTCATTGACCTCTTTTACCGCGGTGAGAACGTAAGCAAATTCGAAAACCAGGGACTGAAGGAACTCTATGACACCACCCGGAGGGAAATTAAGGAGCTGAAAGATTACCGCCTTACCCATGGGCTCTTGGACAGAATCAAAAGGGTAGAAAGGGAACTCAACTTGAAGATATCCTGGCGCATTGTCCAGGAACACTTCGAAGAGGACCTGTGGAAACTTTCAGGCCAGGAGGTGAAATATGAGGAACCAGACACCAGAGAGGTATCATTCACCTATCCAGAAGAGTACAAAAGCCGTATCTTTGATAACATTGTCACCTTCCTGGAGGGCCTGAACTACGAGCCTGCCAAGCTCTGGGATGGCAAGGAATACAGAGACGATAAAAACCTGATATTCTGGTATAAGTGGCAGCTTTACAAGAGGTTGGAAAGCAGCCTCTACTCTTTCTACAAGAGCGTAGACTATCTTAAGGTCAGATTCGCGGTCTTTATGGACTCCATAGAACAGGGCGTTTTTATTGATGAAAACAACCTTGACCAGCTCTCCATAAAACTCTCAAAAAAGGATTACAAGACCATCATCGATGAAAACCGATCCAGGGTGGTCTTCGATTCTTTCCGACACCTTGATGCTGACCTACAAAGGAAGGTACTGGAGAACCTTTCTGAGGACCTGAGACTCATAAACCGCATGCTCGAAGATCTGAAAGAGGTCTTCGGCGAGATGGAAAAAATCCCATATGAACAGGATAAAAAGATCCAGAAACTAAAAGAACTCCTCCGGAAAAATCTGGAAGAAGGAAAGCCGACCATTGTGTTTTCCGAGTTCAAGGATACCGTGCAGTACCTCTATGAATCCCTAAAAGGGGATTTTGAAAACCTTGAGTTCATCCACGGCGGTGTTGATAAGTCCAAGGATAAACTGATAGAGCGCTTCCAGAGAGGAGAGATCGATATCCTCCTGACCACTGATATACTTTCCGAAGGCGTGAATATCCCCAGGGCTGATTCAATTGTCAATTTTGACCTCCCCTATAATCCTGTGGTACTGGTGCAGAGGGCAGGGAGGGCTTTAAGAATTACCAACCCAAAGAAGCTCTTTATCCACAATTTCAGGCCCGAAACAGATATAGACAAAGAGCTTGAACTGTACGACCGCCTTGACCTGCGTCTTAAAACCATCCTTGACATCATCGGTCTTGATTTTATTGTGTGGTTGATGGATGAAAAGAAGGTTAAAGAGATTCATGAGGCCGAGAAAAAGAGTTATCTTGAAAACTACAGTGAATACAAGGAACGGGTCGCAACCACAGACCCGGATAAGCTGATCAGGGCGGCCATGCCTGAGGAATCAAAACTGGATAAGGTTTTGCGAAAAGCGGTTTTCAGGTATAACATCACTCGGGACCTGCTGGAAACCATAAACCCCGGCATCAGGAAACCCATCTATACAGTGCTTAAGGATGAAGAAGACCTTTTCCTGATTGCGAAATCCGGCGGCAGGATCAAAACCATCAATGAAATCAGGGAGTCCGTCGAGCCGGTAAAGGAGGAGAAAAAACTGGGACCTTCGGACTATCCCAGGATAGACTCGCTCCTGAATCGGGCAAAGGTCGATCTCGATAGGGAACGGACCTCCAGGGGTGAACTCACCAGAAAGCTTCAGGCACTTTTAAGGGACCTCCAGGAAGCAAGGACAAAGCTTGAATCGGAGGACATGAAGGCAACCCTTGACAGGATTCGGGAACTCATTGAAAGACAGGCTCTCCTTCCTGACGAACTTTTGAAAGTAGAAGCGGCGGTGAAGGATATCATCGAACAACCAGACATATTCAAGACAGCCCTTGATGAGGCTATCAGGGATACCGATAGCTGGAAGGACCTGGAAGAGATCTCCCGCAAATCGCCCAGCGCCGCCGAGATTGAGCTTAAGGCCTTCATCAAATATACGGGAGGCTAAAATGGCAGAATACGGCTTCGAATTCCTGAAAGAGAAGGGATTTTTCGAAACTGCCACCAGCCTCGAAGATGAATACGATACCGGTAAAGCTGTTTCCTACCTCTTTGATCCAAAAAACCGCCTCGCTTACTTTGATTCTTTTGAAAAAGAAGACATCCCCACCATCCTTTCTGCAATAAGGAAAAAACGCACCTTCGACTATTACTGGTTCTGGAAGGATGGTAGACTTTTTGCTTATCGTACCTTTGGGGAGAATAAGCAGTTCATTTTCAATACCAGCTACTCCCGGCGTACCGATTATGTGAAAAGCAAAGAAGACAAGCTTTCAAAATTCTCCTCCAGCAATCCCACTGCCCTTTTCGAGGTAAAGGATGTAATCTCTCGTTTCTACCGTAACCTCTGGGAGTTACGCCTCAAACTTGCCAGGGCAGTAAAGGGGGGGTTTTCCGACAGGGACAGGATTCTTGCGGCTCAGCGCCTCCTGGATCGGCTGATTTTCACCTATTTCCTGGCAGAGAAGGGAATCATCTATGGTATAGACAAACGGGGAAAAAAGCAGGAGATAAGCGCCAGAAAGCTTTTTGGGCATTTGATTCGAACTTCTGAAGATTTCCGTGGTCTTTTAAATGACATCTTCTTTGACTACCTGAACAACCCCAAAAAGAACGACATGCCTATCAAAGGAGCAGAAGGATATTCCCTGTTTATCCCCTATCTCAACGGCGGCCTTTTCAGGGATCGGAAACTCCCATCAACCGATAGGAAAAACATCCAGGAATCTAAGTTGAAAATCGAGGGTTTCGACTGGTCAGAACTCATCGGGGAATTGAACAAATATAACTGGATTATTGAATATTCCAGCTCAGAAGAGGAGGAGACCATAGGGAACCTGACCCCTGAAATCCTGGGCCACATCTACGAGAAGTTTGTTATTACCGTAAGCGAGCTTGACGATATCGATGTTTCAGAGCTTGAAACTACCCCAGAGGGAGAGCTGAAGAAGGGCAACAAGAAGATTGGCGCCTACTACACCCCTGAGGTAATCACCAATTACATAGCCGAAAACACCATCTTTCCCTTTGCCGCGGATAGGCTCGGCCTTGGGGGGAAGTATGAAAACTTCAATGCCTTTTATGAAGCTCACCGAGACGATCCAGAAACCCTCTCCCGGTTTAACTCTGTACTGAAAGATATAAAAATCCTGGACCCTGCCGTGGGAAGTGGGGCTTTCCTAATGGCTACTGCCGATTTGCTCTTTGACTGGCGCCGCAAATGCGGTGAGACTCTGGATGACTACACCCTTCGGAGGGATATCATCATAAACAATCTCTACGGCGTGGACATCATGGAGGGTGCAGTGGAAATCTGCATGCTCCGATTATGGCTCTGGCTGATTGCGGCTGCCGACCCTGAGAAGGAAATCGACGCCCTGCCGAATATTGAGTTTAACATCTTTGAAGGCAACTCTTTGATAGGATATGTTGACACCCATCAAGTGGCAGATATAAAGATGAAGAAGGGTAAAAAGAAAAAGGCGTGGAAGAGTTTCGATGTCCAGTATGCTGCCCTCGATAACTGGAACGAAGACTCAATTCTAAACCTATTCAAAAGACGCAACGAGAAAATCAAAGAATATAAAAAGGCCACTGGCAAGCGAGCTGAGGAGCTTAGGAATGAAATCCAGTCAATGACCGAGGACTTCAAAGAAATCCTAAACGGCAAACTTTTATCAGAACTCCAGGCCAAAGGCATCGACATTGACGAAGAGGGCCTGAGGGCTCTCAAGCCCTTCCACTGGGTGATGGAATTCTCCGATGTCTTCGAAAAAGGTGGCTTTGATGTAGTGATTGGAAATCCGCCTTATATAAGAGTTGAGAAACTAGACAATATACTTGCAGACATTTATAAACGAATTCATAAGAGTGTGTATAGACGCTGTGATATATATGTAGCCTTTATAGAAAAATCATTTTACTTTATAAATAAAAATGGTAAAATTGGGTTAATTACTTCGAACCAATATACTAGGGCTGAATATGGGATTAAATTAAGAAAATTAATTTTCAATAATTATGGGATTTATAAATTTATAGATTTCACAAATTATTCTGTTTTTGAGGGTATTTCCACCTATCCTTCCATAATTATTGCAGGAGTAGAAAGATATTCCAATGTAGAATGTGTTTCTGTTAGGTCAGAAGATGCGATCGATGAGATATTATCAAAGGGATTAGAAAATTCAAAGAATAGAGATATACTCAGATTCACCCTGAATTTTGAAGTCTTTGGCGAGGATATCTGGTTAATAATTCCATATTCAGAACAAAACTTAAGGAAAAAAATTTCCAGAATTTGTGAAAAAAATACGTTGAAGGATTTTTGCTTAATTGGTAGCCCACTTACTACTGGAAAGGATGGCTT
>CAZHQS010000069.1:0-7945 GCA_964534545.1 Candidatus Hydrothermarchaeota archaeon
CCCTCTACATGGGCCGGGAACTCCAGAGGGCGGAGTGGGCCCTAAAGAACGGGACAAGCTATGTGCAGAGGTAGCCCATGGCGGCCACGAAACCTCCTTGCCACCGCTGCGACCATACCGATTACTGCGATGTAGTGGGCGTCGGGGACGACTGCGGGTGCGATTCTGAACACAAGGGGAGATGCCTGATGGGCAATCCCCCAAAATTAATATAACCTGCCGGGGAATCTTTAAAGGATGCTCGAAACCACGCTCTGCGGTCTGAAACTGAGGAACCCCACCATCCTGGCCTCGGGGATCATGGGCTCCACCGGGGCCGCCCTGAAGCGCATGGCAGAGAACGGGGCCGGTGCCGTCGTCACCAAATCAGTGGGGACTACACCGAGGGAGGGTCACAAGAACCCTTCAGTCATATTCCACGGGGGCGGGATCCTCAACGCCGTGGGCCTGTCGAATCCGGGCTACAGGGACTTCGCCCAGGAGATGGAGACCGCAAAGACAGGAGGAGTACCGGTCATCGGGAGCGTCTTCGGGTTTTCAGTGGAGGACTTCGTGGAGGTGGCCAAGGGGATGGAGGAGATGGGCGCTGCCGCATTGGAGCTTAACCTCTCCTGTCCCCATGCCGAGGGGACCGGTGCCTTTTTCGGCCAGGACCCGGATCGGGCCGGGGAGGTGGTCAGGGCGGTCAAAAGGGCGGTAGATATCCCAGTGATTCCGAAGCTTACGGCGAATGTCACTGACATCGTAGAGATCGCCAAGGCCTGTAAAAGGGCCGGCGCCGATGCCGTTACTGCCATCAATACCCTCAAGGCCATGGCCATAGATATCGAGACCCGGCGGCCCATCCTGGCCAACAGGACCGGGGGCCTGAGCGGGGCACCCATCAAACCCGTGGGAGTCAGGTGCGTCTATGAGATTGCTGAGGAAGTGAAAATACCCATCATAGGGTGCGGGGGGATTTCAACAGGGGATGACGCCCTGGAATACCTCATGGCCGGTGCGTCAGCAGTGGAGATAGGGACGGCGGTGGTCACCAGGGGGGTGGACGTCTTCGCCAAGGTCTCAGAGGAGATCGGGTCATATCTGAGGGAGCACGGTCTGGACAGCGTCAAGGACGTTATAGGGGCGGCCCATTGAAGATGGATATGCTGAGACGGCTGGAGGTCCTGGAGGGGGAGTTTCCCTTGACCCGTGTCCAGCGGATATTGCTCACAACGGACGGGTCCATCACCAGGATTCTCGAGGCCCTGAGGGGGGAGCCCATCCGGGTGGAGACAGAGGTCCAGGAGGTGGTCCGGGCTGGCAGGGAGGTGGCCGCCCTCCTGCATATAGGGGAGGGAGAGGAGGTCAACTACAGGGTTGTGCGGCTTCTGGATTCCAGGGATGTCCTGGTCTATGCCACTTCCTATGCCCCCCTGGCCCACCTGAGGGAGGAGTTCAGGGAGGATATCATGAAGGAGGACATCCCCATAGGCAGGATCATGGCAAAGCTCAAAATCGAGGCCCGCAGAGAGATACGGGGTTTCGGGATCATGGAGGCGGGGGAGCGGGAGGCCGGGGCCCTTGGGCTCGAAGAGGGCACCAGGCTCCTCTGGAGGGATTATGACATCATTACGGAGGGCAGAACCCTCCTGCACATCCGGGAGGTCTTTTCCAATGCCGTCTAGCCAGAGATGGGCTATGGTCCTCTTTGCCCTTGCCGGTATTCTTGTCCTGGTCTCTGTTTACATATTCTATTTCCCGGCAAAGACCGGCCCCGGGACCGTGGAATACGGGGAGACCGTCAGGTTGCCAGACCCCGTGATGGATGGAGGGATGTCCCTCCACAGGGCCCTGGCCGATAGGCGCTCGGTGAGGGAATATTCCGGGGAGGAAGTTCCCCTTGAGGATTTATCCCAGATTCTCTGGGCTGCCCAGGGAGTGACTTCCAAGGAAGGTTTCCGTACGGTCCCCTCGGCCGGTGCCCTGTATCCCCTGGAGATCTATGTGGCCACCGGGAGGGGTGTCTACCACTACAACCCGCCTGAACACACCCTGGAGGCCCTCTCCGGTGATGACATCCGGGCTCCCCTCGCAGCGGCTGCCCTGAACCAGAACTGGATACGGGACGCTCCAAATGTCATAGTGATAACAGGGGTGGTTGAAAGGACCAGGGACAAGTACGGGGACAGGGCCGAGAGGTACATGTTCCTGGAGGCAGGCCATGCGGCCCAGAACATCTATCTGGAGACCACGGCCCTTGGTCTCGGGACGGTGGTGGTGGGCGCCTTCTATGACGATAGGGTAAGGGAGGTCCTCGGGCTGCCGGTGGGCTACACCCCCATCTACATCATGCCGGTGGGATATAGGAAGGGTGATGAGGCAGGATGAAGGATGCAGAGGTCCTGGTGGGAACCTATACCGCAGCCCTTCTTCTTTTTCTCTTCCTGTCGAAAGGCGCGACGGTCCCTCTGGATTATCACCACCTTTTTGCCTATCTCACGGCGGTGGGGTTCATCGCCCTAACCTCCACCGGCGCCATCATCAAAGGCTACAACATGAAAAGGGGTCTCCACCTCTACTTCGGGATAGCGACTGCCGTTTCTCTGATACTGACCATCTACACTTACAGGTATGCCATCCTGTATTAATCGCAATCTAATTATATCCCGGGGGCAGATACAATCCTCCCATGAAGATTATCACGCCTTCCAGGATTCACATGGGCTTAATCGACATGAACGCCTCCATGGGCAGGGTGGACGGGGGTATAGGGCTGGCCCTGGAGGACCCCAAACTTGTTGTTGAGGTGGAGGAGGCCGGGGATATTTCGGCCGAGGGTCCCCTGGCTGAGAGGGCCCAGGATGCGGCGGAGAGGGTCTTCAGCGCCACGGGGATAGAGGGGGGGGTGAGGATCGAGGTTCGGGAAGACTACCCCCAGCACGTGGGCCTGGGCTCCGGGACCCAGGTGGCCCTGGCGGTGGGGAAGGCAATTTCCGAGATTTATGGTATCGACCTCAGGGTCAGGGACATCGCCAGACTCGTGGGCAGGGGCGGGACCTCGGGCATCGGGACGGCGGCTTTCGAGCACGGGGGGTTCATCCTGGACGGGGGCCACTCCACAAGAGAGAAACCCTCTTTTCTCCCATCATCGGCCTCCAGGGCAAGCCCGGCGCCGGTCCTGGCCAGGTACGATTTCCCTCCCTGGAAGGTGGTCTTGGTGCTGCCGGAGGAAGGGACGGAGGTGGCCGGCAGAAGGGAGGTGAACATCTTCCAGGAGTACTGCCCGGTGCCCCTGGAGGAGGTCCGGGAGATATCCCATATTATTTTGATGAAGATGCTGCCTGCCGTGGTGGAGAAGGATCTGGACTCCTTTGGTGAAGGGGTGAACCAGCTCCAGACCCTTGGGTTCAAGAAGGTGGAGGTCGACCTCCAGTCCCAGACGGTGAAGGATATCCTCAGGACATGCCAGGAACATTCGGCAGGGGCGGGCCTTAGCTCCTTCGGGCCGGTGGTCTACTCCCTTGTGGAGGAGGAGGGGGAACTCCTGGAGGCCCTGGAGGGGATGGATGGCATCTCCGAGATCATTGTCACCAGGGCGAATAACAGGGGGGCGGTGATAGGGTGAAACTCTGCAGGTTTCTCTATCAGGAGAAGGTGTATGACGGGGGCCTTTCGGATGGTAGTGTCGAGGCAGCCGGGCGCAGCTTCAACCTTGGGGAAGTAAAGCTCCTGCCCCCCACGACGCCCTCCAAGGTGGTCTGCGTGGGCCTGAACTACACCGACCACGCCAGGGAACTCGCCATGGATATACCGGAGGAACCCATCATCTTCCTGAAGCCCCCAACGACAGTCATCGGTCATGGTGATAGGATTATCTACCCATCCCAGTCCACCCGGGTGGACTACGAGGCCGAGCTGGCCGTGGTCATTGGGAGAAAGTGCAGGCATGTTCCGAAGGAAGACGCCTATGATTACATCCTGGGTTACTCCTGTTTTAACGATGTCACCGCCCGGGACCTCCAGAGAAGGGACGGCCAGTGGACCAGAGCGAAAAGCTTCGATACCTTCGCCCCCTACGGCCCCTGGATTGTAACAACGGATGAGATACCCGACCCCGGCAACCTGGGTATAACCCTGAGATTGAACGGCGAGGTCAAGCAGGACTCCAGCACCGGGAACCTCATCTTCGACATCCCCACCCTGGTGGAGTTCATATCCGGGATAATGACCCTGGAGAAGGGGGATGTCATCGCCACCGGGACCCCGCCGGGGGTGGGACCCATGGAGAGGGGGGACTCCGTGGAGGTGGAGATTGGGGGAATAGGGACCCTGGAGAACATCCTGGGATGAGGGGGAAGTTTTAATAGGTAATCAGGTATAATATCCTACGGGGAATTACATGAAGATCAAGGATTGCATGAGGACAGACATACCCTCGGTGACCCCGGATGACACCCTGGCCCTGGTCAGGGAGGAGATGGCCCTGCGCCGGGCGGATGCCGTTTTCGTAAAGGATGGGGAGGACATCATGGGGCTGATAACCGATACGGACATCATCAACACCATGGCCTCGGGGAAAGACCCAGAAAAGGTGTTGGCAAGGGATTTCATGACGGCCTGCGAACTGGCGGGGGTGAATCCCTGCATCCAGCTCCACGAGGAGGACGAGCTGGAAGATGGCCTGAAGGTCATGGCCGACAATAGTGTGCGCCACCTCCTGGTCTGGGGTGAGGGGAACAAGCCCGTAGGGGTGCTGTGCTCCCACACCATTCTCGAGAAGTCCCAAGGGAAGTAGGACTATTTCTTGAAGGCGTGCTCCAGGAGGTCACCCAGGAAGGTCCCTATAACGAACTCCAGGGCGATGACGAAGGCCACCAGGGGCAGGGCTATGATGCCGACGACCCCGGCGGCAAGGCCCGCCATGATACCGCCAAGGAAGAGGCCCAGGACACCGAAGGCAACCCCCAGGACTATGCCGATCTTGAGGCCCTTTTTGATCATGTGCCACCTGTCCTCCTTCCCTTCCCTGGAATAACCATAGATTACCCCGGCGATTATAACGAGCAGATCAAAGGATACCATATCGAATGGTAGGTTCCAGCATATATAAGCCTGTTGGGAAAAAAAGCAGGTTTCAGATGGTGGAGAGAGTATTTTGATTTCTCATGTTTCTCCTCTCTCCAAATCCAAAACCTAAGAGCTCCAGTTTTGTCCCTTTCGGACAATTGAGAATTTGCCTACCAGTATATAAATTTTTTTATCGGAAAGACATAAAAGCCTTAAGGATGTCATCTAGTGTCATGTTTCTCGTCATCCCTGCCCTGGATTTGAAGGATGGAAAATGCGTCCAGCTTGTGGGCGGTGATCCATCGAAGAAGCTCGTGGAAGTTGACGATCCCTTGGATGTGGCAAAGAGGTGGGAGGACCTGGGGGCCCGGAGGCTCCACCTGATAGACCTGAGCGCCACCATAGAGGGCAGGGGGGTAAACGTGAACATAGTTGAGGAGATAATAAGGGTCCTTACCATCCCTGTCCAGTTCGGGGGGGGAATGAGGACCCTGGAAAACGCCATGCACTTCCTGGACCTGGGGGCCGAGCGGGTCATCCTGGGTACCATGGCCGTGGAGGACCCAGGTTCCCTTGTACCCCTGGTGGAGAAGTACGGCAGGGAGCGCATCACCATCGCCCTGGACTCCAGGGAGGGCTACGTCACCGTCAAAGGCTGGCAGGAGTCCACGAAACACCGGGCCTCGGAGATGGCCCCCCAGCTGGAGGCCTATGCCGATGAGTTCCTCTTCACCAACGTGGACGTGGAGGGCAGGATGTCGGGTATCGATGAGGACATCATCTCCGAGGTCATAGACTCCACCACCTCCGGGGTGATCATCAGCGGCGGCATATCCTCCCTGGAGGACATTGAGACCATAAAGGACCTGGGGGCCAGGGGTGTGGTCATAGGCAGCGCCCTCTACACAGGCAAGATAGACTTTTCCAGGGCCAGGGAACTTGAGGACCTGGGTTAGATTATTAATTCCAGGCACAAGGGAAAAGCAGTTCTCCAATAGATTTAATACCAATCCAGACTAAGATATCATAGGGTGGAAACCTTGGAAGGACTTGAGATAGTCGAAACCCGAAAGGTAGAGCTTGAGAACCCCATAGTTGTAATCGGGTTTCCGGACGAGGGTCTGGTAGGGAGTATTGGGGTCTCCCATATCATCGAGACCCTGACCCTGGAGGAGATGGGCCATATTGAATCGACGTTGATGCCCCCGGTGGTGGTCATCAAAAACCGGAGGCCCAGGACAGCTTTGAGGTTATACGAAAGAGATAATATGGTGGTCCTGGTATCAGAGATCCCCATCCCACTCCAGATGATGTATCCCCTTGCCGGCGGCCTTGGGGACTGGTTCGAGAAGGTATCTCCATCCAGGGTCCTGGTCCTTGGAGGGGTGCCGGTGCAGAACAGGATGGAGATAGAAAAACCCGGTGTGTGGGGTGTTGCATCAAAGGAGGCCGACCAGGAGATCCTGGAAAAGGCCGGGGTGAAGCTCTTCGAGGACGGTTTCCTGGCCGGGGTCAACAGCCTTATCCTTCTCGAGGGTGCCAAACGGGACATCCCTGTTACCTATCTCATGGGCGAGTCCCATCACGGGTACCCTGACCCGGCTTCGGCGGCCTCCACCGTGGAGGCCGTGGGACGGATCCTGGGCATATCCATCGATGTTCAAAAACTCCTGGATACCGCGGAGGAGATAAGGGTCGCTGCCCGGGACCTCATGAAGAAGACAGAAGAGGCCATGAAGGCCTCAACCTCCCAGGCCGATACCGAAGTTCCGGTGATGTTCGGGTGATGTATCATGGTTGGGATCTTCGAGGAGTTCAACTGGCTGGTGGATACCACAAGGCCCAGTTTTGACCAGAGCACCAGGTGTCTTGAGCCCCTGGTCCATGTCCGGGAGGTGGGTGATGAGGTAGTGGTAACCGCCGACCTGCCCTTTGTGAAGAAGGAGGATGTTCAGGTGAATCTGACCGAGGACCATGTGGTAATCAAGGCCAGCATGGGACGTTCTGTGACCCTCAGGTGTTACGGCACGGTCCACTCCAAGACCGAGTTTCAGTCTTTCAAGAAGACCCTCGCCCTCCCTGCCAGGGTGCGCCCCGATGAGGCCAGGGCTTGGTTCAAGAGGGGCATCCTGGAGGTCAGGGTCCCGAAGAAGATCAAGAAGCGAAGGATTGAGATTGAATAATCTGGACCAAATACTGGAAGAGGCGGGGTTCGAAGATGTAATCGATGCCGAGGCGAGGCCGTCGCCGGAGCAGATGGCCGTGGGGGAGGAGGTATCGGCGAAGGTTTCTGGTATGGTGGGCCTGGAGGCCGACCTGCTCCTGAGGCTGTCGGATTTCGAGTTCAAGAGGAGGGACTACGGGAGGGTGATCAAATACTCCAACATGGTCCTGGAGGATGATCAATCATCCAAAGAGGCATGGTTCAACAAGGGCGTTGCGTTGAGGTACTCCGGGAAGCCCGAGAAGTCCATCCACTGCTATGACAGGGCCCTGGGCATCGACCCTGCTTTTTCCGAGGCGTTGAACTCGAAAGGGGTCTCCCTGGATGACCTGGGGCGAGGCCAGGAGGCCCTGGAGATGTACCGGCAGGCGGTGGAGGCCGACCCGGAGCACTACAAGGCGTGGTACAACTTGGGCAGCGCCCTGGCCGAGATGGGACGGCATGACGAGGCCCTGGAGTGCCTGAAGAAGGCGGCAGACCTCAGGGGCGATGACGCCGACATCTGGAACAACCTGGGGAAGGTCATGGATGCCCTGGGGAGATACGGGGAGGCCCTTAAATGTTTCGACCGGGCCCTAGGGTTCTCACCCGAGGACCCCAAACTCTGGGACAACCGGGGCTTTGTTCTCTACTACCGGCTGCGCAGGCACGCCGAGGCCATGGATTGTTTCA
>CAZHQS010000069.1:8045-9125 GCA_964534545.1 Candidatus Hydrothermarchaeota archaeon
GGCTTTGTTCTCTACTACCGGCTGCGCAGGCACGCCGAGGCCATGGATTGTTTCAAGAAGGCCGTGGGGCTTGACCCGGGCTACAAGAGGGCATGGAACAACCTGGGTGTTGCCTTAACTTTTTACCGTGGTGAAAATGGTAAGGCACTGGAGCATTTTGACCGTGCTCTTGCCCTGGACCCCGGATTTGCCTCGGCGTGGAACAACAAGGGCCTTGCCCTGAAAGGCCTTGGAAGGTACGAAGATGCCCTGGAGTGTTTTGACCGCGCCTTGGAGCTCGACCCGCAGAACAAAAAAGCCTGGAGGAACAAGGGGGAGGTCCTGGAGAGCCTGAACCGGTTAGAGGAGGCCGAGGAGTGCTTCGAGAAGGGCCGGTCACCGTGAACTATATATCGAAATCAAACCCAGATAATAGGCAGGAGGTGCGTTGTATATGGTGGCAGTTGGCGAGAAGTATAGATGCAACATCTGCGGCAACGAGGTTGAAGTTTTAAAGGCTGGCGGCGGCACCCTGGTCTGCTGCGGCGAGGACATGGAGCTGATGGGCTAGTTACATCAGAAAATATAGGCAGATGGCCGGTTGGACTTAAGCGGAGTGATTGTCATGCAGCTTTGGAGATGTCAGATATGCGGGGACCCCTATCTGGGGGAGGAAAAACCAAAGAACTGCCCCTTCTGTGGGGCCCATGAGAGGTATATGGTCAGACAGGAGGACTTCGAGGATAGGATTGGTAAGGTCGAAGGCCTTACCGAAGTGTCCAGGAAGAACCTGGAGGCCGCCCTCCAGCTGGAGGTCTCCAACGCCGAGTTCTATGCCTGCGCATCCCGCAAAGCGGAAACGGACGATGCCAGAGCGCTTTTTAAAGCGCTCGCTAAGGTGGAGTCAGAGCACGCCTCGGTCCTGGCCAAGGCCCTGGGGATAAAGAAGCCCCCCCTGAACCTGGACAACGACCAGTGCTCCTCGAAGGACCTTGATAACCTCAAGGAGTCCCACGACAGGGAGGACCGGGCCATCCACAAATACGCCGAGTTCCTGGCCCAGGCCACAGAACCCAGGGTGGTGGAGATCTTCTCGGCCAT
>CAZHQS010000070.1:0-1889 GCA_964534545.1 Candidatus Hydrothermarchaeota archaeon
AAACGGAAAAAAGGGAAAGGCTTTTAAGTCAAAAGTTTAATTGGACGATGTCTTAATGTTCTTGGCCAGGCTCTCCCCTATCCCCTCAACTTCCATCAGCTCCTCCACCGAGGCCCGCCTGACCCCTTCCAACGAGCCAAACCGTTTCAGGAGCGCCCTCTTCTTTGCCTTTCCTATGCCCGGGATGTCGTCCAGGGCGGAGTACCTCAAACCCTTCGCCCTCAGCTTTTTGTGGTAGGCCACTGCAAACCGATGGGCCTCGTCCCTTATCTCCCGGAGCAGGAGCAGGGGTCTCGAATCAGGGGGAAGCCGCAGGGGTTCCGGCCTTCCAGGAAGATAGACCTCCTCCTGCCTCTTGGCCAGCCCCGCCACCTCCGCCTTCATGCCCAGGGACTCAAGGGCATCCATGGCCGCCCCCACCTGGGCAGCGCCCCCATCCACCAGGACGAGGTCCGGCAGGGGGTGCTTGGAATAGCGCCTGGTGACGACCTCCCTGATCATACCCGGGTCGTCGGGTCCCTGGGCGCCCTTGATCTTGTACCTCCGGTAGCCCGCCTTATCCGGCACCCCGTCTTCGAACACCACCATGGAGCCCACCGCCATCTGACCCGAGATGTTGGAGATGTCGAAGGCTTCTATCCTGTGGGGCGTCAGGGATAGACCCAGGGCTTCTTTCAGCTCCAGGACCGCCGCCCTCTTCAGGGACGCCGCCTTCTCTTTGTCCTCTGCCCTCAGAAGGGAATACCGGGCGTTCTTCTCAGCGGTCTGCAGAAGCTCCACCCGCTTGCCCCTTTTGGGGACCACGAGCCTCACCTTTTTCCCCCGCTGGTCTGACAGGAAGGCCTCAATGGCCTTCGCCTCCCCCGGCAGGGCACCAATGACCACCTCTCCCGGGGGCCTGCGCCTGGAGTAGTACTGCTTGAGGAAGGTGGCCACAATCTCACCCTCGGCCTCCCCTTCCACCCCCTCCAGGAAGACCTGCTCCCTGCCCAGGATGCGCCCGTCTCTTACGGCAAAGACCTGCACACATGCCAGGGTCTCCCCCCTGGCAATTCCCACCACGTCCTGGGAGTAGGCCACAGGTATAGTCCTCCTCTGGCCCTCAATCAACCTCTCCATGGCGGCAATCCGGTCCCTCAGTATCCCGGCCTTTTCGAACTCCTGGTTCCTGGACAGCTCCAGCATCCGCTTTTTCAGTCTCCTTAGGAGGGTATCGTGCTTCCCTGTGAGAAAGGCGTCCAGCTCCTCCACCGATTCCATGTAGTCCTCCCTGCTGATGAGCCCTGCGCAGGCCCCGCTGCAGAGACCTATCTGGTAGTCCAGGCAGGTCTGCCCGTCTCCCCTTATCTCGTCCCTGCACCCCCTGAGCCTGAAGGCCTTCCGAAGCACCTTGAAACCCTGCCGGACCGCCCTGGCGCTGGTGAAAGGTCCGTAGTAGCGGCCTCCGTCTGGCCGGACCTCCCGGGTGAGACAGATGCGGGGGAACTCCTCATCCGTAACCTTGATGTAGAGCCAGGACTTGTCGTCTTTGAGGCGGATGTTGTAGCGGGGCCTGTACCTCTTCACCAGGTCGGACTCCAGGATGAGGGCCTCGGTCTCGGTAGGCACCAGGATGAACTCCACATCGGCGATGTTCCCCACCAGGGCGGCAGTCTTGGGGTCGCCGGGCGGGTTGAGATAGGAGCGCACCCTGTTCCTGAGGGAGGCGGCCTTGCCCACATAGATGACCTGCCCTTTTTGGTTTCTGAAAAGATAGACACCGGGCTTGTCAGGGATTTGGACAAGCCTTTCCTTTAGGGACATACAATACTTGAGAAAAAATCCCCTTTAAAACGATATCTTCACGTCCCTTCCTGCCAGCTTGCCAGGTACCTCTTCTGTTCCGGGGT
>CAZHQS010000070.1:1989-9110 GCA_964534545.1 Candidatus Hydrothermarchaeota archaeon
GATATCTTCACGTCCCTTCCTGCCAGCTTGCCAGGTACCTCTTCTGTTCCGGGGTATTTGGAGCCCTTATACTCTAACCAGCCTGTACTTCTGGCGGTCTGCAATTGCCAAGGTTCTGCTCAAATTTTCATGGGTTTCAAGCATCTTGGCAAGGGTCCGATGGACGGCATCCATGTGTTTGGGGTGTATTTCCATGACGATTATACCCTTGTGTTGGGATGGAGGGTATTTGATGATGTCCTGGAAATCCCTATCCCGGGTCAGAAGCACGAGGTCGTTTTTAATGGCATGTTGGAGGACCTCGGGGTCCTTAGAACCCGAGAGACCCTCCTCCTGGACTGTCTTCACCTCGTGGCCTTCTTTTTTAAGAAATTTTATCGTCTTTGCATAGACACACTCATCGGCAAGAAGCCTCATCTGCTAAC
The DNA here is from genome assembly GCA_964534545.1 of Candidatus Hydrothermarchaeota archaeon. Taxonomy (GTDB): domain Archaea; phylum Hydrothermarchaeota; class Hydrothermarchaeia; order Hydrothermarchaeales; family JAADFM01; genus JAADFM01. Next base: position 2,415 of record CAZHQS010000070.1, read on the forward strand.
CCGCCGACTCCACAAGGTATATCTCCTCCCCTTCCACCAAGCGCATGGCATACTGAATGCAGGCCTTTATATCTTCCTTAGTGATGTTTGGATAGTAATCCTTTATGATATCCTCAAAACTCAATCCCTCATCCACAAGCTCAAGGATGTGGCTGACTGGTATCCTCGTCCCCTTTATACAGGGCCTGCCACCCTGCCGCTCCGGATGCACCCATATCCTATCAAATTTCAATTCTTCCACCTTTTAATACTACCCGTTTTTAACGTGAGATAGCTCTTCTATCACTTACGCATAAGCGATTCCGTCTTCTAAAATGCTTTTCACAAAAATATTGTCTGCTTTCATATCCTTGGGAGACAGGACCTTCACCGAGATATACTCCTCTGTGTCCAGCAGCACCCCAAAGGCAATCCTCGTTATCTCCCTCCAGCCCTCTTCCTCCTCTCCGGTCCAGACGACAAGGATATCGACATCGCTTTCCTCGCTATAATCTCCCCTGGCATAACTACCAAAAACTATAATCTTCTCTATTTTGGCCCCATGTTCAGCTTTGGCCCTCCTTACAAACTCCTCCAGGGCCTTCTTTTTTCTGTCAGTTTTTACCATGCTTTATATTGGGATGTTTGAAAATAAAAAGGTTGGCAGGGTTATCACTTTCAGTTTTCACGTCCCTTCCTGCCAGCTTGCCAGGTACTTCTTCTGCTCGGGTGTGAGTTTGTCGATCTTGACACCCATGCTCCGAAGCTTGAGCCGCGCCACGTCCTTGTCGATCTTCTCGGGCACCGAATATACCTTGGGCTCGAGCTTTGCGCCGCTCTTCTTCAGGTACTCTGCAGTCAGGGCCTGGTTGGCAAAGGACATATCCATCACCGCTGCCGGATGGCCCTCGGCGGCCGCCAGGTTCACCAGACGACCCTCGCCTAGGAGGAAGAGGCGCCTTCCGGTCTTCAGGGTGTACTCCTCCACATGCTCCCGGATCCTGCGCTTCCTCTTGGAGAGGGACTCCAGGGCCGGGATGTCTATCTCCACATTGAAGTGGCCCGAGTTGGCCAGGATTGCCCCGTCCTTCATCTTCTGGAAGTGCTCCTTGCGGAAGACGTGCTTGTCCCCGGTGACGCTGACGAAGATATCGCCGATCTTGGCGGCCTCGGCCATGGGCATGACCCGGTAGCCGTCCATGACGGCCTCCAGGGCCTTCAGGGGGTCCACCTCGGTTATGATGACATTGGACCCCATACCGTGGGCCCGCATGGCAAGCCCCCGGCCGCACCAGCCATAGCCGGCCACCACGAAGTTCTTACCCGCCAAAAGGACGTTGGTGGCCCGGAGGATACCGTCGATGGTGGACTGGCCTGTGCCGTAGCGGTTGTCGAAAAAGTGCTTGGTCTTGGCATCGTTCACCGCGATAATCGGATACCTCAGCACCCCCTCGGCCTCCATGCTCTTGAAGCGGATGACCCCGGTGGTGGTCTCCTCGGTCCCGGCGATGATGTCCTCCAGGCACTCCTTTCTCTTGGAATGGATGGTGGAGACCAGATCACCGCCGTCGTCCATGGTGACGTTGGGACCCATGTCCAGGGCCTGGTTCAGGTGCTTGTAATAGGTCTTGTTATCCTCCCCGTGGATGGCAAAGACCGGAATCTTGAAATCCTTTACAAGGGATGCGGCCACGTCGTCCTGGGTGGATAGGGGATTGGATGCGCACAAGGCCACCTCCGCCCCTCCTGCCTTGAGGGTGTCCATGAGGTTGGCCGTCTCCGAGGTCACGTGGAGGCAGGCCGCGATCCTTATCCCTTTCAATGGTTTCGACTTCTTGAAGCGCTCCTTGATGAGGTTTAAGACCGGCATCTGGCGCCCGGCCCACTCGATTCGGAGTTTCCCCTTCTTTGCGAGGTCCATGTCTTTTATATCATAATCCATATCGTTCACCTTCTATTTCGCTTTGGCGAGCTCCTTTTTCGTGTACTCCACCAACCCCCCGGAGTCCAGGAGGTTCAGGAGGAACTCGGGCAGGGGCTCAAAACTGAACTCCTTTCCCGTGGTGGTATTCTTTATCCTCCCCTGGTTAAAGTCAACCTCAATCATATCCCCGTCTTCAGCCTCCACCTCGGCCTCTACCAGGGGGAACCCGATGTTTATGGAGTTTCGGAAGAAGATACGGGCGAAAGATTTTGCGATGACCAGGGACACTCCGTTACCCATGAGGGCCCTGGGGGCATGCTCCCTGGAGGAGCCGCAGCCGAAGTTCTCGTCTGCCACGATGATGTCTCCGGCCCTGACCTCCTTTGCGAACTCGGGCCTGACCTTCTCGAAGGAGTGCCTGGCCAGCTCTTTCGGGTCCCCGGTGGTCAGGTACTCTGCCGGGATGATCTGGTCGGTGTCCACGTTGGAGGGGAACTTCCAAACCTTACCTTTAACAACTTCCTTCACTTTTCTCACCTCTTCCTGGCCATGACAAGCCACCTCACGTGGTGGTGGGACTCCCCGTCAAGGTGGGTATCTTCTTCCTCCAGTTCTTCCATGGATATAATATCGAGGGTATTTAATAGTTTTTCAAGCTCCTCCTTTGAGAATTTGTGGATAGATTTCGTTTCCTTCTGGTCTCTGGTAGAAAAGACAAAGATGCCCAGAGAACCACCTGGTTTCAGAACCCTTATCATCTCCCCGATGGCCCTGGCCCGCTCCCCTTCGTCGAAGAGGTGGAGGACGTTGGCGCACCAGACAGCATCCACGTTGGCATCCGGGAAGGACAGGGCCAGACAGTCGTCCTGGAAGAACTCGATGTTCATTTTCGGGTCTGTGACCGAGGCGAAGGCCATCTCCACCGCCTTCTTTGAGGGGTCCACCCCCGTCACCTGGTAGCCCAGGGACGCGAAGTAGAGGGAGTCCCGGCCGTAACCGCATCCCACGTCCAGGATATACTTGGCAGTATCCGGAAGGGCCTCTGCGAAGAGGCGGGCACCCCGGGAGGGCTCCTCGCCCCACACCCTCCCCTCCTTCTCATATCTCTCATCCCAGGAGGTCATCCCCATCATTCCTAGATGTCGTTGGGGTCGGTGATGCGCCCCGTGAGGGCCGAGGCCGCCACCACCGCCGGATTGGCCAGGTAGACCTCGGAATCCTTGTCCCCCATGCGCCCGATGAAGTTGCGGTTGGTGGAGGAGATACACCTCTCTCCCGGCGCCAGTACTCCCATGTAGCCGCCGAGACACGCCCCGCAGGTGGGACCTGAGACGTAGGCATCGGCGTCCATGAATACCTTGATTAGGCCCTCGGCCATGGCCTGCTCATAGACCTCCTTTGTGGCAGGGACCACTATCATCCTCACCGAGGGATGGACCTTCTTGCCCTTGATGATTTCGGCCGCTATTCTCAAATCCTCAATGCGGCCGTTGGTGCAGGAGCCGAGATATGCCTGGTCGATGGTCGTATCGGAAAGCTCGGAGGCCGGGGCCGTGTTCTCCGGCAGGAAGGGTTTGGCCACGGTGCAGGGTATCTCCCCGGCATCGTACTCGAAGCTCTCCACGTACTCGGCGTCAGGGTCGGCGTAGACGGCCTCGTAATCGCCCCTGACCCTGCCCTTCAGGTAGTTGAAGACCTTCTCGTCCGGCGGGATGATGCCCGCTTTTCCACCGGCTTCGATGGCCATATTTGCGATGGAGATGCGCCCTGCCAGATCCAGGGCCTCAATGGCAGAGCCGTAGAACTCCATGGACTTGTAGAGGGCGCCGTCCACCCCGATGTCCCCGATGATGTGGAGGATGATGTCCTTGCCCATGACGTGGTCCCCCAGGGTCCCGTCCACCACGAACTTCTGGCTCTCCGGCACCCGGAACCATAGGCGGCCGAGGGCCATGGCCGAGGCTGCTTCGGTTGAACCTATGCCCGTTGAAAAGGCTCCCAGGGCGCCGTACGAGCACGTGTGCGAGTCGGCCCCTACGATGAGCCTGCCCGGGGCCACAAAACCCTCCTCAATCATGAGCTGGTGGCAGACCCCCCCTTTTCCCACTTCAAAGTAATTGGGGAGGTCGTATTTCCTGACAAACTCCCGCATGGCCTTGGCCTGCTTTGCAGAGGCCACGTCCTTGTTCGGGACATAATGATCAGGGATGAGGACACTCTTCTCCTTTATGGGCTGGACACCCTCGCCGAACTTCTCAAATACCCCGAAGGCCGGAAGGCCGGTAACGTCGTTGACCATGACGTAATCCACCTCGGCCTCCACTATCTGGGCGGGAGAGACTGTCTTGTTTCCTGATTTTTTTGCAAGGATCTTTTCAGCGATGGTCTGGGCCATTCTTACCTCCGTTTTGTTTTGTGTAATTGTGGGAGATGTTATATTCTTTGCGGTAACATATGGACGAGTTCGAGGGCTTCGAGAGGGTCGAAGTAGCAGGAGTATACGTGACCAACGAGCCAGACGGATCCACACCCATAGTGTTCCTGGAAAATAAGGATGAGAAGGTCCTGCCCATCTTCATCGGCGCCGCCGAGGCCTTCTCCATTCAGACCGCCATGGAGAACCTCCCCTATCCCAGGCCCCTGACCCATGACCTCCTGGTCTCCATTATTGAGGGTCTGGATACCAAGATAGAGAGGGTCATGATCGATGATCTGGACAACGGGGTCTTCTATGCCAGGCTGATCATTAAACAGAATGGAGGAGAGCACGAGTTCGATGCCCGCCCATCGGACAGCATCGCCCTGGCCATCCGGACCCGGGCCCCGGTATATGTAAGTGAGGCTGTGATGGAAAACGCCGGGGTGGATAAGGACAAGTACAAAATCGGCTAGTCGAAGGCCTTGAGGATACCCTTTATCTCCTCTTCTATTTCTCCCATATCCCTTTTGAAAGCTACCGCGAACCTCTTTGCCTTGGCTGTTGCCACCGCCCCCTGGACCGAGGGCCTGATGAACCCCTTCTGCTCCAGGACCCGGAGGGAATACCTGACCTTGTGCTGGGGCAGACCGCTGAGTTCCGACAGTTTGATTATCCCCACGGGCGCCCCTTCGAGAACCAGTTTCAGGATGGTGATGTGCCTCTTCAAAAGGGCGACCTCGTTTTTGATGTTTGACAACATTTTTATACCACGCTACTTATTGTCATGGCAGCATATAAAACTAGCGAGGATTGTCATGGACGTTATCGTCAATAAGGCGGGAGAAATCGGGGGAACCGTTCCCGCACCCCCGTCTAAAAGCTATACCCACAGGGCCTTCATAATCGCCGGCCTGGCCCGGGGCACCTCGACCATCAGGGATTACCTGGATGCCGCCGATACCCTGGCCACCCTGGGGGGCCTTGAGACCTTCGGCATCGGAATGAAAAAAAGGGAAAGGGTGGTTACGATCCACGGGATGGGAGGTCGCCTGAAGACCCCTGCTGATATAATAGACTGCGGGAACTCCGGGACCTCCATCCGCCTCCTATCAGGGGTGGCCGCCCTGGACGGGGAGGTTACCCTGACCGGGGACGAGTCGGTGCAGAGGCGCCCCATGGGTCCCCTCCTGGAGGCCCTCCAGCAGCTGGGCGTAGAGGCATATTCTGTCATGGGGGACGGCACCCCTCCCGTTACCATCAGAGGCGGGGGACTGGTGGGTGGCACCGTGAAGATCAGGGGTGACGTGAGCTCCCAGTTCATCTCGTCTATCCTGATATCGGCACCCTATGCCTCCGGAGACATCACCATGGAGATAACCACGCCTCTCAGGTCCAGGCCCTATGTGGCCATCACCCTGGACATCATGGAGCGCTTTGGTGTGTCTGTTGAAAACCATGGATACCAGAGGTTCCAGGTGGAAGGGGGCAGCAGCTATAAGGCCCAGGACTACACCGTGGAGGGGGACTACTCATCCTCATCCTATTTCCTGGCCCTGGCCGCCATGACCGGCTCTGAGGTCACGGTGGAGAACCTCTTCCACGACTCGGTCCAGGGGGATGCCGCCATCCTGGATATCCTCACGGGGATGGGGGCCGAGGTTATCAGGGAAGAAAATAAGGTCACGGTGAAGGGCAACAGCCTCGAAGGCATCCAGGTTGACCTCTCCGACACACCCGACCTCCTGCCCACCGTTGCTGCTCTGGGGACGGTTGCAGAGGGAACCACAGAGATCATCAACGTGGAACACGCCAGGTACAAGGAGTCGGACAGGATAGCGGCCTGTGCGGCCGAGTTCCGGAAGTTCGGCGCGGGGATAGAGGAGCGGAAGGACGGACTTTTAATCAAGGGCACCGGAGGAAGGCTCAAGGGCGCCACGGTGGAGACCTACCACGATCACCGCATGGCCATGGCCCTGGCCATCGCTGGGTGCTGTGCAGAGGGAGAGACCGTCATCAGGGGGGCGGAGTGCGTTGAGATATCCTTCCCTGAGTTTTTTGAGAGGTTGAAGGGGCTTGGTGTTAATACTGACCCCCGCCCCTGAAATCCTCGATGCCGGTGCTGAGGTTTTTCGATACCTCCGCCAGGTCATCGGTCCCATTGTCATCGGGGCTCACCTTTTCCACCACGCTCACCACCTGGTCGAACTTGTCCTTCAGCCGTTCAAGCTGCCCTGCCACTTTATCCCTCCAGGTAAACTCCGCTGTCCTTGAGCGCTCGGCGTACTCGGCGTCGGTTATCTCCCCCCTGAACTTGGCCCTCATGGCATCGCTCTGGGCGTCTATCATGGAACCTGTGGCACTGGACATGGTGCTC
>CAZHQS010000071.1:0-1830 GCA_964534545.1 Candidatus Hydrothermarchaeota archaeon
TTGTCCATGATGGACTGGACGAAATCGGCGGCCGTCTTCCTCTCCACCCCGACCCTGTCCGAGAGGATGTAGTCGGCCACGTCGAGCTTTTTTGGTTTTGATATCACTCCCAGGTCCAGAAGCTCCCTGACCACCGAGGAGGCCAGTTCCCGGGAGTCCACGATGACCTCGATGCTGTCCTTGTAATAGTCCCTTATCTCCTTCTGCTTCATATCGAGCCTGGGCATGGGATGCCCTCCATCCTTCAGCCCCTCCAGGACCTTGCGCATCCTGCGCTCCTTGTGGAAGGAGGACCAGTAGAAGCCCTCGTCCCTGGTCTTCTTGGCCATGAGGACCGCCACCCGGCCGGTGGCATGGCGCCCGGTCCTGCCCCTGCGCTGGATGGCCCTGATCTCTGACGGTATGGGCTCGTAGAAGACCACCAGGTCCACCTTGGGGATGTCCAGCCCCTCCTCTGCGACTGAGGTGGCCACCAGGATGTTGAACTCCCCTTCGCGGAACCTCTCCAGGATGTCGAGCTGCTGTTTCTGGGTCAGGCCCTTGTCCTTTTCCTTGGAGGCCTGGCCCACGAACCTGACCGGCCTGGCGCCCTTGACTTCCTCCAGGGCCTCCACGATCTTGCGGGCCGAGTCCCTGTACTGGGTGAAGACCATGACCCGCCCCTCCTTCGGCGCCTTTTTTATCAGTTCCGTCAGGGCGTCCAGTTTTGGATGGTGTAACTCCCTGGAAAGTTCAGAGGTCAGCTCCATGGCCCCCCTGACCTTGGGGTCCTTCACCAGACCCTTGGCGGCCTTGGAGTTCTGCTTTTTCAGTCTCTCGAAATAGGCGTCCAGGGTCTCCAGCCCCTGGGTCTCCAAAAGCTCCATGGCATGGGTCAGGTTGATGACGGCCGCCACCTGGGAGAGGCCGATGTAGAGCTCCGGCGCCCCGCCTTCCTCGGCAATCTCCCTCTGGAGGGCGCCCCTGAGTTTGAGGAGGTCCTTCTTGGAGATGTCCGGGCTGGTGGAACGGACCAGGCCCAGGTTCTTGAGGTTTTCCAGACGTTCCCTGGTGGCGCTCTCCAGAAGGGTCTTGATCCTCAGGAACTCATCGGGAAGGTCCACCTTGACCCACTCGATTTCTGTATCCCGGACATAGGGTTTTACATCCGGATCGGCCTCGGTGCGGACCTCAATGTTCTCGATGTAGAGGTTCTTGCAGACCTCCTTTATCCTCCCCTCGTCGCTTCCCGGGGAGGCTGTCAGGGCCAGAATCAGGGGATGGGCCGCCGATTCCATGTACTTCTTGGCGATAAAGGAGTATGGGTAGTCCCCGGTGGTGCGGTGGGCCTCGTCGAAGACGATGAGGGAGACATCCTCCAGGGAGTAGCGGGCGGAGATGATGTCGTTCTCCATGACCTGGGGGGTGGCGCAGACCACCCTGGATTTTTCCCAGAGTTCCACCCGTTTGTCCGGGGGGGTCTGGCCGGTGAAGACGTTCACCTCGGTCTCGTCAACCTTCAAAAAATCCCTGAAACTCTTGGCATGCTGGGATACCAGGGGGCGGGTGGTGGAGATCATCAAGACCTTGCTCCCCTTGTACCTCAGGAGCCGGTGGGCGGCCAGAAGGACGGCGATGACGGTCTTGCCCAGCGCCGTTGGCGCTACCACCAGGGTGTTGCCCTCGGCGGCCCGGGAGACGATGACCTCCTGGTAGAGACGCGACTGGACGGCGTCATTCTTCACGAGGGGGTGGGATATGAACATTGGGTTATCTTATGACATGTAACCTTTTATGGTTATTGATTTTTGCCGGGGGTGCGGGAAAAGTGTTATGCAAAAGTATCAACCT
>CAZHQS010000071.1:1930-9082 GCA_964534545.1 Candidatus Hydrothermarchaeota archaeon
TCATAGGTCTCCTTATCCACGGTCTTGGACTCCCTGACACCCTCTTCCAGGGGCACGGGGTGCACCTTTGTCCCCTGAAGGCTGGTCATCATGCCGAACTGGCCGGCGTGGACCATGTCGATGGCTGCGATGCCGTATTTCGTGCCCAGGACCCGGTCGAAGGCCGTGGGGGTCCCGCCGCGCTGGACATGGCCCAGGACCACCGCCCTGGACTCGATACCGGTGCGCTTCTCGATCTCCTTGGCCAGGATATCCCCGATGCCCCCCAGGCGCACGTTGCCGAAGGGGTCGGTCTCCTTGGACTGGGTTATCATCCCGGTCTCGGTGGGTTGGGCACCCTCGGCCACCACCACGATGGAGAAGTACCGCCCCCCCTCTATCCTCTTCTTTATCTGGGCTGCCACCTCATCCATATCAAAGGGCTCCTCCGGGATGAGGACCAGGTCCGCCCCCCCGGCGATGCCCGCATAGGTGGCAATCCAGCCTGCGTGGCGCCCCATGACCTCCACCACCATGCACCGGTGGTGGGACTCGGCGGTGGTGTGCAGCCGGTCGATGGCCTCGGTGGCGATGGAGACAGCGGTATCGAAGCCGAAGGTCATATCCGTAGCCGATATGTCGTTATCAATGGTCTTGGGCACCCCTACAACGGGCAGGCCCATCTGGTAGAGCTTCAACGCCACCCCCAGGGTGTCGTCCCCTCCGATGGCCACCAGGGCGTCCAGGGCGAGTTTCTTGAAGTTCTCAACAGCCCTTTCATAGCCGCCCTCCTCCTTGGCAGGATTGGTCCTGGAGGAATGCAGAATGGTCCCACCCTGATGGAGGATGCCGGCCAGGTCCTTGCGCTCAAGGGGCATGGTATCCATCCTCAGAAGACCCGCCCAGCCGTGCTTGAGGCCCAGGAACTCGTCGCCATAGTGGTCTATCCCCTTCCTCACCACCGCCCTGATAACAGCATTCAATCCCGGGCAGTCGCCTCCCCCGGTCAATACACCTATCCTCATAGACATCACCCCGTTTATTGTCTTGTCAGAGCGAAGAGATAAACATTGCCGTCACCCGATGCGGCGGCCAGGTAGTCCCCATCAGGGGAGAAGGCCACCCTGTTGACCTTGTCCCCCACTGCATATCTCCATACCGGATTTCCATAGCGGTCCAGGAGGTAGAGGGTCCCGTCCCAGCTGCCCAGGGCCACATAGTTCCCCCAGGGGGATACTGCCACCCCGTAGTTGGAGTCCCCGGTGATTCCCCGCCAGAGGGGCCTCCCGGACCTGTCATAGAGAAATACCCCCCTGTCCTGGGTTGCCGCGGCCACGAAGTTCCCGTCCGGGGATATCCCGACGCCATAGATATAGGCCCTCCTGCCAAGGTCCCTCTTCCAGGAAACCTTTCCCCCCTTCTCAACCAGGTAGAGGTGGCGGTCGTCGGCCCCCAGGGCAAAGTTCCCCCTGGAATCAAAGGCCACATCCCACACGCCCCAGGCGCTCTCTGCGGTCTCCACTGTGAAGATGGTGTCCCCTTGAAGGTCCATGACCCGGACCTGGCCGCTGTCCAGGGCCACCCCTACCCTGCCATCCTCCAGGATATCCACCCCATGGATCTCGGAATCAAAGGTCTCCTCCCAGAGGAGGGCCCCCGAGGCGTTGAGGAGGTAGAGGTGGCCCACCGGGGTCAAAAAGCTCACCCCGGCGATATAGCTGCCTGAGGGGGATAGGGCCACGTCCCGGGCACCCCCCTGGGTCTCAAATCTCCATAGGAGGCCCCCGGTGGCGTTGAGGGCATAGATATTCCAGTCCCAGGAGGCGGCCACCACCATTTGGCCTCCCTGGGCCACCCCTACCCCGTACATGTCCTCTGGGGACGAGAAGTTCCAAAGGAGCCTGGCCGATATTGGGGGCATCCCTTCTGGGGTCTCCGCAGGCGGGCTTGTGGCCGGTGGTGGGGTGGTGAGGACGGTGGTGACCGGGGCTTCAGTAGACCCTTCTTCTCCCTCCCGGGGCCCTGTGCACCCCAAGGTCCCAGCGAGGACCACCAAAAGGACCAGCCAGCTCATCCATCCCCTTTCCATGATGAGAATAGGTAAAGGACCGATATATATAAAATGATGCTGGTGAGCTGGAGCCCCACCTCCACGAGGATGAGGGTATGGGTGAGGACAATGGCATAGAGGGATGCCTGGAAGGGGCCCCTATACCCCCCAAGGACCCCGAAATAGAGGCCTATGAAGAGGGAGGTCATCAGGGTGCCCACGATGCCGAAATCCAGGGTCAGGGGGCCGAAGAGGGTGGAGGTAATGATGTGGGGTGTGGTATAGTCCAGGACGGCGGTGCTCACCACCTCCTGGGAGGTGCTCAGGATGGCCGCCCCCTTGAGCGCCCCCCAGGGTAGTGACATGTCAAGGATCCTGTCGAAGACCAGGAAGGTGAAGCCCGCCCTGTATAGGGGGTAGTAGATGGGTGGGATCCTCCAGGTGCCGAAGGAGAGGACGGCGATGTAGGTGCTCATGATGGTGAGGATGGCCCCTATGACGACCACCACCACCCCGATCTCCCTGGCCTTCAGTCTCCCGGAGATTAGCCCCCCGATGGAGGCCGAGAGCAGGACGGCTATGGCATCGGACTTGAAGCCCGAGACCACCCCCAGCAGGGCCAGCAGGGCCGCCACCCCCAGGTACCGGCGCCCGTAGAAGACCACGGCCAGGGTGGCGGAGAAGACCCCGAAGCCATGGAAGAGGGCCCTGAAGGGGCTCATGGCCGCTACCTGCCTGGCCGCCGGGTCGAGGATGGGGATGCCCCCGGAGAAGACGGGAACCAGGAGGGCGGAGACGGCCGCCATGATGCCCCCAGCCACCACCACCGTCCCTATCCCGCCCAGCCTCGGGATGGCCCAGAGGATGGAGGCATATCCCACCCCAGCGGCCAGGGCCAGGAGGGGATGGATCCCCAGGGTAAGACATATGGTAAGCCCGGTGACGGGGACCAGGGTCAGGAGGGCCAGGGGTCCCATGGGACCATTGGTATCCAGCCTTCGCCCGATCCAGATGAAAAGAACAAGACTTCCAAGGCCCAGGAAGGTGAGGAGGTAGGGAACCGGGGTCGGGGCGGCCTCGAAGCTCTTGGAGGCAAAGAGATACCTCGAGGTGATTCCAACCCTGTAGGATGCAGCGGCCATGGCAAGGAAGAGGGCATAGGCCCCAGGGATGACCACCTCGGGTCTCAGTATCTCATTCACGGACAAGCTCTTCATAGAGGGCATCCACCTCTTTTCCCATCTTCTCCCAGGAGAATTCCCTGACCCTTTCCATGGCCAGCCGGGAGAGTTCCTCCCTCAGCCCTTTGTCCTCCAGGACACTTATGATGACCTCTGCAAGGCCCTGCCGGTCCCCGGGTCTCACCAGGGCCGCGTACTCCGGGCCCAGGACCTCGGGGATCCCCCCCGCCTCGGTGGCCACCACCGGCACACCCCTGGCCATGGCCTCCAGAAGGACCAGACCGAAGCCCTCCTCCCTGGAGGGAAGGACCAGGAGGCAGGTCTTCTCATAGACCCTCTCCAGGTCATCCACAAAACCAAGGAAGGCCACCTCTGAAAGGCCAAGGTCCTCTACCATCTGTTCAAGCCTGTTCCTCTCCGGACCGTCCCCCACTATCACCAGGGAGACCTCCGGGAGCCGGGCCCTCACCTCTTTGAAGGCATCCAGAAGGACGTCCACTCCCTTCTGGGGTACCAGGGCCCCGATGAAGGTAACGGTCTTGCAGCCGGCGGGTCCTGCCGGGATTTTGTCGGGTAGGTCCACACCACCGTGAACCACCCTGACCCTTGCCTCCTCTGCCCCCAGCCCCATGGCCTCCTGCTTCAGGTAGGCGCTCACGGCGATGATCCTGTCGCACCGGCGCAAGAGCCAGCCCAGCAGGGGCCGGAGGGCCCTTTTCCTGCCCAGCACCAGGATGTCGGAACCATGGAGGGTGAGGACCAGGGGGCGCCTTTTCGCTAAACTCAGCATGACCCCTAAAAGACCCTGGGGGAGGGCATAGTGGGCATGGATTATGTCGAAGTCCTTTCTGAGGCCCGCCAGAAAACCCCAGAGGATGAAGCCCAAGGGACGCAGGAGGGGCAGCCGCGCCCAGGAGGGATAGGTGATGATCTCGAAGTCCTTTTTGGAGTGCTTCATCAGGTTCTCCACATGGGTGACGATGCCGCCCATCTTCGGCTTCCAGACCGTAAGGAGAAGCACCTTCAAGGACCCTGCCCCCTGGACCTCCAAAGGATCAGGGCCCCGGCGGCAAAGTACAGGAAGACGTTGAGGTCCACCAGTCCGGTCTCCACCCCCACCAGGACGTAGGCCAGCAGAAAGGCATAGATCCCCACGGCAAGGGGGCTTTCCGTCTTCTTCCATGCGTGGTAGGCCATACCGATGATGAATCCCAGGATGAGGGAGAAGACAAGGATACCGGGGATACCGAAATCCAGGACCACCGTCCCGTAGAGGGTTGAGGTCACGGAGATGTCCCTGACCCCGAAGATCCGGGCCACAATGGTCCTGGGGCCCAGGCGGGAGCCCGGCAGGAAGGAGAAGAAGGAGGAGAAGGTGGCCCAGGCCACCGTACCCCTATTGACCCCGAAGACCCAGAAGCGGCTGACCAGGGTGTCATAGACGCTCAGGGTGAGGCCGGCCCTTTTCCCGAGGATCTCAAAAAAGCCGATGCTGGTTCCCTCCCTGGCGGCCCTCAGGTAGCCCACGGAACTTATGGCAAGGAGGGCCAGGAAGAAGGCAGAAAGCACCTCGGTTATGCCGATGATCCTCATGAGGTACAGGGCGATGCCGCAGCCCAGGATGGCCACGATGATCTGGGTCCTGAACCCCAGAAGCCCGATGAGAAAGGCCGTCAGCACCAGGACCAGGATGCCGTATACCCTGGCCCTTTCCAGGGAGAGGGCCCCTTCCCTCATCCTCTTGCCGATTACCGTGATGATGCCTATGCCTCCAGGGACCAGGAGGGAGGCCAGCATGGTGTACAGGACGCTCAAGCCCCGTTTGGCCGCCGGGTCCAGGAGGGGAACGGCCCCGGCATGGAGGAGGTCCAGGACCAGGAAGAAGCCCCCCAGGGCCGAGAGGGAGATGGCCAGGTCCTCCAGCCGGTCCTCCAGGACGATGCCCTTGAACTCCACCTTCTTTGAAAGGAGTCCGCCCAGGATGAAGGCGGCGATGCCGGCGACCACCGACATGATGGCGAGATTCGAGGGGCGGTAAGTGCTGATGGAAAGGAAGGCAAGGTAGACGAAGGGAAAGATGAAAAGGGGGTGGAAGACCTCTACCCTTCCGCCCTCAAGCCTCCTGTTGGCCCCGTCCAGAAGGCCCCAGGCCCGCCTGGGATAGAGGGACCCCAGGACCTTTACCCCCTCAAGGACCCTGGAGGCCCGGGCCGCTGCCTCCAGAAAACTCGCGATCTGGAAGACCTTCCTGGAGGTCCTGCTGTTGGTGTAGGAGGTTTCCAGGAACCTGCCAGCAGAGGATAGGAGGGACAAAAAGCGGCTCTCGGCGATCATTTCAGCTCCTCGAGGGCTGCCACGTGGAGTCCGGCCAGGTCTGGTCTTTCCCTGTAGCCGAGGTAGACCCCGCCGAGGGTGCCAAGGACCACCCCTTCGGCCGGGATGTCAAGGGTACCAAGGGCCTCCAGGTCGGCAAGCTCAAAGCGGTATATGAGCTCCCCTTCCCTCATCTGGCCCTTGCCCACGTCCCTTACGAGATATAGCTGGTCCAGGGTGTCGAAGATCTCCTGGCCCGATGCCCCGGGATGGAGGAAGGCGATGTCTGCGGAGATGTAGAGGTGGTCTGCCCCGTACCGGTCCTTTATGTCTTCAAAATAGGCGAGCATGTCCTGGTAGTCGTCAAAGGAGACCGGGGGCTGGTTCAACCGGGCCACGAAGCTGTCCCTGGGGATAAAGGTCATCTTGGATACTGCTATGTCCTCCAGGTAGCCCATGGAGCCCCCTATCCAGAGCCTCTGGCCGTCCTCGGTCTTGAACTCGAAGGCCCCGCTTCGGGGGCGCACCAGGATGCCCCGCAGCCGGACCTCCTCCTGGTCGGCGATCCATTTGCCCTCCACCTCTGCCTCCAGCAGGAAGCCCTTGGAGTTGAGGCGCTGGTAGGCCTGGATGGCGCTGTACATCTCGTCCCCGGAGTAGGTGAGGTCCTTTACCAGGACCTTGGAGCCGAAGGAGAAAAGGAGGGAGACTAGGATGAGACCCACCAGGAGGTCGATGAAGTTTATCCCCAGAATCCGGCCACGGTCTTTATCGATTATCGCCATGTTTTTCTCCCAAGAATTCAGCCATCGCAGCGTAGAGAAGGTTTATGGTAAATATCACAAAGAATATCCTCTTAAAGATATCGGTATTCAGGACCATGATCCCCTCCCTGGGTCCCAGGACGGTGTTGGCCAGGGACTTGAAGGCCCCGAAGGCGTAGTCGAAGGGAAAGAAAAGGGTGTTGTAGGCGGTCTGGAAGGCCGGGAAGACCCCGGTTGTGTGGAGGAGGTAGATGATAAGAACCTGGAGGAAGGTCAAGGCTGCCGTCTTCCCCAGGACCTCCAGGACCCCCTCCGGCAGCTTCCAGTCAGGGGGGCCGTCCCCTCCCCTTCTAAGCTCCCGGTACTTGGATACCGAGAAGTAGGCGAGATACACGGAGAACAGGACAGAAAATACCCTCATGAAGACCCGTTCCCTGTGGAGGAGCTGGATGGCCCCCTCCGGGGGCAGGACAAGATTTGCCAGGAAGGCCGTTAGGCCGAAGACCACCCGGAAGGGGTAGGAGCAGAGGTCGTAGATGCCATGGAAGGTCCCGAAGAAATCAGTGGCGTTTAAGAGATACAACCCTGCCATCTGAAGGAGGGTGAGAGCCACGGCGGTGGCCAGAGCAACACCTACGGGCCGTAACCGGCTCCAATCATGTTCCGTCCGGGGTGCCGCTACCATCAGGAATCATGATTCCGTCCTTGGATTAAAAACCTTTCGCCACAGCTTTTATCTGCTGTATCTCCTGGCCGTTGAGTCCAGTTCTGTGTCGTCGCAAAGAGAGACCCTTCCATAGATTTCCAAAGAAGGGACATCGGCCTCCTTCTCGGCAGTGATACTATGGGTATTCTTTAATCAATC
>CAZHQS010000072.1:0-8915 GCA_964534545.1 Candidatus Hydrothermarchaeota archaeon
AAGGGGCCACTGAAGGGCTCAGGAAGGAGGCTACCCTCACCTACTACACCCCCACTTCTGCATGGCTCATAGGGGATATGGATAGGGAGCTTAGAATCACCGGGTTCCATCCTGCCCAGGACTCCCCGGTAATTCAGGAGACTGAGTCCCTCAACTTTTCCATGGAGGCATACCAGGTGGACGGAGTACAACTGAGGTACAACTGGTCCCTGGACGGAACAAGGGAGGGTTCCGAGGAGAGTTGGATCTTCTCAACGGGTTACGACAGTGCCGGGAGTCATGTGGTCCTGGGGACCATATCCGACGGGAAGGGCTCCATCCATCATGTGTGGCAGGTGCAGGTCCAGAACAAAAACCGGCCGCCAATAATCCAATTGAAATCACCGGTAGAGGGATCCAAGTGGGGTGGAGTAAGGGAGGTCGTATGGGTGGTATGGGACCCAGATGGAGATGAGATCTCTGTGACCCTTGAACTCAGAGAAATGGATGGTTCCTGGGGGCATCTGGGAGACTTTGGCGGCAACGGTTCCCAATACTTCGATACCACCCGCCTTCCAGATGGCGAGTATTTGCTAAAGGCAACGGCCATGGATACTGAGGGCGGGACGGCCGAGGTCAAGGCATCCTTTGTGATATCAAATCCAGTCACTATCACCGCCCCACCCCCCACCGAGATGGTAGAACCCCCTCCCCCGCCCTCCCCGGAGCCAGAGGATGTCAGGGTAAGGGTCTCGGTCAGATCCTTCCCAGAGGGCGCCGCTTTGATTCTGGATGGAGAGTCTTCAGGGATGACTAACACGGTCCTTTACCTTGAGCCTGGAAGGTACAGAGTGACCACCCAAAAAGAAGGGTATTATACAAGGACCAAGGAGATCGAGGTGGGGGATGGGCCCATGGAGGTAACTTTGATCCTGGTCCCTGTATTGGCCTCCTATTTTATGGCAGGTGTTCTGATTGTCCTTATACTTTGGAAAGGGACATCGGTGGTTTCAAGGCTCATCAAGGGTAGATCTGGAGACTAGTATCCCCACTAGAAGTCCGCCATCTTCCCGAACCTGCAGGACATCCATCTCCCGGAGGAAGGCCAGAGCCGAGCCGTTGACGTCCTTGGCGCAGGTTATCGCCCTTCCCACCACCAGGATGTCTGCCTTGGAGGCAAGGGCCTCCTTGATTTCAGGGATGTTGCCCCACTGATAACCGGCATCGGTGAGCTCCTGGTCTATGGCCCTGTGGATCTCTACATAATCATAGAGTCCGTCCATCCTTTGCTTGCACAACTACAGTTTTCGATGTTAAATGTAAACATGTTTACTAAAGGTGATAAGTTTGAATATAACTATAAGGGACGTGGATGAGAAGGTCTTCAGGAGGTTCAAGGCAGAGGCCGTGAAAGAGGGTGCACGCCTCGGAAATGCTGTAACCAAGGCGATGAAATTCTGGCTGAATCACAAGGAAAAGGAAAGGCGACCTAAAAAAAGCCTCCTGGAACTAAAGCCAATCGATTGGGGTGAGGGCACCGAAAAGAGCAGCATGGAAATCGATGAGATACTCTACGGTGAGTAGATGGCAGTATTCATCGACTCCTGCGTGTTTGTGGCATATTACAATAGACGGGACACCCATCACAAGGCAGCGGTGGAACTGATAGAGAAAGGCATCGCGGGTGACTTTGGAGAGCTTTACACATCTGACTATGTGTTTGACGAGACTGTAACGGTAACATTGGTCAAAACAGGATTGAAAGCAGCGGTTGAGCTTGGCGAATATATATTAGATTCAGAGGTCGAATTGCTGGAGGTTGACGAAGATGCCTTCACCGTGGCATGGGAGATGTTCAAAACCCTGAAAATGAGTTTCACTGACTGCACGAATGTTGCGGCGATGAGACTCCACGGGATAGAGAGGATACTGACCTTTGACAGGGGATTCAAAAAGGTAGAGGGGATAAAGGCTATCCCCTAGAGGCTCGCCACCATTATCCTGAACTACCAGACGCCCATCTCCTTCAAGAACGCCGTCGCCGAGCCGTTGACGTCCTTGGCGCAGGTTATCGCCCTTCCCACCACCAGGATGTCTGCCTTGGAGGCAAGGGCCTCCTTCACCTTGGGCACCTTGATGCCCCCGGCCACGGCCACAAGACCGCCGCCGATGGCCTCCTTGATTTCAGGGATGTTGCCCCACTGATAACCGGCATCGGTGAGCTCCAGGTCGATGGCCCTGTGGATCTCTACTATATCGGGTTTGACCTTCAACTTCTTCAGCACATCGAGGGGTTCGTGGAGGTTGATGGTGTCCAGAAGGGGCATCACCCCGGCCCCTTTGCACTCCTCGATGAACTCCTCCTGGGTCTCGATGGGCGCCAGGCCCGAGTAGGCCGCCACATCGGCGGTGGCCTCGGCCGCCATCCGGGCCTCCCGTTTTCCAGAGCTCAAGGTCTTCAGATCGGCCAGGACCACGGAATCGGGCTTGATTTGATGAATCTTCCGGCAGACCTCCACGCCGTACCTCTTGATGAGGGGGGTCCCTGCCTCGATGACCACGGCCTCGTGGTCCGGCAGGGCCCGGATGATCCCCTCCACCCTCCTCCAGTCAGGGATGTCGAAGGCCACCTCCAGATAGGGGGGGTTATTGAGTTTTCCGTTTGATTTATTCATCGCTTAATCATACTCCTGTGAAATTGTCCTTTCAAGGGAAAGGTTGAATCGATTATTTATTTCTTTTCGAGGCAAGAAAGCTCACTGGGTGGAAATCCTTGAATTCGTTAACACTAAGGTATACTATGGTGATACGATGGAGACTGTACCGGCGAAGATGACCAAGCGCCTCATCCTGGAGCTGGATAAGCTCATCGAGGAGGGCTGGTACTCCAACAGGTCCGAGGCAGTGAGGGACGCCGTTCGGGAGCTGGTGGAGAAGAAGCGCATCGTGATGCTGGAGGCAGCGGTGAGAGAGGACATAGAGTGGGGGCTCTATGGTGGGTAGGGCTGTTGTGGATTCTGGCCCTATAATCCATCTCTCCGAGATCGGTCTTTTCAAAGCCCTGAGCCTTTTTGATCTTCTCATACCCGAGGCAGTATATGGGGAAGTCGATAGGAAAGATGCCCCGGGAAAAAAGGAAATTTCGTCTTATAATAAGGAAAAACTGTCCGCCGGGGAAAAGGAATTTGCTGCCCTTCTGGTAGAGAAATATGAAATCGGCCTGGGGGAGGCAGAAGCGATAAGCATAGCCAAAAAAAGAGGGATAAAACTGATTCTGGTAGATGACCTGGACGCCAGGGAAGCGGCCAGAGACCTTGGCTTAGAGCCTCATGGCAGCGTGGGCATACTCCTCCGGGCCTTCAGGGAAAAGAGATTATCCAGGAAAGAGACCATAGATGGTCTTAAATCCCTGGTGGAGGATTCCACCCTTTTCATTACTCGTCATCTAGTGGAGGAAGCAATAAAGGCGGTAGAAAAGTACGAGGTGCCTTAGAAATCCGTCATGATCCGGAACTGGTCCACCTCGTAGATCCCCATCTCCTGGAGGTACTGGCTGGCCTTTTTGCCCATGTCCTCAGCACAGGTTATGGTCCTGTTCACCATCACGATATCCGCACCTGAGGCCAGGAGGTCATTGAGCTGGGACTGCTCGAACTCACCGGCCACGGCGATGAGGGCGTCACCCCCGCAGGCCTCCTTGACCTTCCGGGCCAACTCCTGGTCCACGGCCCCCTGGAGCTCCACGATATCCGGTTTTATGCTCAGCTGGTTGATCACCTCCACCGGGTCAGGCAGATTGATGGTGTCCATGTAGGCCAGGGCACCCACCTTGTGGGCCTCCTCAATGAACCTCTCCTGGGTCTTCAAGGGCGCCAGCCCTGAGAAGGCAATGACATCAGCCGTTGCATCCCCGGCCATCCGGGCCTCCAGGTTGCCGGTATCCAGGGTCTTCATATCAGCGATAAGAACAGATTCCGGCCTGATCTGGTGAATCTTCTGGCAGACCTCGATGCCATACCTCTTGATGAGAGGAGCCCCTGCCTTGAGGATGATCCCGTCCTTGCGGGGCAGGGCCCTGAGGACGCCCTCCACCCTCCTCCAGTCGTCGTAGACCAGCTCCACACCCAGATAGGGCGGCTGCTCCAGGTTGTTTATCCTGAATCCTATCATGTCGTGGGAGGATTTGGGTTTCTCCTCCAGCACGGTATCAATATCCGGGAAGCCCTCCATGGCCCTTTTTATGGCAAGCTTTGTTGCCGCATAGTTGTAACGGTACACCCGCTGGTAGTCCTTCCCCCGGGGATGAATGAAGACAGATACGATGACCACCAGGTCCTCCACCTCCTCCCTTGGGATCACGCCCTCGTCCACGGAATCTGCCACCGCCTTGGCTACTGCGCTCTGGGCAGGACCGAAGATGAGTTCGGCCCCCTCGAGATTTCTCAAGGTCACCTTAGGAACGATGAGGGTCGCAGGCTTGACCGGGAGATTTGGCCTCACCACCGCCAGGATTGGAGTATGACCCATCCTGGGCTGGGAGAGGGAGTTTGCAAAGGACTGGCCCAGAGGGCCGTTTTTGTGCCCGATCATGAGGTCGATATGGGCAATCTCCGGCATCTCGCCGACAAGGGCCTCTCCAATCTGGAATCCCTTCTCAATCATAGTGTTCCACTCTGTACTCGTAGCCCCTCTCCATGGCAAAATCCCGAAGTTCACTGTTCTCGTGCCAGATGGTGATGTGAATCCACCCGGACCGGTCGTCCAGGCCCATTATCTCCCTGACAAAGGTGGGGAAATCAGGGGAGAGGGTGGTGCTCTTCCTGATGGTATAATCGAGGTAATCTTTAAGGAAGGATATCCTGCCCTCTTTCCCCTTTTCCTTGAGTTTTATCTTGAGTTTTTTATGAAATACAGTTTCACACTGACTGCTCTTGGCATCATCCAAACTAATCACCGATTCAACCAGATACGATTCCCTATTTAACGTTTTTCCATCTTTTCAAAGAGGTAGTAGTAGAGCACCAGGAAGCCCGCCAGGGATGAGTAGAGGGGCAGTTTCATCTTCAATGGCATGCTGACCCCCTGGGGGTGTAGCTGAAAGGTGGTCTGGTACACCAGGCAGTAATAGGTGGAGAGGGCCAGGAGGGTGGCGATTATAACATACAAGGCGGTAACTTCTCTTCTATTTAGCCGATGGACTCCGAGATAGACAAAAAAGAGCCCATAGGTAATCAACAGGGCCCGTAACCTGGGCTCGGAGAAGGCGATCCCCCCCCAGGCCATGGTCATGAAGGCGGCTGTGGTTATGAGGGTCCCAACCCCGAAGGCCACCCCGAGAACACCCGCGTTGAAGGACCTGCGGTAGAACCTCTCGTCCCTCAGGGAGGCCAGGGAGAAGACCCCGCACAGAGAAAGGGAGATGAGGGACACATAGAGGAGGGGCAGGTGGAGGTATATGAGCTTGTAGGAGTAGCCCAGGATGGTCTCCTGGGGGGCCAGGTAGGCCAGGGACAAAGTCAGGGCAAAAAGGAGGAAAAGGGTCTGGAGGATACCTTCCATTTACTCCCTCCTCAACGATGCGAACAGGACCAGGACAGGTATGATCTCGAGCCTGCCAAGCCACATATGGAATATCATGATCACCTTTTCGATGTCCGTATACTGGGTCAGGGTGACTAGGCCGTTGTTCCCCTGGGCCGAGGATATCATGAAGACCGAGTCCATAAAGGAGTGGCCGAGTTTGATGAAGATAAGGATACTTGGCACCAGAAATGTGATGTAGAGGAGGGAGAATAAAAGGACCGTGAAGACCTCGTCCCTGGAGAAGGTCTTTCCCTGGACCTTGAAGGGGATCACGGCCCGGGAGGGCATGGTGATCCTCTTGATGAACCACCTCACGGCGTTCACCAGAAAGATGAAGCGGATAATCTTTATTCCGCTGGCTGTGGCGCCGTAGGAACCTCCGATATTCATCATGATGATGATATAGCTCTTGGATAGCTCGCTTAAGGCCGAGATGTCCTTGCTGGCAAAGCCCGAGGTGGTTATGGCGGACACCGTCTGGAAGAGGGAGTCCATGGGGTTCATGCCCTCCAGGGTTAGAAGGCCGGTAAAGAGCAATGATATGCCTATCAGCACCCGGAACTCCAGGTTCCCCAAGAGGCCTTTGAGGTCCCGTTTCATCCACCTTTCATGGGCCAGAAAGCTGATCCCACCCAGAAGCATCAAAAACACCGTTATAACTTTGATTATGGAGGACATACCCATATAGCTGTCGTCATAGGGTGAGAAGCCACCGGTGGGCAGGGCGGTGAGGGAGTGGTTCACGGCATCGAAGATTGAGGCCCCGGCCAGGTAGAGGGCCAGGATGCCGATGAGGGTGAGGTAGAGATATATGTAGAAGATCCTGTGGGCGGTCTCCACGATATTGGGCTCGATCCTGTCGGTGCGGGCCTCTGCAATATACAGCTTAGAGGCCACGTTGGCAGGAGCGAGGATGACCAGGAGGACCAGGATGATTCCGATTCCCCCGATCCACTCCGTCAGGCTCCTCCAGAGGATCAGTGTCCTGGGTAGCTCCGAGGGGGTGAAGACGCTCATCCCGGTGGTGGTGAAGCCACTCATGGCCTCGAAGTAGCCGTCCAGCAGGGCATCATGGGCTAGGACATAGGGCAGCTCGCCGATGAAGGCCACCAGGAGCCAGCCCAGGGCGGTGAGGATAAAGGCGCCCCGCCTGTCCAGACGTTCCCCTTTTTTGAGCCTCAGAATAGTGTATCCGACAGCTATCGAGACGAGGCCGGGTCCCAGAAAATAAGGGACCATCTCCTGCTCACCCAGAAGAAGGGCTGCAGGGACTGGGATCAGGAGGGAGATCCCACTTAACAGAATTAGAGCACCGAAATAACCGACAAGGTTTTTCATGGGACTGCCTCTAGGGGAGGGTACGCTCTATGGCGGTTTTGATGGCTTCGAGGATATCTTCAAGGACGGTGTCGCTGGGCGTCTCCCGGGTCCTGAAATGGACGAAGATGGGAGTTTCCCTGTGGATAATGCGGGTTACATGGGAACCATCCTCTGTCTCCATCCAACCACCCTCCTGGTCCGCCACGGATGAAAGGACTGAGGCTGCCACAGCGGCGTCCTTGTCAGGGGAGGTGCTGGTGGAAGCCATGGGACGCCCTTCGCTGTTAGCCAGGGTCAAGGTCAGGAGATTATGCTTCTTTCCGATGGCGGAAATCGCCTTTTTAATATCATCAATGGTATCAATGTCCGGGGTTATCTCCGGTGGGACGTGGGCATCCCCCGGTCCCACCATCTTAATGGAAACCGTATTAGCATGGAGGTCTATGTTCACCACACCCTTTTCCGATGCCCAGACATCCTTTTTCCTTGCGGTGAAAAACAGGAGGACAATGAAGGCCAGAAGGGCCAATAAAAGGGCGCCAATGGGTATCTCAATGTCCATGAAGAGCCATTCCACGAGGTCGGCGAGCTGATTTTCAAAAGAGAGTGCAGCATCTGCCATATAAACGAAGTTTTTATCCCCATGCTTTAAAAAACTTTTTAGGAAAAGGCGTATTTATACGAGGAGTGACACCGGTTTGGCAAAAACCGGTACTACTGATTCATAACCAGAGGGGGGTGGCCCGTCCATTGACATTAAAAGTTCGTCTATGATAACAGGCCCACCAAATATATAAGAATCCCTCCGCTGATTTTATCCCATGAGGCTCGGGGTGCTCTTTTCCGGGGGAAAGGACTCGGCCTATGCCCTCTACAAGGCCATGGAGAAGGAGGAGGTGGTCTGTCTCATCTCCGTGGTCTCGGAGAACCCGGCCAGCTATATGTTCCACACCCCTAATATCGGGATCACCACCCTCCAGGCAGAGGCCGCCGGCCTGCCGCTGGTCCGGGTGGAGACCAAGGGGGAAAAGGAAGAGGAGCTGGAGGACCTGAAGAGGGCCATCGCAGAGGCCAGGGAGCGCCACGGGATAGATGGGGTGGTGACAGGGGCCATCCAGTCCGTCTACCAGGCCGAAAGGGTCCAGCGAATCTGTGATGAGCTGGACCTCTGGTGCTTCAACCCCCTCTGGCAGAAGGACCAGGAGGAGATGCTCTACGAACTCCTGGAGGAGGGCTTCCAGGTGATAATCTCTGGTATATCGGCCTACCCCCTGGACGGGTCGTGGCTTGGGCGGGAGCTGGACCGGGGGACCATCCAGGGGCTGATAGGGCTCAGCCGGGGCAAGTATGGGATAAGCCCCTCGGGGGAGGGGGGCGAGATAGAAACGACGGTTCTGGACGCCCCCTTCTTCAGGAAGCGCATCGAGGTCCGGGGCAGCGAGATAGAGGCAGAGGGCAGCACCGGTTTCTTCATCATAACCGAGGCCGGGCTGGTGGAGAAATGATCCTGATAGTGGACATGAACCAAAAGAAGGACTCCCTGGCCCTTGCCGAGTTCGTCCTGCCCATCGCCTCCATCGTCGGGGGGACGGCCGGGTACGAGGTGAGGCACCATACGGAGGTGGACAGGGAGACGGCGGACCGCTACGAGAAGGTCATCCTCTCCGGCACCCCCCTGAAGGACAACGCTTACATGGACCACATAGAGGGCTTCGGCTGGATAAGGGATGCTGGCATACCCGTCCTGGGGATATGCGCCGGCATGCAGGTCATAGGCATGGTCTTCGGGTCTTTCCTGGTGGAGTGCCGGGAGATAGGCATGACGAGGATAGAGACCACAGGGGAGAACCCCTTCTTTTCCGGTACCTTCGAGGCCTACGAGCTCCACAGCTACTCGGTGGAGCCCTCCGGTGATTTCGAAGTGATAGCGAGATCGGAAAACTGCGTCCAGGGGATAAAGCACAAAGGGCGCGAGGTCTACGGCCTCCTCTTCCACCCCGAGGTCAGGAACAAGGAGATAGTGGAGCGGTTCG
>CAZHQS010000073.1:0-8879 GCA_964534545.1 Candidatus Hydrothermarchaeota archaeon
CAGAAGAGGAGGGGCCCCGATGGAAAATCTTAAGTAGGAAATGTTACATAGCCAGAATGCCGCAGGATATTCGGCTATTTTTCCAATTCCTGCGGCTCCCTCCCCCCACATCCAATGCCTCCAGCCCTGGCTTTGCCGCCCTGCAAGGCGGGGGCGCCCCTTCACTCCCCCTTGAAATAGGGTTCCCTTCTCTCTACTGCCTCCAGGAACAGCTCTTCCAGCTCGTGGTCCGGCCGCCCCTCCCTCATGGGTGTCAGGAAATCCACCTGGTTGTCGGAGCGCATGAGACAGGGCTTGAACTTGCCGTCGGCGGTTATCCTCATCCTGGTGCATCGGGCGCAGAACCCCGTGTTGTGCATGGGTTTGACCACCTCCACCGAGGCGCCGTTGAGCCTGTACTGCCTGCGGCCCTGCATGTGCTTCCTTGACCGGGTCTCAATGGCCCTGGCCTCGATCTCGCTCTCTATCTCGTCAAGCTCGAAGTAGTACCTGTCGAAGAACTCCTTGTCCGCCACCATGAGCTCGATGAGCTGGATGACCACACCCTCCCTGGAAAACTCCCTTATCATGTCCCAGACCTCGGAGTCGTTTACTCCCTTCATGGTCACCATGTTGAGTTTCACCGGCGTGAGGCCGGCGTCCACGGCAGAAGAGACCCCTGAAAGGACCTTCTCCAGGCTGGCCCCTCTGGTAATCCAGGAGAATATCTCGGGCCTGAGGGTGTCCAGGCTTATGTTGACCCTGTGGAGGCCGGCCTCCTTGAGGTCCCGGGCCAACTCATCAAGATAGTAGCCGTTGGTGGTCATGGAGACCTCCCGGATCCCTTTTATCCCCGAGATGCCCTCCACCACCTCCACCACGTCCTCCCTCAGGAGGGGCTCACCCCCGGTGATCTTCACCTTCTCTATCCCGAAACTGGCGGAGAGTTCTACTATCCTCTTGATCTCTTCGGGGGTCATCTCCCCTCCCCCCTCCCCCTGGATCCCCTCGTGATGGCAGTAGACGCAGTTGAAGTTGCACCTGGGGGTGATGGATATCCTGAGACTCTTCAGGGGTCGGCCAAAGGGGTCCCTTATCACAGGTCCTCCTCCCTTATGGTGATCTTTATCTCCAGGACCTCCCCCGGGATCAGGGCGGTCCCCTTCAGGCTTCCCACCATCCCCAGGAGGGTGTTCTTCACCATCTTCTGGACAAAGGCCCCCATGGGCACCTCCCGGTCCCCTACCCGGATGGATATGGGCCTTCCGGCGGCCAGGATGACACAGTCCGCAAAACCAGAACTGCCCTCCAGGATCCCCCGGGCCATGGCATCGCAGTCCTGATGGCCGCAGTCGCCGCAGTCCAGGCCTGGGAGCCTTTTGCGGATGCGGTCAAGCCTTTTTTCTTCCCTGTCTATGAGGTCCGCAAGCTTTGCGATATCCTTTGTGGCATCAATTACGGGGACACCTGGGTCAAGGATAACATCATCCTCTGCCGCCACAAGTCCGCTCACCGCGATGGTCTTATCATCCACAAGGGCCCTGGCCTCCTCCACCGAGGAGGCCACGACAATGCGGGGCATATCCGCCTTCTTGAACCCCTCCACCAGGAGGTAGTCCAGTTCACTGACGGCCTCCAGATTCCTGATGACGTCCTCCAGGGGGACCTCCCGGTCCGAGGGGAGGATATAGGCCACCTCGTTCTTGGAGAGGGCCACCACCACCTCTGCCCCGGCCCGGGCGTGCTTCCATGTATCTGTCCCTTCACTGTCAATGGTGAAATCGTCCTTTGGGATATGTTTAAGGGTACCTACCCTGTACCCCCTCCCCTTGAGTTCCCTCACCAGGTTTTCCACCACGGTGGTCTTCCCGGACCTGCTCCTTCTTGATGCGACCCCTATTATCTCCAATGTCCGTCACTCCCTGGCATGCCTGACCATGTGGCCTGCCTCTGAAGCGATGATATCCATGCCCGTCTTCACTGCGTTTGGCGAGCCCGGCAGGGCGAATATCAGGGTCCCGGAGCAGACCCCGGCCGTGGCCCGGCTGATGATGGCGGCCGGCCCCACCTGGTCAAAACTCAACCTGCGGAAGTATTCCCCGAAGCCCTGGATGGTCTTCTCGAAGATGGACTCCAGGGCCTCCACGGTGGTGTCCCTGGATGAGATGCCGGTGCCCCCGGTGGTGATGATGATATCCGGGTCGTACCTGCCCATGAGGTGGTCCACTGTCTCCAGGATCATTCCGGGATTATCGGGGACGATGGTGTGGAAGAGGACGGTGTGGCCGGCTTCCTCCAGGCGGTCCATGATGATTCTGCCTGACGTGTCCTTGGTTCCATCCTCAAACTTGGAGTCCGAGACGGTGATGACGCAGGCGGTTACCTGGGCCGGGGCCTCTTCCTTGTGCTTCTTCGTGGTGGGACTTTCGTCCATATTATGCCTCCTTTCTCTTCTCCTCGACGGTGATGTCAGAAATCCGGGTCACTGGGTACTGACCGTCCTGGTCCTTCTCGTTGGACTTGACCATGTCCCAGATGGTCAGAAGGGCCACAGAGACCCCGGTCAGGGCCTCCATCTCCACCCCGGTCTTCCCCACGCTTTTGACCTCCACGACGGCCTCAATCTCTTCATCTTTCACATCAAAGGTGCACTCCACTCCGGTGATGCTGATGGGATGGCACAGGGGGATGAGGTCCGGGGTCCTCTTGACGGCCAGGGTGGCGGCCACCTGGGCGGTGGTGAGGACGTTGCCCTTCTCCACCTCCCCTGCCTTGATCTTCTCGATGGTGTCCCTTTTCAGGCGGATGGCGCCCCTGGCGCGGGCGTACCTCTTCACCACATCCTTGTCCGAGATTTCCACCATCCTGACACCTGAATCCGTGAGGTGCGTAAAGCCCATGGTAACTATTTCCTCGCCTTTGGTCCTTATATTCCTAGAATTAATGGGAAATAGTTAACACCGGATATTATTAAATAATATCATCCACCAAGAAAGACCCATGTTCATCACCCTGGAGGGCATTGACGGGTCAGGGAAAGGGACCCAGAGCAGGCTCTTGAACAAGTGGGTAAAGGAGCAGGGCTTCGACACCTTCCTGACCAGGGAGCCCACCTCGGGGGAGATTGGGCTGCTGTTGAGAAAGGGCCTCAAGACAGGGGAGCTGGACAGCCGCACCGAGGCCCTCCTCTTCGCCGCCGACAGGGCCGAGCACTGCCTTGTCATCAGGGACCGCCTGGATGCAGACAAGGTGGTGATCAGCGAGAGGTATCTCCACTCCTCCCTGGCCTACCAGGGGGCCTCGGGCCTTGACCTGGGATGGATCCGGACCATCAACAGCTTCGCCCTGGAGCCCGACCTGGTCCTGGTCCTGGACATAAGACCCGAGGAGGCCCTGGAGAGGATAACCTCCCAGAACTCCCTGAGGAGCTCCCTGAGGGAGAGGGAGTACTTCGAGAGGAGGGACTTCCTGGCCCGGGTAAGGGAGGTCTACCTGGACATGGCCAAGGGAGAGGATGTCATCCAGGTGATTGACGCCTCGGGCCCCCTGGAGGAGGTCCAGACTCAAATCAGAAGGAAGGCCGGGAGGGTCCTGAAGAAATGGGGTTCAAGGAAGAGCAGGCCCAGGCAGGTGGGCCTCAACGGCTACCTGTGATAGGGGTTGGACCACTTCTCCACCATCTCTTTTAAGCGGTGGACCTTGTACTCCAGGTAATACCTTACCTCCTCCCGCCTGTCCTTTTTCAGGGAGAGGTACAGGGTGGACCCCAGGAGCATGATGATCAGGGGCCTTATCAACAGCCGGAGCAGGAACATGGTACCTATCTTCCCCGTAACTCCTCAAGTATTTTTCTCATCTCCTCCATCTCCTCCCCGAAGCCGGTCCAGGAGCCGTTCTGGAGATGGGACTGGGCCAGCTCATAGTGCCTGACCGCCTCCTCGATGAGTTCCCGGGTGGTCTTCCCAGTAACCTCCTCGCCAGGTCCGGCCGGTTCAACGGGTGCTGGCTGTTCCACCTCCCCCTTGAAGATCACGGCCAGGGCCTCCTCCAGGGTCTCCTGCATGGTAAGCTGGTCGCCGAAGGCCACGATGACCCTCTTGAGCTCCGGGATGGCCCCGGACTGCTCTGCCTTGATGTAGATGGGCTCCACATAGAGCAGGGAATCCTCGATGGGTATCACGAGAAGATTGCCCCTGATGATTCTCGAGCCTGCCTGGCCCCAGAGGGTGAAGAGCTGGGATATATCTGGGTCCTGGTCGATCCTGGCCTCGATCTGGCTGGGTCCAAATATCAGCTTGTCCTTGGGGAAGACATAGACCACCCGTTCGCCGTAGTGGGGCGGGTCCATCCTGGCAGCCATCCAGGCGATCATGTTGTTGCGCTGCTGGCCGACGGGGATGAAGGGCAGAAGCAGGATGAACTCCTCCTTCTCCTCCCCGGGGAGCTTCATGATGAGATAGTAGGGCTCCATGGGCACCTGGGAGTTCTCGTATATCTCCTGGGGCACCACATAGACGTCCTCCTTGGTGTAGAAGACCCTGGGGTCCTGCATGTGATAGACCGCATACTTCTCGGCCTGGACCTTGAAGAGATCCTCCGGGTACCTCAAGTGCCTCTTCAGGTCTTCCGGCATCTGGTCTATCTCCTTGAAAAGGCCGGGGAAGATGCGGGCGTAGGTATCTATGACAGGCTCATGGGTGACGATGTAGAAGTTCGTTTTTCCATTATAGGCATCCACCGTGACCTTGACAGAGTTGCGGATGTAGTTGATCCTCCCAGAAGGTTCGGAGTATGGGAACTTGTCCGATACCGTGTAGCCGTCCAGTATCCAGTAGAGCTTCCCTTCAGATACCACCATGTAGGGGTCGGAGTCCAGGAGGAGGAAGGGGGCGATGGTCCTGACCCTCTCCTTGATGTCGCGCCTGAATATGATCCTGGAGTCGGGTTTGATAGAAGTGCTGACCAGAAGCTTCAGGGTGTTGAACCTTGTTGCCATGGCTGCCTTCCTGAAGGTGGAGGATAGCTCTACCCCTGCCTCCCCCTGGTAGGTGGTGTGAACGTTCTTATCCCCCTTGGGGTAGTCGAGCTCCTCGGTGGTCGTTTTCACGAGGATGTACTGGTCGGTGAGCTCGCCGAAGTATATCTCCGGCCGCTCGATGGTGAAGAGGTCGGATTTGGGGGGGATGTCCCTTATATAGAGTTCAGGCAGGCCCTCCTTGGAGACCTTGCGCACCGGGCTCATGGCCAGGCCGTAGCCATGGGTGTAGAACATGTGCTCCTTGGTCCAGGTCTTGTCCGGCACCTGGCGGTAGTTCAGTTCCCTGGGGGAAAGCATGACCTGTTTGTAGGTCCCTTCGAAGGTGTACCTGTCGATGTCCACGTCGGCGAAGTCGTAGTAGGTCCTGATGAGCTGTATCTGCTTGTAGGTATCCAGGAGGGGCCTCCAGTCCCAGAGCCTGATGTTGTCTATGGTCTGGGCGTTGTTCTCGATGTCCGCGGCGGTGAGCTCGTATCTGGCAGGGAACTCCACCTCCTGGACCCTGTCCAGGTCGTAGGCGAGCCGGGTGAAATGGATGTTGTTCTCCAGGTAGGGCCGTTCCAGGTTGAACTCATTAGGAGCCACCTGGTACTGCTGGACCAGACCTGCCCCGGAGTTGCCCAGGATGTTTATCAGGAGAAGCAGGGCGATGCCCGCCCCCGGCCAGGAGAATCTCTGGGTCCAGGCGGCCATGAAGAAGAGGAGGGCCACCACCAGGGACAGGGTGGCCAGGACGGAGAAGAGGGGCAGGGAAACGGTTATGTCGGTGTAGCCGGCACCAAAGACCTCACCCCTCTCGGAGTAAAGGATGGAGAATCTGTCCAGGAGGTAGCCCGCCGCCAGGACCAGAAAGATGAAACCCGCCAGGACCGAGATGTGGGCCAGGGCAGACCTGTTGATGCTCGGCATCCCCAGGCGGAGGACCCCCTGGGAGTATTCATCGTCGTCCTCGTAGACCCGGGTGAGGGCCCCCCCGTAGAGGAAGTAGAATCCAGCGGTAACCCCTGTGACCAGCACAAGGCCGAAGAGGAGGACGGACTGGAGGGTGTTGTAGAAGGGCAGGATGAAGAGGTAGAAGCCTATGTCCCTGTTGAAAATCGGGTCTGTCAGGCCGAACTGCCCTGCGTTGAAGAACTTCAGAACGGTCTCCCAGACCACGCTGGTCCCCAGGCCCATCAGCAGGGCGAAGAGGATGACCAGCACCTTGGCCAGGAAGGTCAATCCAATCCCGGTGGTCGGCTCCCCCCTGGCCCTTAGAGAGTTCCTAAGGGCCACCACGAGGTTTGCATAGCCCAGGAGGAGAAAGAAGAGTCCCCCAGCCAGACCCACAAGGAGTTTCGTCTTCAATACCTTCAGGAATACCAGGGTGTAGCCCACCTCCTGAAACCAGAGATAATCGATGTAAACCCCCATCAAGGCAGGGAAGACGAGGAAAACTGCTATAAGGGCAATGCCCAGATAGTCCTTTAAAGCCATACCTTATCTTTTCGGTGGGACCGTATTTAAGCTTTGGGTGAGTGTAAACCGCCAGTTGTCGTGAATATCACCAAAATTATAATATGATGAGGGGGAATATCTACCCATGGGCCTGGAGGATATGTGCCGGAAGTGGCTGGAACAGTTCGGCTACTTTGAGGTGACGGTCACCATCAAGAGGGTCCTGGAACGCAGTGATCTGGACCTGGCCCTGGGGCTTATTGGTGTGGAATTCGATTTCTTCAATAACCAGGGCTGGGTGGGGGATGCCACCGCCTTCTTCAGGGCAGAGGAGGTCCACCTTGGAGGAGCGGCCATGTATCCCCAAAAGGTCAAGGCGGAGACCTAGGGGACGGGGACCTATTCAGGAGGGGGACCTATGGAAGGGGGGAGGGTTACATTCCCTTTTCCAGGGCCTTGACAATCAGTTCGATGGTATACTTTACATCCTTCAAGGATGCCACCTCCACCTGGCTGTGGACGTACCTCACAGGTATGGAGACCACCCCCGATGGTATCCCTTCCCTGGTCAAGTGGATGGCGGTGGCATCGGTGGTGCCGCCCTCCCCCACGGCCAGCTGGTAGGGGATCTTGTTCTTCTCGGCGGTGGAGATGAGGAGTTCCTTGACCCTGGGGTGGGTGATAATACCCCTGCCCTGGGCATCGGCTATCTCGATGGTGGGCCCCTCACCGACCTTCAAGGGACTGTCATCCTCTTTGATGCCAGGATAGTCCCCTGCCAGGGTTACATCTATGGCCAGGGCATAGTCCGGGTTGATCCTGAAGGCAGCCGTCCTGGCCCCCTTGAGACCCACCTCCTCCTGGACGGTCCCCACCCCATAGACAGTTCCCTTGGCCTTAACCCTCTTCATGATCTCGATTAGGACCAGGCACCCCAGGCGGTCGTCAAAGGCCTTTCCGGTTACAAGGCCACCTTTGAGCTCCCCGAACTCCCTCTCGAAGGTTACGTAGTCCCCGATGCTTATCCCTGCCCTCTTGGCCGCCTTGTCGTCCTTCATCCCAACATCGATGAACATGTCCCTGTACTCCATGGCCTTCTTGCGCTCCTCGGCCTTCATCAGGTGGGGGGGTTTGGACCCGATGACCCCGGGATACTTGCCCTTTTTTGAGTGAACCAGGACCCGCTGGTTCAGGATGGTGGAGTCATAGAAGCCCCCGATGGTGGTGAACTTGAGGAAGCCCTTCTTGTCGATGTGCTTGACCATGAGGCCTATCTCGTCCATGTGAGCCGCCAGCATGACCCTGGGCTTGCCCTCCCCCTTCCTTGCTATGAGGTTGCCCAGGTTGTCGGTTGTGACCTCGTCACAGCTCTTTTTGAGTTCCGCCGCCATGATCTCCCGGACATCCTCCTCTGATCCCGGGACCCCGTGGGCCTCGGAGAGTTTTTTGAGAAGCGCCTTCATACTCATCACAACTAATTAAGGACGCCTTTATATATAAGTAATATTCTATTTATCCCATGGCCCGGGTAGTACCCTTCATCTCCAAAGGCATGGACTCCAACGTCTATGTCATCCTGGACGAGAAGGTGGCGGTCATCGACACCGGTGCCGGGACCACGCCTGAACTCACGGAGGCCGTCAGGAAGGCCGCAGAAAGGATCGACCTCATCATAAACACCCACGCCCACACCGACCACTGCGGCGGCAACAGGTTCCTGGAGGGGGAGACCCTGATCCATGAAAGAGATAAAGGGGAGGCAGAGAGGGGCACCTTCTACCGCACCACCTTCCTCACTGGGTCAAATATGCCTGGGATAAAGGTGGACCGTACCCTGAAGGAGGGGGACGTCATCGACCTGGGGGAGATGAAATTGCGGGTCCTCAACACCCCGGGGCATACCCCGGGGAGCATCTGTCTATATGAGGAGGACGAAAAGATACTTTTCTCCGGGGACACCCTCTTCCCGGACGGCGCCTTCGGCAGGACGGATTTCGGGGGCTCGGACGCCGAGATGCTGGAATCCCTGAAGCGCATCGCAGCCCTGGAAGTAGAAACCCTATATCCCGGCCACATGGCGCCGGTGAGTGAGAAGGTGGGGGAGCACCAGGAGTTTGCCCTGGAGAGCGCCAGGATGATGTTCGAAGGCTAGGGGGATTATCGTTTCGTTATGAGGCAAAACCGGATGTAATTGCTGAGAAAAAACATCAGCAACAAAAGAAAAATTGCCCATTTATGCCTGATCAACAGGTCACTAACATACGCCAGATACGAATTTTCATCAAACATGGGCAATTACTTCCTATTTGTCATAAGATTTAAAGATGTTTAGCTCTGGAGTTGTGTTTTCTCAACCCTGAAGGCCAGAAGCGAAATCAGTTCTCAGGAAGCAGCTCTCCCTTCAGCCTCTCTACGGCCCTCTCGG
>CAZHQS010000074.1:0-8626 GCA_964534545.1 Candidatus Hydrothermarchaeota archaeon
GGTCGACCAAGAGATCGTTGACTTAGCCGATAGCTTTGTCCAATTTAATAATTAGGTAAACTACGTATGGTAGAAGATTTTTTACTGTATTACAAAGCATAAATCGGCCCCCCACCATTCAATAGGCAGGAGGGTCATATGCTTCTTTGTGTGTAAGAAGCAATATCCCCTCGATTTGCATACAGTTTTATCTCGTCCTGAATACAAAGAGAGAATGGCCCTTCCTAAATCCTTTTGGAAAAGGTATTTGTAGGCGCCGGAAAAGGATTTCATCCATGCTGGAGGTTATCCTGGGTCTTTCTATCCTGGCCTTCCTTTCCGCCCTGGTATCCGTGCCCTATGTGGGCGACTTCATGAAGAGGCGGGGTTACGTGGGTCGGGACCTCCACAAGGAGGGACGGCCAGAGATACCCGAGAACGGGGGCATCGCCGTCTGGGCCTCTTTCGTTGTTATCACCTTTACCTACTCTGCTCTAACCCGGGACCCCTGGCTCCAGTCGGTGGCCCTGGCGGCCTTTCTAATGGGGCTTCTGGGCATAATCGACAGGGTCAGACGGCTATCGGCTGCCGTAAAGCTCCCCGGGTTCCTCCTCCTGGGGGCGGCCCTGGCATGGTGGACCCCCATAACCGGGGGTATCAGCGACGGGACAACTCTGGTCCTCATCTTCGCCCTTGCCTTCATGGCAGGGGTGAACTTCACCAACATGCTGGCCGGCTTCAACGGCCTGGAGATCGGGACAGGGGCCATAGCCGCCCTCGGAATCGCCTCCGTATCCTATATCCACGGTGATTATCCGGCCCTGGTGGCCTCCCTCACCTTGGCCTCGGCCCTCCTGGCCTTCCTCTATTGCAACAGATACCCCGCCACCATCTTTCCCGGGGACGTGGGGACCCTCATCATCGGGGCGGTCCTGGTGCCCTGCATCTTCCATGCCAGGGCCTTCCTTGCCGGCCTCATCATATTCATGCCTTACATCATTGACGCCGGCCTGAAATTCGCCACGGCTGGTATAATGACCCGGGAGGCCCAGAAGCCAACTGAGGTGAAAAAGGGCAGACTCTATGTCCCGGAAGGCGGCAACCTCTCCCTCCCCCGGCTATTTTTGAGGTGGCGCCCCATGGGTGAGAAAGAAGTGGTCACGGCGGTGTGGTCGGTGGAAGCCGTCTTTGTACTCACAGCAGTGGGAGCGACAATCCTACTTTGATTTATCTACCTCTTCTTCCACATCTTCTCGTAGTCTATGGTCTCGATGCCGCAGTCGTTCTCCTCTGCCAGGTCCTCTATTTTTTTAATGGCCTTCTTTCGGTCCTTCTCGGAACCCACCAGGTAGAACCTCATGGTGGAGGGCTTCCTCTCCTCGATGCCCTCCTTCAGGGTAGTGAAGGATACCTCGCAGTGTTTTACGTCCACGTCCATGTCCTTAATGGCCTCATAGAGCTTGAAAACGATCTCCTTCTCCAGGACATGGCCTATCATGATAACCTCGGTCTTTGGCTCCATCATCTTTCATCACACCTCTCTCATCTTTTTGCTATCATCAATCTTATCCGGTCGCCGCAGTTCTCGGCATGGTCTGCGGTTTGGGCCAGCAGTTTCACGATGGTCATTATGTGGTAGAACTCGGCAAAGGACAGGTTGGCCTCCAGATCGTAGAGGTACTGCCTCATCTTCAGCTCCAGGACGTCTGTCAGCTGCTCCTTCTCGTTCAGGAGAGAGACGTACTCCTCCACACGGGTCTCCTTCTTCCTCAGGAAGGTCTGGTCCAGGAGCTCGTTCATGGCCTTCATGGCCAGAGGCACAATGTCCACCACGTCGCATACCTTTCTGGTCAGGTCCTGGAGATCCTTCTTCAGGGAGGCAGGGAGTTTTGTCCGCCTCAGGCTCATGGTGAGGGCCACAGCCTCGATGGTATCAGATACGTGGTCCTGCTCCCTCAGATAATCCAGGAGGTCCCCCCTGTCCACCGGCATCATGATGCTGCGGGGCATGTTCTCCCTTATGTAGGTCTTTATCTTGTCCGCCTCGTGCTCCAGCCTTGATATTTGGAGGACGGTCTCCTCGGCCTGTTCGAAGTCCTCCTCCGCATACTCGGTAACACACTCCCTCAGGAGGTCTGCGCACTGCTTCACTATCATGGCGTGCTCCTGGAGGGGTTTGAAGGGGGATTCCGCAAAAAGCCCAGCTATGCTTCTCATCTTTCACCTCACTATCATCAGGATCTTGAAGGTGGCCCCGGCCAGTATGGCCGCAATGGGCACCGTAGCGATCCAGGAGGACATTATGTCCATGATGATTCTTAAATTTAATGCCTTGATCCCCCGGGCCATTCCCACGCCGATGACGGAGCCCACCAGGGTGTGGGTGGTGGAGATGGGAAGACCAATCTGGGAGTTGGCCAGGACCACGCTGGCGGTGGCGAACTCGGCGCAGAAACCCCTGGTGGGGGTGATCTCCGTCACCCTCTCGCCGATGGTGGCCATGACCCGGTATCCCCAGGTGGCAAGGCCAACCACGATGCCCGCCCCGCCGAAGGCCAGAAGCCATATGGGCACCGGGACCTTGGAGGCCACGGTGGCCCCCTCCTTGCTGAACTCCAGGGCGGCCGCCACCGGTCCGATGGCATTGGCCACGTCGTTGGAGCCGTGGGCGAAGGCCACAAAGGAGGCGGTCATGAGCTGGAAGTAGGCAAAGACCCTTTCAAGGCGCGCCCTGTCGGGATAGTTCCTGATGACGAAGTGCCGGAAGAGGCTGAAGGTGATGAAGGCGACTATGCCTCCGACGATGGGGGATACCACCCAGCTGGCCACGATCTTGCCCATCTTGGCCCAGTTGACCACCCCCCATCCACCGGCTACAATCCCAAAACCGGTCATGGCACCGACCACGCTGTGGGTGGTGGAGACAGGGAGGCCCTTCCAGGTGGCGAAGGTTATCCATAGGCCGGCGGCCAGGATGGCGGAGAAGGCCCCGAAGGCAATGACCATGGGGTCGGAGATGGCCGAGGGGTCCACGATGCCCTTCCTTATGGTGTCGGTCACGTGCTTGCCGAAGAGGACCGCCCCCGAGAACTCGAAGACCGCCGCGATTAATATGGCCTGTCTGATGGTGATGGCCCTGGAGCCCACCGAGGTCCCCATGGCGTTGGCCACGTCGTTGGCTCCCACGTTCCAGGCCATGTAGAAGCCCACTACAAGGACAAGGGCAGCAAAGAAGGTTACCTCGATCAAGATCTCACCTATACCATTCCGGATATGCGCAGGCCCGAGATGACCAGGGACAGGGAGATGGCCAGAGAGACCAGGACGATCCTCTTGTCAGACCACCTCCGGGTCCTCTCGTTTATCAGGAGATAGGAGGCGATGAGGGAGGCCATGCCAATACCCCCCATCCATGTCAGGGTTATTGGATTGGCCTCGACTCCCATGGTCCCACCTCAGTGCACCACGGTCACGGGGATCTTGGATCTGTGAATCAGGCCCGTGGAGATGCTCCCCAGGAGGATCTTTTCTACCTTCCCCCTCCCATGGGTCCCAGCGATTATCATGTCAAAGCCCTCTGATTCATCTAGAATGACCGTCACCGGGTCCCCCTCCTTCAGAAGGAGCTTAGGGGAAACCCCATGGGCTTTGGCCGCTTCCTCGGCCCTTGCGAGGTACTTCTTCCCTGCCTTTTCGGGAGTTCCCAGCTCTTCCTTCATGAGGATTATCAGGTCTTCCGTGTCGGTCTTTACCTGGGGGATGACATTGAGGATGGTCAGGGATGACCTGCTTTCCGCCGCCAGTTTTGCTGCAAAATCAGCCGCTCGAAGGGAGCAATCCGATCCATCTATTGCAACAAGGAGGCGCATGATAGGGGATTCAATGCCCCCACGGTTTATAGTTTTTGCATATAAAATATATATCCTATATAGATTATATAGCCCAGAAGGTCCTTACTCGAACTTCCCGGCCCTGATTTCTTCGATGAGGCCCTCCACCCTCTCCTTTATCTCGTCCCTTACCAGCCGGAACTTTTCTATGGAGAAGCCCTTGGGGTCGGGGAGGCTCCAGTCCTCCTTGTGCTTTGTAAGAACCACGGGGCAGCCCTGGGACTCGACGCCGCAGCCCATGGTGATGCCGATGTCAATCTGGCGGGTATACACTGGATCAACAAAGGTGGGGTGCTCCTTCTTCACTTCCACTCCCATCTCCCCCAGGACCTGGAGGGCCTCCTTTGATATCTCTCTGGCCGGTCTTGTGCCCCCGCTTTCCGCCACCCAGCCCTCGGGGGCCATGGAGTTGAAGATGGCCTCAGCCATGATACTCCTGCCGGAGTTTCCTATACAGACAAAGATTACCCGCTTCAATCTATCGACCTCGCTTTGGTGTATGTGTCCATCCTGCATTTTAGGTTTTTCCTACGTTATCTTATATCCCTTATATGCCGATGATGAATGATGGGCGACCTGATCCGTGATGAGCCCTATGAGCCCTGAGGCATTTATCTTTGTTAATAATCCTTTAGAAAACCGATGATCGAGGTTTCATCCCTTGTCAAGCGATTTGGCTCCCTCACGGCAGTGGATGGAGTGGGTTTCCGGGTAGAAAGAGGTGAACTCTTCGGGATCCTGGGCCCAAACGGTGCCGGGAAGACCACCCTGCTCCGGATGCTCTGCGGGGTCCTCCATCCAAGTGATGGGAAGGTGGTAATAGGTGGGTATGACATGGCCAGGGAGCCCATCAAGGCCAAGGCCCTCATAGGCTACATCCCTGAGGAGCCCAGCCTCTATGGGCGCATGACCCCCAGGGAGCTTTTGCGGTACTTCGCCGATCTCTATGACGTTGAGAACCCCCAAATCGACCCCCTCCTGGCCAGGGTGGGCCTCCTGGAGCGGGCGGAATCCAGGATATCTACCTTCTCCAAGGGCATGCGCCAGCGGCTGGGGATCGCCCGGGGGCTTTTACACGACCCGGAGGTCCTCATCTTCGACGAACCCACCATGGGGCTGGACCCGGCCACGGCCAGGTCCCTGCGGGACTTCATTGCAGGCCAGAAGGGCACACGGACCATCATCATCTGCACCCACTACCTTGAGGAGGCAGAGATACTCTGCGACCGGATGGCCATCATGAGCCGGGGGAGGTTCGCTGCAGTGGGAACCCTGGAGGAACTGAAGGAAGGGCTTAAAGCAGACTCAGGGTGGACCGGGGGGGCGCCCACCCTGGAGGATGTCTTCGTGGAGTATGTGCGGTGAGGGAGGTCATTTTTCCATTAGATTTCTCAAAACATGGAGGACGTGACCCGTTCTGGGCTCCTTGAAGGACCCGTCCTCAATACTCAATATCTTGAAGTAGGGCCTGAAATACTCCTCGATTTGGCCGGGGGTGAAATGGTTCCATGCCGAACCATTCCTGTAGCTGAAGCACTCCATGAAATACCTGCCGCCCTTTTTCAGGACCCTTCTGACACTTCGGACGTACCCCTCCCTGTCTTCCTCGGGTATGTGGTGGAAACATCCCCTGTCAAAGACGAAGTCAAAGGACCCATCGGGGTAGGGGAGGTCCAGGGCGTTTCCCTGGAGGAAGGAGCAGTCCAGCCCCTCCAGTTCAGCCCTCTTGTTGGCGATCTCCACGGCCGTGGGGGACAGGTCTATCCCTGAGACCTTGAACCCCTTCTTGGCGAGATAAAGGGCCTGGGTGCCCAGACCGGAGCCCAGGTCGAGGGCCCGTCCCTTCTTGACTTTCCCTCCCTCGACTACAGCCACCAGACCCTCATCCGGTTTTCTGGCCTCCCAGGGGATTTCTCCAGGCATATACTCCCTGTAAACCATGTCCCATTCATCTTCACCTCCATGGCCGTTATTCCCCCCAGATCCCTTCTCTTCCTTCCTGAAAAATCTGTACCCCAGTTCGAAAAGTAAGTAGGCCACGAGGGCACCGCCCAACAGGATAATGAGTTTCAGGGTGTTGCTGGTCATCGCTCTCCCTTCATTTAAAGATATTATTAAATATATTGGGCTCCAATTGGGATACCAATGTTCCTGAGAGAGAATAGGTTGCTGAGCCTTGCCACCTCCGACGCCGACGGGATGCCTCACGTGGTACCGGTGGGGTATGTTTATGGAGAAAACACCTTCTTTATCGTAACTGACCGCAACTCGAAGAAGGTGAAGAACATCGAGGAGAACAACAGGGTGGCGGTGGCGGTTTACAACGAGATGGGCGGCAATCACAAGGCCTTTGTGGGTTGGGGCACCGCAGAAATAATTGAGGACAAGTTCGACATGGGGTACATAAAGGAGAAGTACCTGAAGAAGTATCCCTCCTTCGAGGACCACCACGGGAACATCTTCCTGGCAAAATTCGTGGTCATAAGGGTCGACCTTGCTGGCTTCCGGTACTGGTAGCGGGGCGTCAGGTTTACCGCCTTGATCATTCCAATTGGAGGCGTTTAA
The DNA here is from genome assembly GCA_964534545.1 of Candidatus Hydrothermarchaeota archaeon. Lineage (GTDB taxonomy): Archaea > Hydrothermarchaeota > Hydrothermarchaeia > Hydrothermarchaeales > JAADFM01 > JAADFM01. The sequence goes on from CAZHQS010000074.1 coordinate 6,435, forward strand.
CAATTGCCTCCCTCAGCTCCTTGGGATCCAGTGCCCCCCTGGAGAGCCTCATGCCCTGGCCCACCAGGAAGTTCAGAACCTTCTGGTCCCCTGCCCGGTACTGCTCCACGGCCTTCGGGTTCTCCTCCAGGACCTGCTCAATAATCTTGACAGCATCGGCGGTCCTCTCTTCTATCTCGGGCTCCTTTCCGGTTTCTATGGCCTTCAGGATGAGGTCCTTTTTGGCGTAGTCAGTAAGCCCGGAGGTGGCGACTTTGGCCAGCCATTCCGGAGGGACCACCTCGTAGTCCTTCCCCTTGGAGGCGGCCATACGCACCAGGAACCGGAACCATCCCATTGCCCCTTCGGCCTCCAGGTCCTCCAGGAGCCTTTCAAAATAGCCGATGCCCTCGGATGCCACCAGGAATTCGGCGTCGTGGACTTGGATGCCAAGGCCCTCGGCAATCTCCCTATAATGATCCTCTGGATCGGCGCAGATATCCACCTCCCTGAAACCAAGGTCCGATAGAGCCTCCAGGAAGGCATCCTTGGAGATGACTATCCCCCGGGTGGGGTCTCCTGTGGTGAAGGAGAGTTCCTCGTTCTCCAGGACCCTCTTATCTAGAAGCCTCTCCAGGTTGCCAGCGAAGGGATGGACCGTGCCGACGGTCTGGCCGGTGAGGCGCTCCAGGTCTGACTCCTCCGCCATCTCGAAGGGGCCTATGAGGGCGGTGAGTTTTTCCCTGTCCACCTCCAGGTGACCCGGGAGGAGGCACTGATAGTAGGAACCACCGGCCTCAACCACCATGCTCTTTACTATTTGCTTTGTAGAGACACCCCTGGCATCTGCAGAATCGATGCAGCGGAAGGTGGCACACTCCTGCTCCACGAGGCTGAATTCGATGCCCTTCTCCTCCAGGTATCGGTCCGCGAGCATGGGGATGGATATGGCAGTAGGGGGTATAAAAAAATGCTTGTTATTTAGAAGCCCTAGGTGGACATGGCAAAGGATGACAGGGAGCGTTAAAGGCGGTTAGGTGGGTTTTCCCCACCCCCTTGGCGCGGCAAGAACGGCCTTTGGCTTACCTGAATTCCCCTTCATGTGCATCCCCTAACGGTACGTCAATCAGGATTTTTTTCTATCATCAGCCCCGTTGTTTTCATTAATAAAGATTCAGTAGGACGGTTTGTGGGTTTTAAAACCTCAATTTTCCTTTGATAAGTTTTTTGGACGGTCCTGGCCACATTGAACGCTTTTTGAATGAAATTCATCCACCGGAAAACCTCGGTCCGTGTGGCAAAATCTATCCTGTGGCCCTGCCATAATAATGACCGAGGTGATAGAAATGAACAAGAATATCGCAATCCTCGGCCTCTTGGCCTTTGCGCTCTTTATAGGGAGCGCATATTCGGATACAGGGGACGAGGCAACGACTACAGCAACACCTCCCTACTGCAATGGGCCTGGATTCGTTGACGCGGACGGCGACGGCATCTGCGACAACTACGGAACGGGCTACTGCGGTGGGGGCGGATGCGGAACCGGCTTCGTTGATGAGGACGGCGACGGCATCTGCGACAACGCTGGCCAGGGCTGCGGCGGCTACGGCAGGGGCCGTGGCTGCGGTGGCGGTGGCTGCGCCTATGGGAGGGGGCCGAGGGGTAACTGAAGGGGGACAGATCCCCCTTCTATAAATATAAATCCTATGAAAGACAAAATAGATTCCGTGGGGTGATATAAATGAGAAATGTATTGACGGTACTTTCCGTTATCCTGCTCTTGGGTCTTTCCCAGGTAGCAGCCGATACCGGGAGTCCCATAATCCTTGTGTCGGACAACCATGCCGACTGTGCGGTGGCGGAGGCAGTGGCAGAGGAGAACGAGGCAACCATCGTCAAGACCACATGGGGCGAGTTTGAACAGTCCGTCCTGGACACCATCCAGGAGGCGGAACCTGCTGAGGTAATCGTGATCGGGGGTCCCATGGCCGTGGTCGGGGAATACGTGACCGGACTGGAAGAGGCCGGGATTACCGTGGACCGGCTCTGGGGACAGACCCGCCAGCAGACCTCACTGGCAGTCTTCAACCGGTTCAGGAGCAGGTACAACTGGTCCGCTGCCGTGGGCGATGGAGCCCAGCCCTACAGGATGGCCGGGAGGTTCCCGGTATGGTTCTATGACAACGAATCGGAGATCGACGGCTTCCTGATGC